>CAVERO010000264.1:0-2026 GCA_963617915.1 Candidatus Methanomethylophilaceae archaeon | reverse complement strand
ACTGCTTGAAAACAAGACGATAAGCTGTTTCTCTTTAGGAACTTTCAACTAAAGAAGATTTTTTAATCGGTTGTAAGTCAAGAGGTTGTTCACCACTGATTGATAATCAACGAGTGTGGCGCAATGCTTTGAGAAAGAGGAACATACGCTGATGCCTTTAGTGGCGATTGACTAACCGAAAATCCCGGGCGTGTGGTTACAAACGCCCGGGATTTTCGGTCTATAACCTCCTGTAGCGGTCACTTCGACAGGCTTGGTGACCTGTGCTGCGGCAGATTCGGCGGCTTGCACTTCGACAGGCTCAGTGACCCACCACTTCGACAGGCTCAGTGACCCACCACTTCGGCAGGCTCAGTGACCCACCACTCGGCAGGCTCAGTGACCCACCACTCGGCAGGCTCGGTAGCTCCTCGACAGGCTCGGTGACCCACACCTCGGCGGCAGTGCTCCCGGAAGGTCGTTACGCTTCTAACCGAGAGTGTGGATGGCCAGACCGGAACGGAGTTTCGGCTCGAACCACGTGGTCTTCGGAGGCATGATGTTGCCGGTGTCGGCGATGTCGATAAGCTGCTGCATGGAGACAGGGTAGAGGGCGAAGGCCACCTTCATCTCGCCGCTGTCAACCCTGCGCTCAAGTTCGTCCAGACCTCTGATGCCGCCCACGAAATCAATCCGCTTGTCCGTGCGCAGATCCTTGATTCCAAGCACTTTGTCAAGCACAAGATTCGAGAGGATCGTGACGTCCAGAACCCCGATCGGGTCCTTGTCGTCATACCTGCCCGGAAGAGCCTCCAGAGAGTACCACTTCCCGTCCAGATACATCGAGAAGTTGTGCAGGTGGTCAGGGGTGTAGATTTCCTTACCAGTTTCCTTCACCGTGAAGTTCTCCTCAAGGGCGGCGATGAACTGTTCCTTGGAAAGGCCGTTCAAGTCCTTTACGACACGGTTGTAGTCAAGGATTTTCAGCTGGCTTTCAGGGAAGCATACAGCCATGAAGAAGTTGTACTCCTCATCGCCTGTGTGGTTCGGATTCTGAGACCTCTTCTCGGCTCCGACACGCGCCGCCGCAGCGGTACGGTGGTGGCCGTCAGCCACATAGAAAGCGTCCACGTCGTTCTGGAACAACCTTGTGACCTGGTCGATTGTCTTGTCGTCATCTATCACCCAGAACTTGTGGCCGAACTTGTTCTCATCGATGAAATCGTACTCCGGGGTTTTCTTTACGGTCTGTGCGACAATCTCGTTCAGGACGTGGTTGTCCTTGTAGGCGAAGAACACCGGCTCGATGTTGGCGTTCTGGATGCGCACGTGGACCATGCGGTCATCCTCCTTGTCCTTGCGGGTGAGCTCGTGCTTCTTGATTTTTCCGGAAGCATAGTCGTCCGTGTGGGCGCAGAGAACGAGTCCGTACTGCGTGCGGCCCTCCATTGTCTGCGCATAGACGTAGTAGCACTCCTTAGGGTCGCGCCGGAGCCAGCCCTTCTCCTGCCATTCCTTGAAATTCTTCACGGCCTCGTCATAGACCTTCGGGTCGTGGTCTTCGAGGATAGGGTTGAAGTCTATCTCCGGCTTGGTGATGTGGAGGAGAGATTTCTCCCCGGCCATCTCCTTGGCCTCTTCGGAGTTGAGCACGTCGTAAGGCGGCGCGGCCACCTCTGTCACGATATCTTTCGGCGGCCTGATCGCCGCGAACGGTTTTACTCTTACCATAATACTCTTTGAAAAAATGTTTAATGAATATACCTACGTGCCTTGGCGGTCAACCTTCTGGCTGTCTAAACATCAAGGTTAGACCATAGATTCTTGGAAGGCTCGCCTTCAGGCAGCGTGAAGTGGCTTTGAAAAAGGCGGCACCGGTGCGAAGGGCAGGGGCACCGCCTGAATATTCATAAAATTACGAAGCTGTTTTGATTTGTTTGTTTGAAGATTTTTCACCTCAAAGAACATTTCAAACAAATCAAAACAGCTTCTTATCCGCAAAAATCCTTCACAAAACCTTACCAACTTATTTTTTCATCATCACTTA
>CAVERO010000263.1:0-2040 GCA_963617915.1 Candidatus Methanomethylophilaceae archaeon | reverse complement strand
CTAGAAACATGATAATAATAAACAGCTTCTAAGTTGCCGCAGATTCGGCAAAGTTTTTTGAGGATAGATTTCTTTTTTTGTAGAAGGAGTGTGCCGGTGGTACACGACTGATGAGAAAAGGAATCCAGGCCGAAAAGAATGAAAAAGAAGATGCAGGTTATTTTTTGAAGGTTTCCTAAGATAAGCATCTCATGAGAGAATTCAAGGACATCCAAATCGCCGTCGCCGGCACCGGGTATGTGGGACTGAGCATCTCGGTTCTGCTTGCGACTCACCACAAAGTGACCGCCGTGGACATCATCCCGGAAAAAGTCGAGAAAATCAACAACCGCATCAGCCCCGTTCAGGACGAATACATTGAAAAGTACCTCCGCGGGGAATTCGGCGGCTTCGAGGCCTCCGGGGTTCCGTCCAGACTTGACCTGCTGGCAACCATGGACGGGGCTGCCGCCTACAAGGACGCCGACTTCGTGGTCATCGCCGCTCCGACGAACTACGACCCCCAGAAGAACTACTTCGACACCCACTGCATTGAGGATGTCATCGACCTCGTGATCAGCGTCAACCCTGACGCCGTGATGGTCATCAAGTCCACCATACCGGTAGGCTACACCCGCAGCCTCTATGTCAAGTACGCCCTTAAATTCCTCACTGACCCGGCACTAAAAGGCAAGAAGTTCAACCTGCTCTTCTCTCCGGAATTCCTCCGCGAGAGCAAGGCGCTCTACGACAACCTCTACCCGTCAAGGATAATCGTCGGCTACCCGGAAATACTCCCATCCGAGAAGAACAGTAAGTGGGATGAGGAGAACGCGGCCATAAATGCCATCGGCAACCCTCTTGCCAAAGACTACGCCAAGACATTCGCCGCCCTTCTGCAAGAAGGAGCGCTGAAGGAAAACATCGATACCCTCTTCATGGGGATGAAGGAGGCCGAGGCCGTGAAACTCTTCGCCAACACCTATCTCGCACTCAGGGTCAGCTACTTCAACGAACTTGACACCTACGCCGAGATCAAGGGTCTGGACACTCAGTCAATCATCAAGGGAGTAGGTCTGGATCCCCGCATAGGCACACACTATAACAATCCTTCATTCGGCTACGGGGGCTACTGCCTCCCAAAGGACACCAAACAGTTGCTGGCCAACTATTCCGACGTCCCGGAGAACCTGATCCAGGCGATAGTGGAAAGCAACCGCACCCGCAAGGACTACATAGCCGACGCTGTGCTCCGGAAGGCCGGCTACTACAGCGAGAACGGGCAATGGGACAGCTCCAAGGAGCATGGATGCGTGATCGGGGTATTCCGGCTCACGATGAAATCCAACTCCGACAATTTCAGGCAGAGTTCTATCCAGGGCGTGATGAAGAGGATCAAAGCCAAAGGAGCGGAAGTTATTGTCTATGAGCCGACCCTCAACAACGGTGACACTTTCTTCGGCTCCACAATAGTCAACGACCTTGAGGAATTCAAGACGCGCAGCAACGCCATCATCGCCAACCGCTACGACACTTGCCTTGACGACGTGCGTGACAAGGTTTACACAAGGGACATTTTCAGGAGGGACTGACAGTTACTGCCGGCTTGATGGCTGCTGTTTCGCACAGACTCTTAGAAGCTGTTTTGATTTGTTTGTTTGAAGATTTTTCACCTCAAAGAACATTTCAAATCAAAACAGCTTCTTACTTTTCCTCCATAAAGAGCTCGCCCTTGAGGTACTTGACGCTTTGGGTGGCGAAGTTGTGGCCTCGGGAGCCTGGACGGGCGACCTTCAGGTACTTCTCATACCATTCCAGAGCGGCCTTGTAGTCTTTTTTCTGCTCGTAGCAATAGGCAATGGTGGACAGGGCTGAGATAAATCCCGGATTGTAGCGATACGCCTCCTTGTAGTGAGCGATGGCCTCGTTCCAATTCATTTTGACATATTCTCCAAGGCCGTACTGCTGATGGATTCTGGACAACATGGCAGGATCAGGCTGAAGCATCTCCATAGCCTTGTCAAGCCACGGCTTCACGTCCTTGTTGAAAGGCAGATGACT
>CAVERO010000262.1:130-2041 GCA_963617915.1 Candidatus Methanomethylophilaceae archaeon | reverse complement strand
ATGAAACGAATATGGCAGACAGACAGATTCCGGAGATGAATTACCTGATGTCCCTTGTGGAGCAGAAATTCAGCAAGTGTGTCAAAACCTCCTCAGACTTTTACTCGTTGGCTCAAGAGATTGAGAGCGAGACACGTGAGCGCATCTCCGCCTCGACGCTGAAAAGGATGTGGGGCTACGTCAACATGACCCCGGTCCCTCGGAAGGCCACACTCGACGTGCTGTCCAAATACATCGGCATGAAGGACTACAAGACCTTCTGCGGGAATCTTAAGGATTCCGAAGTCTTCCAGTCGCGATTTTTCACGGCGGACTTCATCAACTCATGTAGTCTGGCTCCGGAAAGCAGAGTGGAAATCGGTTGGAATCCTGACCGGAAGGTCACTCTCAAGTACATCGGCGACTGCCTGTTTGAGGTCGAATCGTCATTCAATTCCAAACTCCTGCCCGGAGACCGCTTCGAGGTCGCCAACTTCATTAAAGGCTACCCTCTCTACATTTCCCGGATTCTGAGGAACGGCGAATACACTCCGTCCTACATGGCCGGCCGTCAGGGCGGTATCAATCACCTGAAGACCCTTTGAGAGGTGATGAAAAAATGGATTCAGACCAAAAAGACGAGCAAAAGCACCAAGATTATTTAGGAATCACTAAGAAGCTGTTTTCCCGGCAGAGGGCATGGCCATGGTGCGTTACCGGAAACGGACACCTATGCCAATCCGGACATCAACATGGCCGGAGAAATCGGACGTGACACCAGCGGAGAGGACCACCGGATTGAACGTGAGAAACATCCCGGCATCGACCGCAAGGGCTCTGAAGGACTCATCCTTCACTCTGACCCATTGACCGGAGACATCCTCAAGACAACGGGTGTACGATGTCAGCCCGCCGCCGGCATAAAAGCCGAAGCGTCCGGAAGTGAACATCGCCAGACCGGCGGTTGCCACAGAACGGCTCACGCGTGAGTTCCCTGTGGCCCAGATACGGCCATATTCAGTGTCACCACCGCTGGTGCATTCGTAGGAATATTCATTCTTCCGGAAGTCGCTTCGACAGGTGACGTATGCGCCGAGTCCGTTCCATGTCGCCACAGCCATCGCACCATAGGACGGGGTCGGGAACATTCCGGCATCGGCCAGAACGGCAACTCCAAATGGCCTTGTCCCGGAAAACGAACCTTGTCGCCGAGCCTGCAACCCTTCCGGTCGCCGAGCCTGTGACCCCTCCGGTCGCTGAGCCTGCAACCCTTCCGGTCGCTGAGCCTGCAACCCTTCCGGTCGCTGAGCGTGCAACCCTTCCGGTCGCTGAGCGTGTCGAAGCGACTTTAAGGAAGGCGTTCGAGAAAGCGCTTCGACAGGTTCAGTGACCGGAGCAGCGACAGGAGCGACAGGAAGCGGAGCCACATCAGGCAATGGACTGAACCGCCGCCGAGCCGTTCCTTGGCCGGGGATATTCCCGTCTTTGGATTCCGCCTCCTGTCCGGATGGATGCATTCCGCGCAGGTACTTGGCCTTGATTGTCTCGAACCTCTCCCTCTGCGCCGCTGTCATCTCCCCTGAAGCGTTGGACAAAGTCTTCCGCAGCGACGCGAGTTCTGTTAGCAGGGCTTTAAGCTCCTCCTTCTGCACGCCCTGCCCGGACTCCACATCCGCCCGCAACCTAAGGCAGCGGTCGCAGATCGCGGCATACTTGTCCAAAGCCCTGTCATGGTCGTCCCCCTGCGGTGAGGCCGCGGCAGAGAATCCGAGGCAAAGCACAAGAGCCAAGCACATAAGAATATGTCCGGGATTATCCCTCATAGACGCCGGGAAGGTGTTTAGTAATCGTTAAGTGATTCCTAAAAAATAACTTGGCGCTTTTGTTCGTCTTTTTGGCCTAAATTTATTTGTTCATCAGTCATGTGCCACC
>CAVERO010000262.1:0-65 GCA_963617915.1 Candidatus Methanomethylophilaceae archaeon | reverse complement strand
TCTCAAACAAATTTATCCGCAAAAATCCTTCACAAAACCTTACCAACTTTTTTTTCATCATCACT
>CAVERO010000261.1:0-2043 GCA_963617915.1 Candidatus Methanomethylophilaceae archaeon | reverse complement strand
CCAGTCCGGCCTCGTCGATGACCTCCTTGCGGGCGGTGTTCACAAGGCACGCGCCTTTAGGCATCTTGGCGATCAGGCCGTAGCCGATCGAACCGATGGTCTCGGGAGTGGCGGGAATATGCACGGAAATGAAATCGCATGAGGCGTACATGTGCTCAAGCGAGTCGGCAGGCTCGGCTCCGGCCTCGCGGATCTTCTCCGCAGGGATGAACGGGTCGATGGCCATCACGCTCATTCCCAGAGCCTCGGCCTTCTTTCCGACCAGACGGCCGACGTTGCCGAAAGCCTGGATTCCCAGTTTCTTGCCCTGGATTTCCGATCCGGTGGCAGGGGTGAACTGGTTGCGGCACATGTAGATCATCATCGCGATGGCGAGTTCGGCGACAGCGTTGGAGTTCTGTCCCGGGGTGTTCATCACGACCACTTTGTGCGCCGTTGCCGCTGCGAGGTCAACATTGTCGTAGCCGGCTCCGGCACGCACAACAATCTTCAGGTTCTTCGCGGCGTCGAGCACCTCGGCTGTGACTTTGTCCGAACGGATGATGAGTGCGTCCACGTCAGCGACGGCGGCGATGAGCTCGGACGCGTCGGCGTACTTCTCAAGAGCGGCGAACTCGTGTCCGGCTCCCGTTACAATCTCCTTTATCCCGGCGACGGCGGCAGCCGAGAAAGGCTTCTGTGTTGCGACTAATATCTTCATTGTGAATTATTTCTTAAGTTCTTCGAATTCTTTCATGCAGTCAACGAGAGCCTGGACGTCCTCGACGGTGCAGGCATTGTAGAGGGAAGCCCTGAAGCCTCCTACGGAGCGGTGACCCTTGATGCCGACCATTCCGCGCTCCTTGGCGAAAGCCAGGAACTCGTCCTGAAGATCCTCGTGCCCCGGAGCCATCACGAAGCAGACGTTCATCAGCGAACGGTCCTCCTTGGCGGCGGTGCCGACGAACAGAGGGTTGCGGTCAATCTCTGAATACAGCAGGTCAGCCTTCTGCCGGTTGATCTTCTGGATGGCCGGAACGCCGCCTATGCTCTTGAGCCACTTGAGCGTCTCGTTCATCATGAAGATCGAGAACACCGGAGGTGTGTTGTACATTGAGAGCTTCTCGATGTGGTTGCGGTAGTCAAGCATCGCGGGGAGATACCTTGAAACCCTTCCGAGGGAGTCTTTCTTGATGATCGCGAAGATCACACCGGCAGGGCCGACGTTCTTCTGCGCGCCACCGTAGATGAGGTCGTACTTGCTCACGTCCACCGGGCGGCTCATGATGTCGGATGACATGTCGGCGATCAGAGGGACAGGGCAGTCGATGTCTTCCTTGATTTCGGTGCCGTAGATGGTGTTGTTCGTGGTGATGTGGAAGTAGTCGAGGTCCGTAGGAATCTCGTAACCCTTCGGAATGTAGGAGTAGTTC
This sequence comes from Candidatus Methanomethylophilaceae archaeon, assembly GCA_963617915.1. Taxonomy (GTDB): domain Bacteria; phylum Bacteroidota; class Bacteroidia; order Bacteroidales; family UBA932; genus Cryptobacteroides. The sequence continues at coordinate 631 of CAVERO010000261.1, read as the reverse complement.
TTGTCCGCCGAGCTTGCGAGAGCGTAGGCCTCGCCGATCCCCTTGGCTTCCTTGAGGGCTTTCTTGGCCCAGACACCCGTCTCAAGATAGGCGGCCTTCTTCTCAAGGTAGTTCATCGCCACGTACAGGAACTGCAGAGAGGCTCCGCCTCCGAGGAACACAATCTCGTGGGTGTCCGGAATATTCAGAAGCTCTCTCCAGAGTGAGCGGCACTCGTCCATCGTGGCGTCCCATTCTTTTGTGCGGTGTGAGATGCTGAGGACTGAGACACCTGTGCCCTTGAAATCCTTGAGGGCTTCAATTGCATTGTCGATGGCCACCTGCGGGAGCAGGCAAGGGCCGGCGTTGAAAACGTGTACTTTCTTCATTTCCATTATAGTTTCAAAGTATTATTAATATGTATGCGTTCCAAAACGGCCATAAGGAACATCCGATAAGAATTGTCAAATTATCTCGGCATATTCTTTATGTCTGCAAAATCACAACAGATTTCGCGGTAAAGATAGACAATTAAAAGGATTTGCCCAACATTTGCCGCAAAATTAGAAGTCAGGTTGTGACCTCGAAGAACAATTCAGTGATGATGAAAAAATAAGTTGGTAAGCTTTTGTGAAGGATTTTTGCGGATAAA
>CAVERO010000260.1:0-2051 GCA_963617915.1 Candidatus Methanomethylophilaceae archaeon | reverse complement strand
CCGGTCGAGACGCTGCTGCGCGGCGAAGCCCTGGAAGCTTTCAGGATTTGGAAGGTAAAAGAGGATAAGACCGAATACTAGTAGGATGTCGCAGCCGACAAGGTCTTTAATGCAAATTGTTTCCATGTCACTCAATATATTTGCGTCCACTTGAAAAAGTCATTTTTTGAAAAAATATATGCCTCACAGATACTTCTAAAGGGGGTAAAAGGTGGTAAAAGGCACTTTTTAAAGTGGACTCATATTTCATATAATCAAAATCGTCCACTATTTTCGGGATACGGAAAGCGATGACCGTTCCGTGGAACCGCACGCCGAAAGGGATCTCCACAAACTTGACCGCATTTCCACTGGCCGCAAACAGCGCATCGCCAGAAGCGAGGAGATACTCCCCTGAAAGCCCGGCGGTCAGCATCCGTACCGTAGTCCGGAGTCCGAAGCCATGGTTTTCAGCCTCTGGGAGGTTCTTCGCCGAGATTCCATACAACGCAGACTGAACAGCCTCTATGTCGGACTCAATTCCGGCGGTCCTGGGATTACAGGCATAACTGCCAAGTATCGTTCCTCCGGTGTCCGCTATGCAGATGTCGGCGTTCCGTGAGCGGTTCGCGGGAGTCATCGCCGCAAGGCGGCGGGTCTTCTGCGTGAGGCGTTTGGGCTTGCGCTTGACGGCCATGAAGGGATTGTCCTTGATGTACTTCCGCTCTATCATCCAGTTGAATAGGACGCGGAAGAACAGGATGCTGTTGTTGTAGGTCCTTGCGGAGACGGCCGGATTGCGGTCATCCATGAAGTCGATGGCGTCGCTTTCGGAGAACGAGCAGACGTAGGAGGTCTCGTCAAAGCCGTGGCCGAGCAACCACTTCTTGAATATTTTGACGTAGGAGGTGTAACCCTGACCGTGTCCGGGCGGCTGTCCTTGGTCTTGACCGCAAGGAATTTGTCAAGGGTCTCGAACATGAGTGCGTAAGCCTTCGGGGCTATCTTCTCCGTGAACGGATTCCAACCCATCTGCAACTTGATGCTCAGGTCGGCTATGATCTTCCGGCCAACGCGCTTTCTTTCAGGCAATGAGGGGATGCGGTTCAGCTTCATGCGGATCCGTCTCATCTTGCCGGTAGGTGGGTATTTGCAGGAATATGAGACATACCAGACATCTCCGGTAACGAGCTTCGGAGGGATGAAATCTATGTATGGAATCGGTGGAGTTAGCACAATTATTTTCTTTGCACAACGCACTCAAGGCGTCATACAAGGAAAAATCTTGTCCCGTCTTTGTCCCGTTTTTTCGGAAAAATCGCATAACTCACTATCATTCAATTCATTACAGCGATTTTGCGGAGGATACAGGATTCGAACCTGTGGGGCCTTTCAGCCGACTTGTTTTCGAGACAAGCACCATAAACCGCTCGGACAATCCTCCGTGTTCTGCGATGCAAAATTAATAAAATTCGGGATAATAATCAATTTCCTTCACGCAAATTATTCCTTCAAGGACAATTTCCTCACAGACAGCGGAATCCGATGGATGGACTCCGGTTCGATGTTCCGCCTTACAGCCTCGGCCAAATTCCGTAAAGTCTCATCCCTGAACTGCTTGGCCAATTCGCACTCCCAGACCACAATCACGTTCCACCCTAAAGCCTCAAGCTCGGCGACCTCACGGGCGTCACGCTCCTTGTTCCGACGGATCTTCTCCTGCCAAAACTCCACATTCGAGCTCGGCATCCTGAACTTATCGCACCCCGGATGCCCATGCCAGAAACAACCGTTAATGAATATCACCGTGTGATACTTCCGAAGCACTATGTCCGGACACCCCGGCAGCCTCTTGGAATGCAGCGAGTACCTGAACCCTTGGGAATGCAGCCACCTCCGCGCCACCATCTCCGGCCGCGTGTCCTTTCCTCTGATCCGCGACATACAGTAATGCCGCTGCTCCCTTGTCATCGTGTCCGGCATAATATTCGTGCTGTTTAATGTGCTATCAACTAACAATCTGTTTTGATTTGTTTGAAATGTTCTTTGAGGTGAAAAATCTTCATCTTCTT
>CAVERO010000259.1:0-2069 GCA_963617915.1 Candidatus Methanomethylophilaceae archaeon | reverse complement strand
AGAAGATGAAGATTTTTCACCTCAAAGAACATTTCAAACAAATCAAAACAGCTTTTAAGTAAGCGGCGTTTTCTTCTCTTCAGTCTTGGCCCGGAACTTGGCCACATCGATGACGAACCGCTCGTGGGTGCCTTCGCCGATGAGACCTTTCTCATCGTAGGCGGAGACTTTGAAGACTATCCTTCTGCGGTCTATCTCGACGACTTCGCTTTCGCACCACACCTTCAGCCCGACAGGGGTTGATGAGACGTGCGAGACATCAACCTTGGTTCCGACCGTCTCCTGCCCCTCTTCAAGGTAAGGCTTTACGCTGAGGCGGCAGGTACGCTCCATCAATGCGATCATCATAGGTGTGGCGAACACCCTCACCGTGCCGCTGCCGATGTGGCTGGCGGTGAGTTCCTCCGTCACTATTTCTTCCTGACGGCCTTTGATTCCAAGTTCTATCATATTCTTCATTTCTCGCAAGCAGACAATTACCCGCTGTTAACAACAATATCTCTCATCCGAAAGTGATTGCCCACCTTCGTCAATCCACGTTGCCCCTGCCCACTCCGAGGGTGTTTTTTTTCACCGCAAGCGGTGAAGAACGGCAAGAGCGCCGGCAAAAATACGAAGAGTCGGGCACTTAGGCAAGTCCAGCGACAGGAAGGTGGATATACAAAAAAAATGAGCGTCGACGCATCGCGCGTGGACTCTCACTCTAACCACATAATTAATAACACTAAAACTAATAACCAATAGGTTGATCGGGGAGAGAACCTCCTTGCTCAACCCGAGTGCAAAGGTACAGCTTTTTTTGATACCCGCAAACTTTTTTTAATATTTTTTGCAAATATTTACAAATATTTTGACTTAACCGTTTTATTTACAACCCTATAAACTATAAGAGAAATTTTAGTCTGTTTTAATAGATGTGCAATACAGGGCTTGTGAAGCGCTTCATTCGATAAAACCCTTAATTTAAAACGTTTCTTCTTACGATTCGTAATCAGAAATAAGGGTTAAATTCCGACACACGCCAAAGTGGCCACGCTGATGCGTACCGGGGGCGGAAAAACCACCCTCAACGCCTTCTGGCAGGAACGGAGGGTCGCGCCGGTCGTGAAGACATCATCGACCAAGAGGATGTGTGAATATCCCGGAACCGCCTTCAGCCGCCTTATACGGAAAGCACCTGATACATTGCGGGTCTTGCCCTCGACAGAAAGCCTTGTCTGCGTGCGGGTACGGCGGGAGCGGTAAAGGATGTCTGTGCGCAGCGCCGCTCCCAGATGCCGCGCCAACACCTCGGCGATGATCTCCGCCTGATTGTGGCCTCTCGACCAAAGCCGGGTCCAATGCAGAGGAACCGGTATGACGGCGTCCACATCGGAGAAAACCGGCGAAGAGGCCATCTCCCCTCCGAGCATAGAGGCGAAATAACGTCCTGCGGCATAGTCTGAATGATATTTCAGTCTCTGGGTGATAAGCCTGTAGCCCGTCTGCGAGCGGTAGAAGAACAATGATGTGGCGTAGGAATATTCCTCAAAAACTCCGGTGGCATCCAAATCCCTTTGAATGAGGGCGTTGAATCTGTCGGCGAGCTGGTTGTGCGGCATGGTGGAGAAATATGTCCGAGGCAGGTCGGCGAGGCATCCGATGCAGAGGTGGCGCTCGCGCAGCGCAAGCGGCCGTCCGCAGACGATGCATTCTCGCGGTATCACGAGGTCGCCAAGGGCGGTCAGAACATCATAAAGGGTCACGTTTCCTATCATAGTTCAAGTCATTGTCCGCAATAATACGCAACAAAAACGTAAATTTTGATAAGAAACGTAAAAAAAGGTAGTTCTTACCCCCTCCTATTCTGGTCACTTCGACAGGCTCAGTGACCGAAGCGGCTTGCTTTCGTAGCCTCTTCGGCAGGCTCAGTGACCGAGGCGGCTTGTTTTCGTGGTCGCTTCGGCAGGCTCAGTGACCGAGGCGGCTTGTTTTCGTGGTCGCTTCGGCAGGCTCAGTGACCGAGGCGGCTTGTTTTCGTGGTCGCTTCGGCAGGCTCAGTGACCAAATGGCTTGTTTTTGCGGTCGCT
>CAVERO010000258.1:0-2073 GCA_963617915.1 Candidatus Methanomethylophilaceae archaeon | reverse complement strand
TCTCCAGAAACTCGATGCCGTCGATGTCCAGATGGTTCGTAGGCTCGTCCATCACGAAGAAGTCCGCCTCGCTGGCGAGCATCACAATGATGGCCGCGCGTTTTACCTCTCCGCCGGAAAGCACCTTCATCTTACGGTCATGGTCAGACATCCCGAATGAAGTCAAAAGGCGGCGGACGCGTTGCTCATATTCAGCAAGATGCTCTGGATCAAGGTTCTTCGTCCACGGCTCGCTGTCCCTCATTATCTGGTCCCACACGGTGGATTCAGGGTCATATTCATACTCCTGCTCAAGGAAGGCGATGCGTATGTCCTTGAGGAATATCACCTTGCCGCCGGAGTCTGAACTGTCCTTGCCGGCGAGTATGCGCAGAAGGCTGGTCTTGCCGGTGCCGTTCGGGGCGATCAGGGCAATCTTGTCGCCTTCGTTGATGTTGAAGCCGATGTGCTCGAACAGGACTTTCGGTCCGTAGGACTTGGAGATGTTCTCTATCTGGAGATAACTTGGCATAATCTGGAATATTCAGAGGACAAAATAACCGTTTTTGACCGGATCCGTTTCTTTTCCTACACTTGTCAGAACCCGAAATATTCCTTGGCGTTGCGGTAGGAGATGTCGCAGACCATGCGGGCAACGGACTCCATCTCCGAGGCCGGGATCTTTCCGTTCTCTACATCGGTTCCGATGATGTCGCAGAGGATGCGGCGGAAATATTCGTGGCGAGGGTAGCTGATGAAACTGCGGGAGTCGGTCAGCATCCCGACAAAGCGGCTCAGGAGGCCAAGCGATGACAGAGCGTCCATCTGGCGGCGCATCCCGTTCTCCTGGTCGAGAAACCACCAGCCGGAGCCGAACTGCATCTTGCCGGGAACAGAGCCGTCATTGAAATTGTAGGCCATCGTCATCATCACCTCGTTGTCCTTCGGGTTCAGGCAGTAGAGGATGGTCTTCGCAAGGTTGCCGGTCTTGTCCAGCGCATCGAGGAACCTGTTCCCCGCCACTGCCACCGGCTTGTCGTCCATCGAGTCGCATCCCGCGTCAGGCCCGACACAATTGAATATTCTCGTACAATTGTTGCGAAGCGGCCCGACGTGGAACTGCTGCGTCCACCCGGACTCGGCGTCCATCACGGCAAGGTCGTGCAGCACGGCGCTCTTGTACTTCACGGCATCATTTTCACAGACAGACTTTCCGGAAAGAGCGGCGCTGAATATTCTTTCAACCTCTCTCTCATCATAATCCGCCGCATAGAAAGTGTCAAGACCATGGTCCGAAAGGCGGCAGCCCATCGACCCGAAGAAATCGTGGCGCCCGCGGAGAGCCTCGATCAATGCTGAATATGACCGTATCTCCACGCCGGAGGCCTCGGAGAGTCTGCCAAGATATTCATTGAATGACTTGGCATCCTCTATTCCCGTCACCTTGTCCGGCCTCCAAGTAGGCAGCACCTTCGTTCCGAACGGATGTTCCGCAATCTGTCTGTGCCAGCGCAGGTCATCCACAGGATCATCGGTCGTGCACACAACCTCGACATTGAACTTCCGGATAAGCGACTGGCCACGGAATTCCGGAGTGGCAAGTTTGGCATTGCACTCGTCAAATATCTCCCGGGCTGTCTCCGGCTTCAGAATCTTATTGATTCCGAAAACCCTGCTCAATTCCAGGTGCGACCAGTGGTAAAGAGGATTCCTCATCAGGTAAGGCATGGTCTCAGCCCATTTCTCGAACTTCTCCCAAGAAGACCTGTCGCCGGTGATATATTCCTCCTTCACTCCGTTAGCCCTCATCGCGCGCCATTTGTAATGGTCGCCGCTGTGGCCGTCAACCAGCCAAAGCCGGGTGATGTCGCGGAACTGGATGTTCTCGGCGATCTCCCGTGGCGAAAGGTGACAATGGTAGTCGATTATCGGCAGTTTCTCGGCATGGCCGTGGAACAGCTGCCGCGCCGTCTCGTTGGACAGCATGAAGTCTTCGTTGATGAATGCGCTCATTGTAAGATGAAATATCTGACAAATTTAGTGATTCCTAAAAAATAACTTGGTGCTTTTGTTCGTCTTTTTGGCCTAAATTTA
>CAVERO010000257.1:0-2208 GCA_963617915.1 Candidatus Methanomethylophilaceae archaeon | reverse complement strand
TTGAGTTTCGCTCAACAAAAATACAATTATTTTTGATTTTATACAACATTTAGATATTACAAACTACTAGCTTGAAGGCGATGTCCTTGATGCTGTTCTCGGGATCTTCCAGCAGGAGGAGGGTCTCATCAATCACGACGGCTGAGATCCACTCCCTGGCGGAGCGTCCGGTCTTGTCCTTGACTATGCGTGAGAAGTATCTGGGAGAGAGGCAGTTCTCCCGGGTGTAAAACGTCACCTGACGGTTCTTTGTGTAGTTCTTGTGCAGGGAGGCCATGAATTTCTGGAAGATCATGTCCTGACGGTCAGTGACGATGGACAGGGCTGGTTTCCCGGAGAAATACTCATACATTATCACCGCCATACAGAAAAATACCGTAACTTTGTCATTGTCGATTAAACTTTAGATATTTTCTTAATGTTCAACTAATTAAATTTCATCGAACTCACGTTAAGATACAACAAGAAAAGCCTTTCTTGATTCACAATTATCAAGAAAGGCTTGGACAGGTCAGTTCAGATGCAAGCAGTCCGACTAAAACTCAATACCGAATGAGATTTTCGGCATTCCGTAGATTGACACATTCGTGTTAGGCTTGGATGTCACATAAAATGGATAGGCCAAACCTAATAATAGGCCTTTGCCTGATTTCAGCGTCCAACTCCAACCAACGGACGGCTCTAACTCTGCGGCGTTACGGAACTTGCAGTCATTGTTATAATTTATGGCATGACAAAATCCGGCTTTCATTCCTGCAGTAGGCGTGCTGTCCTTTTCACGGAAATAGACATTGTACTCAGCGAAGACTCTTCCAAAGGCAGGAACCTTATCAAGAGGCAGAAAAAACGCCCCTATGCCAGCACCTAAATAATGATGACTGTTAAACATATATCCGTGGGATGTCTCCACACCTTGCCACACTATGTAATGGTTCGTGTACAAGACATTACCTTTGTAGCCTCGACTCCTGAAATTTGAAGTGCCGTCTTTCGGATAAGAACTTTGAGCCGACAATCCTATCACAGAAGTGACAAGTAATGATATAAGTATAATATTTTTTTTCATAGCAACGATAGTTACTTAGTCAACAGATATCTACAAATCAAGAATACTAAAGAAAGTGGAAGAGACAAAAACGTTTTTTTGCAATTCCGCTCTGAAGACGATGTTTAGAACTCGTAGAAGAAGTTTAGTTTCGGCAACGCAGCCACATCATCCTTATGAATAAAGACTTGAGCGCCAAGACTTATGCCAAAGCCGTTTCCTTTACGTCCACCCCAAATCCAACCAAGACTTGGTTCCACTGTCCCGGCATTCATAAAGCTATAGCCATTGTGGTTTCCGCTGTCAGTCTTGAAAGCGTGACAGAAACCGACCTTGACACCAGCCACCATCGTGCTCGATCTGTCAGACAAGTATGCCCGATAATCCGCGAACACTTGTCCAAAGCGTGGGTAGTTGTCGGTAGGGATAAAGAAGCCTCCCACCCCCGCACCCAGATAATGATGCTCATTAAACATATATCCGTGTGATGTTTCAAAACCGACAATGGCAAAATACTGGTCGGTAAGAGTAACGCTTCCCCTATAGCCGGCAGACCTCAAGGAAGATTCCTGCGCGGACATTGTCAATGAGCCACACAAGATAATCAGCGTGATGGCCAATTGTGGAAAAAACTTTTTCATATAATGAATAATTTAAAGTTAGTATGCAAATGTACCCGAAAAAGTGGCATTATGATTAATGGGATGTATGAACAGGAATATTTATGTGTCGAACAGGAATATTTGATGATTTGATACAGGATTTATCCTCAATAGTTCGTTAAAAATTTCTCCGGACAGCAATTAATTCCACTTTAACCATTAAAAAGGACGCTTTGTTCAAATTTGCTTTTAGGATTTAATCTGGTGATATATTTTTATCATTACTTTGTTAAAATTCAAAATTATGCGAATTAATTATTTTGCTTTTTTGAGTCTGCTTTTGTTGGGAATCGGATCTTGCGAAAAACACGAAAGCATTTCACAAGTATTGCCTGTAAAGGAAACAATGTCCTTATCGACCGCATTCATGGAGTTCTCATCTCCTGAGGAACTGAACGAGTTTGTGAGAGAATCAAATGAAGGTATCACGACTAGTAGTTTGTAATATCTAAATGTTGTATAAAATCAAAAATAATTGTATTTTTGTTGAGCGAAACTCAA
>CAVERO010000256.1:0-2244 GCA_963617915.1 Candidatus Methanomethylophilaceae archaeon | reverse complement strand
ACTAGGCATCTTGCGAGCAAGGGTTCATGTGGGATTCTTCCTATAGGAGCGGTCGAGTGAAAAGGAATTATTTTCACGGATTCGTTGGATTTTTGGTGCTGATTGCTTATTTTTGCCACGTGATAAGGTAATGTGGCTGTATGATTGGTTAGATGGCAAACACTTCCGCGACATATGAAGATGTGAGGACATTCTTGGGTCGGATGAGAACATGGCTGACACTTATGGACGGTCATGTGATTTATGATAAACGCGATAAGAATGAGCAATTTATGGCTGATATGGAGTGGGACAAGCCGGACAAGAAGAGAGAGTGGCTGCTGAAGTTGGAGCCGGAGGATTATTTTGAGGGACCGGATCCAAATGAGCGGCCAGAGTTGAACCCGGTTTGGAAGTTTGGGAAAAGGATAGAGGGACACCTTTGTTACATCAAGATATTCTTGATACCTCAAAATAATGTGTATTGCATTTCTTTCCATTTTGCTGAATACGATATGCGTCTTCCGCTGAAAAACATAATTGAGAAGAGATGAGACAGATAATTGATAAACCAAGTCCAGTTACCGGTGGGCGGTTGGAACTATGCTCTGAGCCGGCGACCGTGTTGTATCGAGGAGAGAACGTATCTTTTGAGAAGTGTTTCTATCACTGTGTGGACACGGGTATGGAGTTCGCCGATGAAGAGCTGGAGCGTGCGAACCTTAAGCGTATGTACGACACATATCGCCGTAGTCATGGTATTCCTACGGCGGAAGAACTGACGAGGATGCGGAGGCGTTACGGGATTCCTTCCGGCGCAATGTCCATTATTCTTGGTTTGGGGGAGAATCAGTTCGGTCTGTACGAAGAAGGGACTGTCCCTACCCTTTCGATCGGCAAGTTGCTCGCCTTGGCGGAAGACCCGGCCATTATGCGTGAGATGCTCCGATCCTCCAGAATGTATTTCTCCGACAAACAGTATAACAGGTACTATGAGGCAATAGCGCAGTCCATGCAGCCTGCGAGCTATGCCGTGGAGGAGTCGCGTCTGCTGGACTATGGCGTTTTCAGAGCTTTCCCACCAAAGGAGGTCAATTGTAAGTCGGAGGCCGCCTCTTCAAGAAAGACGCATTATAATGAATATAGTAGCTATGCAAAAGTCTGCTGAGAACCTGAAAATACGGCTGTCGTCAGTGGGTGATGCCGTCATAGATACTCCCGCTCCTGCTGGCGGGAACATTTCCGCGTCCGACTTGAAGGTTATGTACAGGGTGGCGGTTGAGGTGAACCGTCCGCGGTCGCAAGTGAAAGTGAATGTCGCGCTGTCCTATTTGTCGGGTCATAATACCATATTCGCCGGAAGCCTTGCGACAACCTTTGATGTAGTTGATCTGGCGTCATACATTACGGAACAGGAGGGTGAGGATGAATTCCGCATCGAGAGTGATTTTCTGCCAATGCTCATAGGCATCGCTTTCAGCACCACCCGCGGCTATTTTGTTCGGGAACTTCAGGGTACCGCCTTGGCTCCCTACCCTTTCCCCGTGATTTCTATGGACAGCATTCAGAAGAGGGTCGCCTATCAATTGAGATAACTCATAAAAATCTAATCAAACCGCCCGTCGAGAGTCAATGGGCTGGATAAGTGGGTGCTACACTTATAACAATGTATAAAAACTTTTTCAAGAGGGTGCTGGATTTCGGCATCTCGCTGGTTGCGTTGGTGGTATTGTCGCCACTGCTGCTGACCGTCACTATCTGGCTGCATTTCGCGAATCGCGGAGCGGGAGCGTTCTTCACGCAGGAGCGCCCGGGCAAGAACGGGAAGATTTTCAAGGTGCTGAAGTTCAAGACGATGACGGACGAGCGCGACGCTTCGGGCGCACTGCTTCCGGATGCGCAGCGCCTCACGCGAGTCGGCCGCTTCGTGCGTTCCACTTCGGTCGACGAGCTTCCGCAGCTCGTCAATGTGCTCAAGGGTGATATGGCTCTCATCGGCCCGCGGCCGCTGCTCGTCCAATATCTCCCTCTCTACAGCCCTCATCAGGCCCGTCGGCACGAGGTGCGGCCGGGGATAACCGGGTGGGCCCAATGCCACGGTCGCAATGCCATCTCCTGGCACGAGAAGTTCGATCTGGATGTGTGGTATGTGGATCATCTGTCCTTCTGGACGGATTTGAAGGTGGTGTTTATTACGGTGAAGAAAGTTATAAAGCGTGCCGATATCAACGAGGCCGGTCAGGCCACGATGGAGGCGTTTAATGG
>CAVERO010000255.1:0-2290 GCA_963617915.1 Candidatus Methanomethylophilaceae archaeon | reverse complement strand
CACCGTCACCGAGAAATTCTTGTCCGAGACACTCTCGGTGTAAGGGTACTCCTTCAGTTCGGTAACATCCTGCCAAGGAGTGATCTCGGCAAGGACGTACTTTCCCGACCCTCCGCAGGAACCTTTCACAGTCACCTTGTCGGTTGTCACCACCACACTTGTCACCTTGGAGGAATAGTCCTTTGCAAGGTATTCCTTCAGGTTGGCGGCCATCTGCTCCTTGGAACTCTTCGGCTTCACGATCACGTTCGGCTCCGGAGTGTCATTCCCGCAGGAGCAAAGAATCGTCAAAGACAGTGCGGCTATCATGAGCCGCTGCAATGAATATGTTTTCATGTCAGTCATTCTTAAACAATTAATCTAACATAATTTTTCACAAAACCTTACCAACTTGTTTTTTCATCATCACTAAGAAGCTGTTTTGATTTGTTTGTTTGAAGATTTGAGTGTGAAAAACTTCAGGTTCGACCGCTTCTTCCAAGGAGGATAGCGGTGCTATCTGACTGAAGAAGCGGGAAGAAAATGAAGTTTTTTTCACCTCAAAGAACATTTCAAACAAATCAAAACAGCTTCTAAATGTCAGGACTATCCCAGACCTTGGTCTCATTACAGGTAATCGTCAGCGACTGCCCGCCGCAGCTCATCCTGAAATCCCCGGCCTCCAGACGCCACTTCCCGTCAGCGCCGACAAACGCAAGATCATTGGCCGGAACAGTCAGCGAAACCACCTTGCTCTCCCCCGGCGCAAGCTCAACCTTTGTGAACTCACGCAGACGCTTCACGTCAGGAATCAAGCTGGCGACAATGTCACTTGAATAGAGCAGGACAGCCTCCTTACCGTTGTGCGAGCCGCCATTCCGGACAGTCACCTCAAACAAAAGGTCATCTCCCGCAACGAACCCAGAGCCATTCAGGCATTTGAAGTCTGAATATTCAAAAGCGGTGTAACTCAAGCCATGCCCGAAAGGCCACTGCACGTCCATGACAGCATCGTAGTTATATTCACCGGCCATCGTCTCCCGGCTCTCGCTGACCTTGTAGTCGTAGGTGTGGAGAGAGTTGACGTACTTGGGATAGGTGAAAGGCAGTCTCCCGCTGAAATTCTCCTCGCCGGACATCAAGGCCGCAAGGGCGTCGCCGCCGTAGTTGCCCGGAAGCATCACATCTATTACAGCCTTGGCAAGCGGCTCTATCTCATGCAACACCCTCGGACGCCCTTCATTGAGTACAAGAATTATCGGTTTACCTGTCTTTGACAGAGCCTTGACCAACTCTTTCTGGTTTGCGGAAAGATTGAGGTCATCGATGTTTCCCGGAGTCTCGCAGTAACTGTTCTCTCCCACACAGGCCACGATCACATCGACCCTCGCAGCGGCTGCAACGGCCTTGGCAATCTGCGGAGGATATTCATTCTGCCATGCTCCCGCCCCCCAGCGGTCAGTCTCATCGTAAACCACGCCCGGCTCGTAAATCACGTTCTTCTCGCCGAATTTCTGGGAAATAGCCTCGAAGATGGTGTTGCAGTCAGCGGCATACCTGTCCGCGTCACCCTGCCACGTGTAAGACCAGCCTCCGTTCAAAGTCCTCATGGAGTTGGCGTTCGGGCCGGTCACGAGGATTCTCCCGCCATATTCCAGAGGAAGTATGTTGCCTTCGTTCTTGAGAAGCACTTCGGACTCGACGGCGGCGGCGTATGACGCGTCCTGAAACTCCTTGCAGCCGAACCTGTCGTAGCCGCTGACATCCCAAGTCGGATTGTCAAACAACCCAAGACGGAATTTCAGACGGAGAATCCTGCGTACAGCGTCGTCGATTCTGGACATCGGAATCTGACCGGCCTCGATGATTTCCTTCAGTTCGAGGCAGCAATCAGGATCGTTCGGCTCCATGACCATGTCGATTCCGGCGTTGATGCCCATCGCAAGAGCCTCCTTTCTGTCTTTGGCGATGTGATCCCTCTCGTACAGGTTGTTGATGTCAGCCCAGTCCGTGACCACGAGACCGTCCCAGTTCAGCCCGTCCTTCACCCAACCGGTAAGGAGTTCCCTGTTGGCGTGCGTAGGGATTCCGTTGATCGAAGCGGAGTTGACCATCAAGGTCAGCGCTCCGGCACTGAGACAATCCCTGAACGGACGGAAGAATTTCTCCCTCAACTCACTCTCCGGGACGACTGCAGGAGTCCTGTCTTTGCCGGATACCGGAACACCGTAGGCCATGAAATGCTTTATGCTGACAGCCACGTGCTTGCCGTCAATGTGGTTCGGATCGTCGCCCTGAAGAGCCTTGGTCT
>CAVERO010000254.1:0-2311 GCA_963617915.1 Candidatus Methanomethylophilaceae archaeon | reverse complement strand
TTTATTTGTTCATCAGTCATGTGCCACCGGCACACTCCTTCTTCTCAAACAAATCTATCCGCAAAAATCCTTCACAAAACCTTACCAACTTATTTTTTCATCATCACTAAGGCGGCGACTTGGATTTTCGGGTACAATAATGATGTTTGTCCGGCGGAATGGCGGTTTGGGCGGACAAACCGTAAAACGTGCCATGAATAGATACATCGCCATCTTTTGCCATGGATTGGTGATGGCAGGTTCCAATCAAATGACGGAAAAGTAACTTGAGATGTGACGGTTACTCTGTACGATGAAACTTGCGTGAAAATGTGTATATTTGTAGGCTTTTAGTGAGCGTTAAGGAATTCAAGTTTCGCATGTGCGAAACACACTCCCTCCCCCGAGGAGAGGGATTTAGGGAGAGGGTAACGTGAACTGATTTTTCACGGAGGAAGCTTTTCGGACGTGAGGTAAGGTGCTTTATCACAGGTATATGACTACTTGCGAAACTTGAGTTAAGGAATATGTCGGTACAGTGTGCCGGGAAAGGCTGACAACGGTTGCCGGGCATATTCAAGGCTGAGAATTGACTTTGAGAATTAAAGAAACAACAATACTATGACACAGGACGAACTGTTCAAGGTGCTGGTGGCACATTGCAAGGAGTACGGGTTCATCTTCCCGTCAAGTGAGATTTATGACGGTCTGGCGGCTGTCTATGACTACGGCCAGATGGGAGTCGAGCTGAAGAACAACATCAAGCAGTACTGGTGGAACGCCATGACGAGGCTGAACGAGAACATCGTCGGCATAGACTCCTGTGTGTTCATGCACCCTAAGACCTGGGTGGCTTCCGGTCACGTGGCCGCATTCAACGATCCGCTCATCGACAACAAGGACTCCAAGAAGAGGTACCGCGCCGACAACCTGATCGAGGACTATCTCGGCAAGATCGAGGAGAAGATGAACAAGGAGGTCGAGAAGGGGCGCAGGAAGTTCGGCGAGGCGTTCGACGAGGAGCAGTTCCGCGCCACTAACCCTAACATACTCAGGGAGAAGGCGAAATACGACGAGGTTCACAACCGTTATGTCGCCGCTGAGCAGGCCAACGACCTGAAGGAGTACAAGCAGATCATCCTAGACTGCGGCATCGTGGATCCCATCTCGGGTACTGCCAACTGGACCGACGTGCGCCAGTTCAACCTGATGTTCTCCACCCAGATCAGCAACACCGGCGACGCGGACGACAGGATCTACCTCCGTCCGGAGACGGCACAGGGAATATTCATTGAATATCTCAACGTCCAGAAGACAGGCCGTATGAAGATTCCTTTCGGCATCGCCCAGATCGGAAAGGCTTTCAGGAACGAGATTGTCGCAAGACAGTTCATATTCAGAATGAGGGAGTTCGAGCAGATGGAGATGGAGTTCTTCTGCCGCCCTGGCACTGAGATGGAGTGGTTCAGGAAGTGGAAGGAGAACCGCATGAAATGGCACGTCAGCCTCGGGATGGGAGCAGAGAACTACCGCTTCCACGACCACGAGAAACTGGCTCACTACGCCAACGCCGCCACCGACATCGAGTTCAACTTCCCGTTCGGTTTCAAGGAGCTGGAAGGAATCCATTCCCGTACGGACTTCGACCTAGGAAACCATCAGAGACTGTCCGGAAAGAAGATCCAGTACTTCGACCCTGAAACCAACGAGAGTTACGTTCCTTACTGCGTGGAGACATCCATCGGTGTGGACAGAATGTTCCTCGCTGTGCTCAGCCATGCCTACAAGGTCGAGCGGCTTGAGGGAGGGGAGACCCGTGTCGTGCTGGGCATTCCTGCCCCACTGGCTCCCGTTAAGGTGGCCGTGCTGCCTCTCATCAACAAGGACGGTCTTCCTGAGAAGGCCCAGGAGGTGATGAACGAGCTCAAGTACGATTTCAACTGCCAGTACGACCCGAAGGACTCCATAGGCAAGCGTTACCGCCGCCAGGACGCCATCGGCACTCCGTTCTGCGTGACCGTTGACCACGACTCGCTTGGCGACAACTGCGTCACCATCCGCGAGCGCGACACCATGGAGCAGAAAAGGGTTCCGATTGCCGAGCTCCGCTCGATTATCGACAAGGAAGTCAACATGAACAACCTTCTCCGGAAGCTGTAATTTAATATGCCGTTTAGCGCCGAGCCCGCCGACCCACGGTCGGTGAGCCTGCCGACCCACGGTTGGTGAGCTTGTCGAACCACGGTTGGTGAGCTTGTCGAACCACGGTTGGTGAGCCTGCCGAACCACATATTCAGCGACAGTGATGGCAGGTCTGTGAATATTGTATATA
>CAVERO010000253.1:0-2404 GCA_963617915.1 Candidatus Methanomethylophilaceae archaeon | reverse complement strand
TCTCGCAGAACTTCACGCCCTGCTGGTCGTCCCTGTTGATGAAGTCGATCTTGAAGCCCTTGAATCCCATCCTTGCGTAGTGGCTCATCGCCTTCTCCGGGTTCTTGACGATGCTGTTGTAGCTGGCCCAGAGGATGATGCCTACATTCTTGCCGTTGGCGTAGGAGACGAGTTCCTCAAGGTTGATGTCCGGGTTGATCAGGAAGAGGTTCGCCTTGGCCTTCTGCGCCCAGCCCTCGTCCATGATGATGTACTCCAGACCGTGGGCGGCGGCGAAGTCGATGTAGTACTTGTAGGTCTCGGTGTTGATTCCGGCCCGGAAATCGACCCCGTACAGGTTCCATTCGTTCCACCAGTCCCAGGCCACCTTTCCCGGTTTCACCCAGCTCCAGTCCTTGCTTTCGTCCGCCGGAGTGGCAAGCTGCCAGACAAGGTCCAGGTCCATCAGCGACTTGGCGTCCCGAGTGACGCCGATGACCTTCCACGGAAACCTCTGACCGGCCTCGACCTTGGCGAGATAGTCGGCGTAGTCCATGTCCTGATAGATATACACCCCGTTAGGGCGCAAGCCGACCGGGTAAGGAGCGCGGACGCTCTTCAGACTTTTGCCGCCCTGCCCGTTGAGGAACATTCCCGGGTAGCCGGACAGGTCGGACTCGGTGATGACAATCTTCACCCCGTCCGCGGCGTCAACCGTAAGCGGAAGGAACGCCAGTCTCGCGGGATCCATTTCAGACAGATGAATATGCTTGTAGGTGTTCTCGAACGAGTTGACGAACTGCAGGCGGAAAGTTTCCGTGTTCTTCGCCCTGACGTAAGGCACCCAAGCCGTCCAGTCCTCGGCGAAATTGAACTCGGTAAGCTCATCGGTGACAGTGAATTCCCCAGACTTGGCCGTCGAGACGAACCTGTAGGCCACCCCGTTGTCGAACGCCCTGAACTCCACGTTGTAGTCCCTGAACTCCAGCGTCAAGGAATTGTAAACGTCATTCACGGCGGCTTTCTTGTAGTTCATCGCCGGAATATTCCTCACGTCGCGCGAGCCTCTTCTGGCCCTGCGGACTTTGTCCCCTCCGCCGAAGACGCTGCCGTCCTCAAAGGTCATCGAAATCTCCGAAGGCGTCAGCAGCGCGGTCCCGTCCCTGCTTATTGAATATCGAATGCCGTCTCCGGTGGAGACCTCCGTCACGATTCTCCCGTCCGGGGATGAGAGCGACCAGGTTTTCCGCGCCCCGAAAGCCGCAAAGGACACGCATAGGAGCATCGCCGCAACCAGAAAGAGTTGTTTCAGTGTCATTTTACCCATAGAGCCATGCTGATTATAGGATTCAAAAATAATCATTTTGCCGCTCACTTACAAAAACGGGATAAACTTTTATTATCTTTGTCGGACTTTTAACATTGGCACTCATGAACATCAAACACTTTACTCTCGCTGCATCCGCCGTCGCCGTCATGGCGGGGGCCCTGTCATCCTGCGATAAGGAAAGAGCCGGGGATGAGACGTCCGGGCTTCACCGCGTCAC
Source organism: Candidatus Methanomethylophilaceae archaeon (assembly GCA_963617915.1). Lineage (GTDB taxonomy): Bacteria > Bacteroidota > Bacteroidia > Bacteroidales > UBA932 > Cryptobacteroides. Next base: position 878 of record CAVERO010000253.1, on the reverse strand, counting down.
GCTCAACGTCCGCGCGGCGTCCTCCGAAACAGACGCGACCAAGGCCATTTTCGCGGTGAATGTCAAGTCGGATTCCCCGTTCTACTGGCAGAAAAATGATAAGATAGGCGTCCAGGCCGGCGGAAATGAAAGTCTGTACGGGCTGACCCTTAAAGAAAGAAGCGCCAATCTGATAAGCGCCACCTTCGAGGGAGACATATCGGGGACTCTAGGAGAATATGCCGTGTACCCCTACAACGAGGGCCATAAGATTTCAGGCGGCACGCTTACCTACCATCTGCCGTCTGAATATGATTTCTCCGTCTCCAATCTGGATGTCGATTATCTGGGTTCTTCCGACAATGTCGATTCTTACAAAACCAGCGCGAACCCAGCGTTGCTTGCCAAGATTTCAGGAATTGGAGGGGGTGACAGCGGTGCGACTTGTGAGTTCAAACATCTCGGCGGCGTGCTTTGCATCAGGATAGATAAAACGGACGCAACAGTTTTCGACCTTACCATCATCGCCGACAGGCAGATAAGCGGAGATTTCAGCGTGGACCTCACTTCTTCCGAGCCGGTCATAAAGACAACGTCAGACGCTACGGCGGATCCTGATGTGATGGGAACGGATAACTACGTTACAATAAAAGGACGTATTACAGACATCAACAAGGGCTGCGTCTGCTACATCCCTATGCCGGTGGGGGAATATAACCTGAAAGTCAAGCTCGGATACATTACCGCGAACTCCGGAAAATGGGATATCGTGTCCCCGGAAAAGAATGTCGAGGTGGAACGTTGCAAAGTCAAACGGGCGTCGCTGAAGAGCTCCACCATGTACCTGAACGGCGGCTATATGCTCGTCAACGGCATCAAGTATATCGACTTGGGCCTCC
>CAVERO010000252.1:0-2410 GCA_963617915.1 Candidatus Methanomethylophilaceae archaeon | reverse complement strand
CCCCTTGCATTAATATTCAAAACATTATGCGAGGTTTTTTATTTGTATCAGCGGCTTTTGCCGCAATGACTCCAACGGCTTTGCAAGCTCAGAGCCAGCCGGACACCACGAAGGCCGAGATTCTCAACGAGGCCATTGTCAGAGGTGTCCGCGCGCAGAAGAACGCCCCTTATGCGGTGGCGAATGTTGACCGCAAGGCCCTTCAGAACTTCTCCGGAACCGGCAAGGAACTTCCGTTCCTCTTTTCCACGACCCCGGGCGTGCTTTCATGGAGCGAGAACGGTGTCGGAACCGGAACCACCTACATGCGCATCAGAGGGGCGGGGGATTCCAGAATCAATGTCACGATTGACGGCGTTCCGCTCAACTCTCCCGAAGACCAGTGCGTCTTCTGGGCGAACATGAACAGTTACTCGGCCATTTTGGATGGCGTTCAGATTCAGCGTGGTGTGGGTTCTTCCACCAACGGTGACGGAGCGTTCGGCGGTTCGGTTGCCCTTCGTACCAAGGCTCCGTCCTACGACCCGTTCGTGGAATTGAACGCATCGTACGGAAGCTACAACACTTACAACACCGGATTTTCGATGTCAACAGGACTTCTCGGCAATCATTTCGTAGCCGACGCAGCCTTCCACACGACCGGGACGGACGGTTATATTCATGGAACAGCCGGAAAGTCAGGATCCTGGTATGCCGGTCTTGCCTGGCTTGGGAGGGACTTCATCATAAGGTACAGGAATATCGGAAACTACGAACACACCGGCCAGGCGTGGAGCGGAGTCACCGCCGGAACAGGCGACCTGTCGATAATGGACGGGACTTATGGTAAGTCCACCGGCATCAAGACCTATGCTGATATGTACCGTGTAGGGCTCGGGAAATTCAATTCCCTCTATGAGTCAATGGATCCGGAAACCTACAAGACCACCCGCTACACCCTGAACGATGGCAGTTACTGGCCTAAGACTACTGACAACTTCTGGCAGGACCACAATATTCTTTCCGCGGCCTGGGACATCAACGGGAACCTGAAGACCACACTGTCTCTCCATTACACTTACGGCTATGGCTACTACGATGAGTTCAGACCCGACAACAAGGTTTCCAAGTTCGGTTTCGATATGGTAAACGAGAAAGGCAAACCGGTCAGGTCCGACTTCATCCGTCAGAAAGGCCTGTCACAGAACGCCGCCGGTGCTGTTTACAACATCAACTACAACAGTAATGGCTGGGATGTGATAGGAGGTGCTTCCGCCCAGATGTTTTGGGGCAACCATTTCGGCTATCTGACTTACGTGTCCAATCAGGATGTTGTCAATCATTATCCTGAACTTGCCGGCTTGGGCGACACTGATTTTGACAGCGGCCGCTATACCTACTACGACTCAGACGCCCGCAAGGATGACTACAGTGCTTTCGTCAAGGCCTCCAGGCAGTTCGGAGAGCATCTCACCGCATTCGCCGACCTTCAGTATAGGCACGTGCGTTACACCACTGATGGCATCAACGACAAATTTGTAAAACAGAGTGACGGTACCTACCTGAATCAGCGTCTGGACATCAATGAGACCTATAATTTCTTCAATCCGAAAGTAGGTGTAAGCTATCAGGTCGGCAACCACAGGGCATACGCTTCGTTGGCTATGAGCAACCGTGAGCCGGAACGCAACAACTTCACGGACAACGGCAGTTATCCTGCTCCGAAAGCTGAACGCGTCAATGATTATGAGCTTGGTTATCAGTATTCAGGTTCCGTTTTCCGCGCCGGCGCCAACTTCTATTATATGGATTATGTGAACCAGTTCGTACAGACCGGAATGCAGAGCGACATCGGCGAGAATCTCACCACCAACATCAAAGACTCCTACCGTGCGGGTGTTGAGCTTACCGCCGGTGTGGATGTCGCGTCGTGGCTGACCCTTGAGGCCAACGCCGCTCTCAGTTCCAACAAAATCAAGGATTTCGACGAGGTTGTCGAGGACTGGGACAACGGAAGCCAGACCATCCATTACGACAACTCGACGCTGGCGTTCTCCCCGTCCGCCATCGCCAACGGATTCGCTGTCTTCAAGGTTAAAGGAGTCCTGGCCACCTGGCACACTTCCTTCGTTAGCCGCCAGTACCTTGACAACACCCAGAACAAGGATCGCTCCCTCCCTTCATATTCGCTGTCAGGAGTAAGCCTCAGCTATCCGGTCAAGCTCCGCGGCTTCCTGCGGGAGATTACCCTCGGCCTTGATGTGAACAATATATTCAACGCCCATGTAGCCACCTCAGGTTGGGTGTATTCCGCAGTCAGCGAGTCCTCCGGCCACCCGAACGACAACCGCTACTACCAGATCGGCTTCATCCCGACCTCCGGCGTCACCGCCATCGGCCGCCTGACCCTCAGGTTCTAACAGCCCTTAAC
>CAVERO010000251.1:0-2424 GCA_963617915.1 Candidatus Methanomethylophilaceae archaeon | reverse complement strand
GAAGGCGAAAGTGGAAAACCAGGAATTATAGGTACATAAGTTTGAAAAACTCGGATTTCATTGGCGATTTGTTTTTCTTCCATTTCTTTAATTAAACAGCATTTTTTATATTTTAATCCACTTCCACAAGGACATTTATCGTTTCTGCCTATTTTCATTGTCTTTTTTGCTCAATGAGTTATTTCGTTTAACATTTGATGATGTATAAAAATATAAAAATAACTTGTGTAAACCATTATTATTCGTAACAAGTGATGCTATAAATTAGCATAGGCTTTTATAATTTGTTATATTTTAACACTTTATACATATTTTGACTTACTCACGATTTGAATCGCATTCCGATGCGACAAATCGATTCAAGGTCGCCACAAGTCTTTAGCTTAAAGTGATACTTTAGGCTTACACCTAATAATGGTCAGACTTCATATTGCCTTATCATGATCTGCGAGCCTAAAGTGCATAATTCCGTTCACTGCTGTCCGGAGAAATTTTTACCATAACGTAAGTTGCTCGACAGCCCCTGCCTCCGGGACATTAACAGGTAGTGTCGGCTGATTATAAAGTTCACGGATATCCGCTCTTCTGAAGAGCACCTGTCCGATTGAGTTAGAGATAGAATGAAGACTTTGAACAAGACCATATCGCTTCTTCGCAATGATGAGCAGCAGGTAGTCGCAAATGGCTATCCAGATCTGCGTGTAAACGGCGTTCCGGGATGTTCCGTAGAATGTCTTTATATGCAAATGCTGTTTGATCCACTTGAAGAGCTGCTCAATTTGCCAACGTTCACGGTACAGCTCCGCAATGGTCAGCGGATCTTCTATCGAGAAGTTGTTGGTCAGGAAGTGATAGGCCTTGCCAGTCTCAAAGTCTTCATACACAACAAGCCTGAGTGTGTCAGGATACTTCTTGGTGGAGCAATAACCGGTAAGGCGTATGGTCTCGTCGGAAAGAACGCCGGAGTTTTTGTCCACCGTCCTGGACTCAACGACTTCGCAGGCCATGTTGTCCTTGGCACGGGTGACAAAGTAAGCGCCCTTCTGGTGGAAGTGTTTGTGGAGTTTCTCAAAAGCTACATAACCCTTGTCCATCAGGTAGAAGGAGCCTCTTTCGACGGGGATCTTGTCCATGACCTTGGCATCGTTGACCTTGCCGGGCGTAAGCAGAACAAAAGTGGGAATCGAGCCTCTAAGGTCCATGAGCGTATGCATCTTGAAAGCTCCCTTCCCGTGGTGGAACTCCGCCCAGGGACACAACTTCAGGCACAACTCGATGGTGCTGCTGTCGAACGCATATATCATCTCCTCAAGACCAATCCTCAACTTCTCATCCTTGTAAAGCGCTGTGGCTTCCTTAACCAGAGTCATCGCGAAGTCCTGATAGATACGCCAATCCTTCTTCTCGTTGGCCTCCGCAAGCGTGGATTTGGGCATCACCTTGATGCCGGATCTGTAGAGGTCTCCGCAGAGGTTAAGTGTAGTCTCAATATCTCTCAAGCCGGAACGGTCGGTGAACTGAGCGAAGCTCATCACCATGAACTGGTCGCGGCAGTTGAACCTGATTGCGTGACGGTCGCCCTTGTAACGGTCGACACTCTTCTTGAACTCGTATTCATCGATGAGAGACATAATCTGCGCGAAGATTGTTTTTCCTTTGTTCATGGCTTGCGGAGGGCGTCTTGTCGCCGACCGCAAAGTTCCGAAGTTCTAATCGAAAAATTTTCTGAGCCTTGTAAGTTGTTGAAGTTAAACAGTTAAAACCTTGTCGGAGAATTTTTCTCCGGACAGTAGTGTAAATGAAGCATAATCATTACAGCCGCAAAACATAAATATAATGATAGCGATATGAATAATCAACTTCGCTTTATATTGATACATATAATTCAAGTGTTTTATCATTACCATAATTTACCCATACATAGATTAACAAATTTATTCAATTTCTCTTATATAACAAAGTTGTCACATAATGATGAAATTACGGAATAGTCAAGCAAGTACTAATTCTAACGTTATAGGGCTTCGTGTTGCGTGAAGCGCAATTTGGAGCTCTGTTGTACGAACCCCTGCCGCGCACCAAGGCTGAAGCCCAACCTTATATATTGGGGAAAAAGGAATCGAGGATTTCCATCCTTAGGTCATAGTCAAGTCCCGGGCGACCGGGATTTGGCGTATTTACACGCCATTCAGTCGGCGTCAAAGCGCCCTCAAACATATGCGCGCAGGCCCCGGACTGGGTGCGGCGTGGGCTTTGGTCACGCCGCGGCCGGTCCGGAAGCGTGGGGCTTTCAGACCACAAGGGTGACCGATATGACAGATGCTCAGCCGACATAGAGTGAAGGGTTTCGCTCCGGGGAACGGATATGGGGTATGACGCTGACGATGACCAGGAAGCCAGCTTTGCAGTGCGGGCAGAGTCCCA
>CAVERO010000250.1:0-2425 GCA_963617915.1 Candidatus Methanomethylophilaceae archaeon | reverse complement strand
ATTGCATTTGGACATCAGCGTGAAAACGCTTCTGATGCAGCTTCTCCTCCTTGTCCTGTGGCCTATTCTCTGGCCACGGGCTGGAGATTGACGGATTGATAGAAAGCCTGGGCTTCTTTTACGAGAGCCCCGGCGGGTGTTTCCTTCGGGGTCTCGGCGTGACGCCACGGCTCGGTCTCATTCACATCGAACTGCCGGATGCGGCGGACGGGGGAGAGGACGGTGAGCACATCATCGCTGTAGTAGCCGAGATCCTGATAGGTGGCCATGAATGCCCTTTGGTTGTAGTCAGGGTCGAGGATGTTCTGGCCGTAGAATTTGGAGTCGTAGGAAAAATGCAGCAGGGAAAAAACCGTCGGCATCAGGTCGATCTGGGAGCAGAGCTTTTCCACTCTTTGAGGACGGATGAAGCCCGGGGAATAGACAATCGCCGGGATGTGGTACTTGTCCACCGGGATGCTGGTCTTGCCGGCGCTTGAGGCGCAATGGTCGGCCACGATGACAAAGACGGTGTTGCCGAACCAAGGCTTGCGCGAGGCCTCGGCGATGAACTGTCCGATGGCGAAGTCGGTGTACTTCACGGCGGCGGAGCGCGATTTCATCTCGCCGTCGTAGGTGATCTTCCCTGCCGGGAATGTGTAAGGGCGGTGGTTGCTGATTGTGAATATTATGGCGTGGAACGGCGCTCCGCTCCCGGCCTTCCGGTCGAACTCTTTCAGCGCCACCCTGTAAGAATCCTCGTCGCAGGTGCCCCAGATGTTGGCGAAGGTGATGTCCTCCTTCGGATAGCGGGCCTTGTCGATGACTTCGAAGCCGTTGCCGGAGAAGTAGGTACGCATGTTGTCGAAATAGCTGTCGCCTCCGTAGATGAAGGTTGTGGTGTAGCCGTTGGCCCTCAGCACGGTGCCGGTTGAGAACAAGCCCGCGTTGTCCGGACGTTTGATGATGCTTTCCCCCGCGCTCGGAGGGAGGCACAGGGTCAGGGCCTCAAGGCCGCGGACGGAGCGGTTGCCGGCGGCGTAGAGGTTGTCGAAGACGAGGCTCTTTCCGATCAGGGTGTCCAGATTCGGGGTCAGGCCGTTCTTGTTGCCGTAGGCCGTCAGGAAATCGGCGCTCAGGCTTTCTACGGCTATCACCACGATGTTTTTCCTGATTGGCGGGACGGTGTCTCGGATTATCTGTATTCCGTTACTGTTTGCAGAGGTCACTTCGACAGGCTCAGTGACCGAAGGAGAATCGGTCGCAGAGCCTGCCGAGGTGACTGACGGAGAATCGGTCGCAGAGCCTGCCGAGGTGACTGACGGAGAATCGGTCGCAGAGCCTGCCGAGGTGACTGACGGAGAATCGGTCGCAGAGCCTGCCGAGGTGACTGACGGAGAATCGGTCGCAGAGCCTGCCGAGGTGACTGACGGAGAATCGGTCGCAGAGCCTGTCGAAGCGACCTGGTGACAGAGCGCAAGTTTTAGCTCCGAGGCCTCATCGGAAGGAAGCATCCGGTAAAACCGGTCATATTCAAGAGTGCTGCTGCTGTACGCCTCAAGGAAATTCCAGCAGCCGTTGCACTGAAGCTCCGTGGCGTAGTTGTTGGCGCTCTGGAGGTTACGGTAGCTGAACCGCAGCCAGAAGAGACTCCCCGTGAACAGCACCGCATAGATGAGGAACGTCGCAAGGAACGGAACCGTCCCGCCGTTGCCCGCCCCGCTGAAATCCTTCCCTCGGAACATCCGCCAGCTGACAAGCACCGCCACCAGCAGCACCCCGAGGAACATCGGAACGACGGGGTAGGACTCCATGATGTTCCCGAACACCTCGTTGGTATATACGAGATAGTCAACGGCGATGAAGTTGTACCTCACTCCGAACTCGTTCCAGAAGACGCACTCCGAAATGACATTGAGGATCATCAGGAACACATACAGCCCCATCGTGAACAGCAGCCCGGCCTTGCACCAACCTTTCCGGATGCCCGGAAGGAACAGCCGGAGGCAGAACCCGCCGAGCAGCAGGAGCGAGAGTCCTCTTGCCATGCCGGGAACGACGGAACCATATTCAGTGAATATGTTGGACGGCAGGAATGAATACACCGCGAAGGCAATCAGCCCCGCCCCGATGACGGTGCGGAGCGGCTTTTTGTATTTTGCGTCGTTCAGCGTGGCATGGACCAGCATCGCCGGGGCGAGCGCCAGCAGGGAGAAGGCAATGTCGTTGATGAAACCCAGCAGGGATATCTTGACCCATTCGACACCCGTGAACTCGGTCACTGTCGGAGGTACGAAAAGCAGGATTATCCTTGTGATGAAGCCAAGCGCTGCGGAGAAAGCGATGAACACCGGAGCGAAGTATCTGAACCAGTCGCGGACCGTTCTTGTCTTGTCATAGTTTCTTAAGCCGTTTCTATCCATAGGACGAAATGATTAATGATTAT
>CAVERO010000249.1:0-2429 GCA_963617915.1 Candidatus Methanomethylophilaceae archaeon | reverse complement strand
AGCAACGGGATATTCACAACCGGCTCTCTTGGGAAGTACGCCAATGTGGAGTTCATTCCCATCCGGGGCATACAACTCTCGAAAGTGGTCGCCGTCAACAAATTGAGTTACGAGATAGCCGCCGGGAAGCACTCCCTTCGCGAGGCTAGGCAAAGGCTTGAGGCGATAAAGACCGCCCCAGCCAAACCCGCATGGGAGCAGATTGCAGGCTCGGCCTTCGGAGCGATGGGATTCTGCGCCGTGTTCGGAGGAGGGTTTATGGACTGCGCGGCGGACTTCGTGATCGGCGCTCTACTCTATGTCTTCTGCCTGTACGTCAGCGGCTCGCTCTCCAAGATTGTAGGAGGCATCTGCAACGCCCTTGTGGCGACGGTTCTCTGCCTTGCGTCCTACAGGCTGGGCTTCGGAGAGAGCCTGAGCAACATCATCATCGGAGCGGTCATGCCCCTGATTCCGGGAGTGCCGTTCGTCAACGGGGTCAGGGACCTTGCGAATTCCGACTACATCGCCGGACTGACAAGGCTCACCGACGCGATGCTCGGATTCATCTGCATCGCCCTCGGCGTGAGCATCAGCTTCATAGCCGACGGATGGATTTTCGGAGGAATGATCCAGCTGGGCGGAATGACCGTCAACCCGCAGACGGCCGGAATCCTGTGGCAATGCCTCGCCGCGTTCATCGGCACATTTGCTTTTGCGATTCTCTTCGGAGCGCCGCGCCGCCAGTATGTCACCGCCGGGGCAATCGGGGCGATAGGATGGGGCATCTACTTGGTTCTCACCCGTTTGTGCTACTCGGGCCCGACGATGGCCATCATCGCGGCGACAGCGTTGGTCTGCATTCTTTCCCGCTTCGCCGCCGTCAGGGACAAATGCCCGAGCACGGTCTATCTGCTCTGTGGAATATTCCCCCTCGTCCCGGGGGCAGGAATATTCTGGTTCACCTACTACCTTGTCTCCAGCCGCTTCTACCTTTCGGCGACAGCCGGATTCACCGCAGTCAAGGCCGCCATAGCGATAGTACTCGGAATAATCGTGGCGATGGAACTGCCCCAAAGGTTCTTCTCCAAAGTGAGGCGTACGGCTTCCTAACCCTGCCTTCGAGGCGGAAGGGCTTTCTTCCTGCGGAAGACAACCCTCTCGCTCATGAAGAAGTTCAGCCCTCCCGACACGCACAGAGCCAGAAGGTTGCACCACACGACATTCCAGCGGAGCATTCTTTGTATGAGAAGCAGAAAGGCCATCTTGACCAGAAACGCCCCGATGCAGGAAAGGTTGTAGCCGCCAAGATGCCGCCAGAACGACCTTGCGCTCCTGCGCGACACCCTGTCCCTCCAGATGAGGAAATAAGCGACGACGAAGTTGGTGACGGCGGCGCATTCGAAAGAAATGGCCGGCGAGATGATGTACTGGCCAAAATACGTGCTGAAAACCCACTTCGAGAAAACCCAGAGCACGACCGTGTCCACGATCGTCCCCAAAAGGCTCGACGCTGAGAACTCCGCGAATCTTTTGACCAGATCAAACCAAGGTTTTCTCATCGTTCCCTGCTTCAGGCGGCAAACTTTTGAAAATCAGTCAACGGTAAGGCACTCCGGATTGAGATACTCTTCCAGGTCAGCCCAACTGACAGTGACATCGATTATGCCTTCCGCATAGCTCGCGATCTCGTAAGGCTGGAAGTACCAGGTGACGCCTTCGCCCGATACCCCACACTTCCCGTTGGGAAGAACTCCGTCCTCAAACATTACGTCAAACGACCCGTCCTGCCGCTTCTGTCCAAGGCTCTTCTTGATAAGGTCTGTCACCGGACCCACATAGCCGGGCTTGAAAAGGTCGTTCTCGGTCACGACCACACCGGTCTTCGTGTCTATAATGTAAGGAATGAGGTAATACATTCCGTGAGCCCCACCCGTGTAACTTTCGCTGAACACTTGATAGGTAAGGAGATTCCTGTATTCCTCCGCGAACCTCCCTGTGGTGATGTAGTACCAGTTGCAGAACGATGCCGGATCGAAGGAATACCCGTCGGCGGAGTTGTCTCTGGCGTAGGAGAGCTCGCCTTCGTAGAGTTCTCCCGCATCCTTCTGATAGCCTGCGATCAATGTGTCGGAAACCGCGTCCGACGCCTCCTCTACCGTGGATCCGGAATATTCCACCCCGAAACAGCTTCTGACAATGGCATCGTTGATTTTCGTCCGCAGTGCCCTGCCGCCCACGAATGATTTGTAATATTCAATGGAGTGGCTGACCTTCACCGACGCCGAGTCATCCTGCGTCAGCGTCTGCTCGTAATTATTCTCGTACGTGGCGACCTCGGTCTCACTGTCGGAGCAGGAGGCCGCTCCAAGGGCAAGCGCTCCCGCGACCGCCCAGAACGTCACTATTCTGTAGTCCATAAAACAATAGTTCTTTGATTCCCGGCAAAT
>CAVERO010000248.1:0-2505 GCA_963617915.1 Candidatus Methanomethylophilaceae archaeon | reverse complement strand
AATGAAGTTTTTTTCACCTCAAAGAACATTTCAAACAAATCAAAACAGCTTCTTATCCGCAAAAATCCTTCACAAAACCTTACCAACTTATTTTTTCATCATCACTTAGAAGCTGTTTTGATTTGTTTGTTTGAAGGTTTGAGAGTGAAAAACTTCAGGTTCGACCGCTTCTTCCAAGGAGGATAGCGGTGCTATCTGACTGAAGAAGCGGGAAGAAAATGAAGTTTTTTTCACCTCAAAGAACATTTCAAACAAATCAAAACAGCTTCTTATTCCACGGCGACTTTCCAGGAGTCGATGGTGCGGGTTTGGGTGGAGATGTTGACGCCGACCTTGACGAGTTGTTTGCCGGCCGCCGGACTTGTTTCGGTCGCTGAGCTTGCGGTGTACTGGGCTTGCCGAAGTGCAGAAGTGTTACGGTCGGTCACTTCGACCGGTTCAGCGACCGGTTTGGCTATTGATGCGGCTTTATGGTTTTCCGAGCCTTCAAACCTGTACGGAATAAGATACCCTTTATCGTCAATCTGTCTGAGAGCCTCCTCGGCGGAACCGTCCACCTTGAACTCAAAGACATAGATCCTGTCCTTGGTCCGGCATACGGCGTCCGCCCGCCCGATGGCGGACTTGACTTCGGCTTGGGTGTAATAACCCAACAGCGAGAAGATCAGGTAGATGATCGTCTGGAAATGCTTCTCGGACTTGTTCTCCAAATCGTATGGGATTCCGGCAAGGAAAGACTGCATCCTTTCCAAGGCTCCATCGATGTCATTGTTTTTCAATGCCTTGTTGAACTGGAGAACGAAGGAGGCGCTCATTCCTTCCGAACCTCTGTAACTGTTCAGAAGTCCTTTGAGGAATCCCTCCCTGACCTCACGGTTCGGATAGCCCAAAGTGTACGATTCGTCCTCGGAGCTGTACCCTTTTATCGTCAGGTATCCTGTCTGATAGAGAAGCGGCAGGATGCTGTCCGAAAACTCCGGCGAGACATCAAAGTCGCTTCTGGCGATTTCGTTCATCCTGTCCAGAAGGTTTTCTGAAATGGGATTCTCCCTCATGCGCTCGATTAGGAAAGTTGGCGTGGCCGTGTCGAACCAATAACTGTCGAACATTCTGTCAGACAGGGAATTGAGCAGACTGAACGGGTTGTAGATGTCCTCGGATTTGCCGCAGAAATGGTAACCGTCGTAGTTGCTCTTCAACTTTTCCAAGGCCGCGTCAAAAGAAATCTTCAATTCTTCTGCCATTTCCTGCACCGGAATATTCATCTGTGATTGAAGCTCTTCCTGCGAAATACCGCAGATCGCTGAATATTTCGGCATCATCGAGATATTCTTCAGATTGTTGAGTTCACTGAATATGCTGAGCTGGGCGAACTTGGTGATTCCCGTGATGAACACGAACCGGAGATACGGATCGAGGCTCTTGATGGGACTGTAGAAGTTCCTCATAATCTGACGCATAGGAGTGAGCCGCTCCTGATTGTTCACCACGTCCAGAAGCGGTGCGTCATATTCATCAATGATTATGACGGCTTTCTCACCGGTTTGCTCGACTGCCCTGTGGACAAGTCCCTCGAATCGTTGGTTGATATTGATATCTTTCTCTCCTCGACCGTAAACCTGTTCGTAGATGTACAGTTTCTTGTCCAGCTCACCAAGCAGCTCCTCTTCTGAGCAATGCTTCGCCGTGGACATGTCGAAGTGCAGCACAGGATGCTTTGTCCATTCCTTCTTCAATTCTCCGGCTTTCAGCCCATTGAACAGATCCTTATTTCCCTCGAAGTAACTATGGAATGTGGATGACAGCAGCGATTTCCCGAACCGCCGCGGCCTGCTGAGGAAAACATATGAATAATTCGTTGCCAAATCGTGGACGAATCCTGTCTTGTCGATGTAAAGATAACCACCCTCGATAATCTTCCGAACGTCTGCACCCCGATCGGGTATTTAATCCTTTTCTCCTCCATAGCCCTTAGCCAGTTAATATTTGGCGCTGACTCTCGATTCCGCAGGAACATGCTCCTGCGCCAATGTCAGCAAGACAAAGATAATGAATATTTTCCATTTAGTGAGGATGAAAAATAACTTGGTAAGGTTTTGTGAAGGATATTTGTGGATAAATTTGTTTGTGAAGAAGGAGTGTGCCGGTGGCACATGACTGATGAACAAATGAATTCAGACCAAAAAGACGAGCAAAAGCACCAAGTTATTTTTTATCATTACTTTAGCTAATGGTTGCGTCCTCCGTAATTTATATCGTTCCGATTCTCGTAACAGTCAACCAGGCCCTCAATGAGTTCGTGACTCATTTGGAGGAATTGGAACATACATATCTTGGAACAGATATGATGGGATAATGTGCTTGAAACCTTATTGTCATCTTGAAGAGTTACTCTCTTTTGAGCCAGGTAATCTTGCCAGCGCTCATTGTCCGTATAAAAAATGTACGATGTGTCTTTCCCTGAAAAAAGTTGACTCGCAAAAGTTAAAAACAGATGCGATTCAA
>CAVERO010000247.1:0-2547 GCA_963617915.1 Candidatus Methanomethylophilaceae archaeon | reverse complement strand
GTAAGCATCCGGAGAAGTGCGTTCCGGCAAAGTGAGATGCAACTGGCATAAGTTCTATGCCGGTTGCATTAGTTTGGTGCAGGTGTGATGTCAGTGTGAACTACTTTGCGTCAGTGATATGAGCGGCGGTCCAGTTGCCGGGAAGCAGGTCGGAGCAGTCCTTTCTGCCGAGTTCGTATTCCGGCATGCGGCGGAGGATGTCTTCGAGCCAGTCTCTTTCGTTAATGCCGTGCGCCCTGCAGGTCGCGAGCAGGGAGTACACCACGGCCGCCCTCTGCGCGGCATCGTCGTCACCGCAGAACAGATAGTTCTTCCTCCCGATTGCCAGAGGTCTGATGCTGTTCTCGACCATATTGTCGTCTATCCTGTAACGGCCGTCAGTGACATATAGGGACAGTTTCTTCAATATTCTGTAGGTGTAAGATATGGCTTCTTCCATAAGCGACTTCGGCGGACACTTGACTATGTTCACTTCCATCCACTTCTCGAACTTCCTGATTTCCGGGTAGGCCTTCTCCTTGCGGAGTTTTCTCCTGCGTTCATAATCCGGCTTCTTGTCCGCTTCATCAAGGGCGTCGGCTTCGCGCTCCACCTCGTAGAGCTTCCCGATGTAGAAGAGAGCCTCGTCCGCCAGTCTCCCGTTCTCCTTCCTTGCATCGAAGAACTTGCGCCTGGCGTGGGCCCAGCAGCCGAGGAGTTTCTTGCCCTCCATCCCCTCGAAGTGCTCATACACGATGTAGCCGTCACTCTGGATGGCACCCCTGAAGTCCTTCAGCAGCCCCATAGCCACGCGGGCGCTTCTGGAACCGTGTTCATAGAAGAAGAACCGGTCTCCAGTCATCACGTTCACCACGCTCCACACGTAGCCCTTCACCGCACGGTGTTTCTCATTGTCTATCACAGGCAGCGTGCTCTCGTCCACCTGGACATAGTCGCAGGCGAGCACGTGGGCTTTGAGCAGGTCGTACAGGGGCTTGACCTTGCCGACCACGGCCTTGAACCAGTCGTTGATGGTGGAGGAGCTGATGGACACTCCGAGTTCCCTGTAGCTCTGTATCACGCGGTAGAACGGCAGGTGATAGACATACTTGCTGATTACGATGTCCGCCAGCAGGGATGCGTCGGCCATGCACTTGTGAATCGGTGCGGGCGGAAGCGCCTGTATCCTGAAGGCCTGGCGGTCAGGATTCTCCACCTGCAGGCTGTTCTTGAGGACATATTTATGGCGGATGATGCGGCGGATGTACATCTTACGGGGAACCAGCACCAGCGAGTCGGTGACCTCCGGGGTCAGCTCGGTATAGTCGGCGGCGTTGTCAAGCTCCGGATAAAGATGCTCCTCCCTCACTTCAAGACGGTCGGTGTCGATGGCCTTGCGGGGCTTGCGGTCGTGGGCCTGAACGCGGACGGACTTCTCCTGTTCCGCCGCCGCCTTCGCGGCCTCGGCATCGAGGCGCGCCTGCTCCTCGGGGTCCATCTCCTGCGCGAAGAGGCTGCCGGTGAGTTCCTCCGGTTTTTCCGGGAGACGAACCCTCTCGGTCTTCTGACCGAAGAGCATCTGCGCATATCTGGCGAGAGTGCGCTGCGCGACAAGAAGCTTCTCTTTCAGAGCAGCGTTCTCGGCCTCCAGCCCCTGCATCTTCTTCTGTTCTTCGGCAGTCATTTTTCCGTTCTTTCTTGATGTAAAGGTACGAAAAAACGGGCATATACGCAAGCGGAATGCAGATTTTTTTCAGATTTATTCCTCTTGTTCCAGGAGATCCGCCGTGCCCCTCGCGGCCGCCTCCATCTGCAGGTCGCGGACCGCTTTCAGCTGCCGCAGCCGGCGGCGCGGATCGTCGATGACTCCGCGTATCGTATCGACGAGGCGGCGCCATTCGAAAGGGGTGACCGTCGGGTCTCCTTCCCGCATGCGCTCCACAAGATGCATCCTCCCGTGGTCAAGGCGCTTGTTGTAGATTACCAGACCGCCCGGCTCATAGCGCAGCAGTTTCATCATGTTGTTGGACGCGTTCACGAACACGAACACGTCGCCGCTGTACAGGTTCTGCCCCGTATCGTTGTTCACGATGCCGCTCAGCATATTGAAGCTCTTCCGCATATCCGTCGGCTTCGTGTACAGCCAGAACCTCGTCCCGTCCCCGATGCTGAACATAGCTCTATATGCTTTTGAGGATTGTGTACATCATTGCCGGGGTGATTCCGCCTTGGATGCGCACATCGGCGCCGCCGGAGGTGCGCAGCTCGACGCTCATCCAATTCCCGTCGGACGGGGTGGCCTTCCGCCCGCCCCGTGACAACGCAGTTCCCATCGCCACGGACATCCCGACCGGAAGATTCCCGCCCGCTATCGGAAGGAACCCCTCCGGAGTTGACTCCCGTACATACTTCCGTTTCCACCAGAAATACTGCGACGCAGGAATTCCTTTCTCCTGTAATGTCTGCTTGACGGAGATGCCCTTCTCGCGGCTTTCCGCCTGAATCTCTTCGATTTGTTCGCGTGTAACCATATTATAACTTTGTCTTGGTCCGGCAAAGTTATATCTC
>CAVERO010000246.1:0-2596 GCA_963617915.1 Candidatus Methanomethylophilaceae archaeon | reverse complement strand
TCATCGGAGCCTCGCCCCACCAGACAGGACAACCGATGAATATGTAGTCGTAGGCAGCGATGTTCGCATCCTTGTCTTTCAGCGCCGGACGGGCGTTGTTATCCAGTTCCTGCCTTGCGATGGTATAGGCCAATGTCTGATAGTCTGTTGTGTACGGGGTCTCCGGCTCTATCCTGTAGATGTCGGCACCAGTCAGATCAGCGATCCGCTTCGCCACGGTCTCGGTGTTGCCGCCCCAACTGAAATATGTCACGAGAATTTTGCTGTCGTCCTTAGGCGGTTCCGGATTTGACGGAGTCTCGGGATTTTCAATGATGTCGGACTCCGGTTTATCCTCGCCAGTGCAGGCGAGGAACGACACGGCCGCGATGGCCGCGAGGATGATTGCTACTAACTTCTTCATATTCAATTATTTTATTATGTATTTTATAGTACTTTAGATTTTATAGATTTTTTCCGAAGAATTCCGTGAGCTTGCCGACAGCCTGATCAACATATTCCTGGACATAATAGGTCTTGATGTGTGTCGCTCCCGGGATGAGGAAGAGTTCCTTGTTTTGTGTGCTGGTCGCCTTGCTGAAGCACTGTTCTGTCATATAGAATGTGTCAGCATGACTTCCGGCGATCATCAAAAGTGGCTGTTCTATGAGATACATCCCCTCACTGGCATCGAACGCCATCAGATCCACGAGACTGCTCTTGGTATAACGGAATGTGGAATTCGGATGTACGTGACTCTGGAGGTAATATCCGTAACCTTCACGGTAGAGGTCAAACGGGAGTTTGGCGGCCTGTTCGGGGGTAACGCCACTCATGTCTCCGACATATTCCGGCTCACCGCCTTCGGCTTCTCTCTGACGCGCCGCGCAGGCATCGGCAAGACGAGTCTGGACGTCATTTATCTGTGAGTCAAGAAATCCGTTGCGACGGACGAGCCCGGTATTGAACATGCTGAGCGTGGCTACGGCCTTGAAGCGCTTGTCGGTCTGCGCTGCCTTCAGAGTGTAACCGCCGCCACCGCAGATGCCCAGTATCCCTATTCTGCTTGCGTCCACACCGGGATACTGCGCGATGATGTCCGCTGCTCTGTGAATATCCTCTATTCTATACGCCGGTTTATCGGTGTTGCGAGGTTCGCCCTCGCTGGCACCCTGATAGGCCGCGTCGAAAGCGAGACAGATATATCCAGCCTCAGCCAGCCTTTGACTGTACAGTCCGGCGACCTGCTCTTTCACACCTCCGTTAGGATGTGCCACCACAACGGCGGGATAAGTTTTAGAAGCGTCATATCCTGCCGGTGTATAGACGTTGGCGGAGATTTTCAATCCGTTCAAATCATAAGTGATGGGGTGAATATTCACCTTCCCTTGAATGTTTTCGGTGATAGCACCGTCATAGACCAATCCCCAAGGGTTGCTGTTGTGGCTCTTGAAATTCATTTCCTGTGCATTTAATGTGCCGGAGGCGGCAATGGCCGCAAGCAGCACGATTGTAGCTAACTTTTTCATATCCAATATTATTTACAAAGGTAAAACGCCCCTTTTCTTTTATTGTTACCTGTACTTCGGCAATTAATACCGCTAATGGGTAAGTTGATGATTCTGCTTTATCGGCGAGCCGCCGAAGACTTCGCTCATCTCCATCGAGTCAAGTGAGGTGTCTATGCTCTGTAGTTCGTCTTTGTCCAGATGGATGTCCGCGGCTCCGGCGTTTTCCTTCAGCCGCGAAAGATGTCTGGTGCCGGGAATTGGTACAATCCACGAGCGTTTGCTCATCATCCATGCAAGAGCGACCTGCGAAGGTGTGGCGTGGTGATCTTCGGACAGACGGTCAAGAAGGGCAAATAGGGACTTGTTCTTCTCATAGCTGTCGCTCCTGAACTGTGGCATCGTCGCGCGGTAGTCCGTACTGCGGTCGAACCGCGACTCTGCGTTGTAGCATTCAGTCAGAAGGCCATTGGCCAAAGGGGAAAAAGCTACGAATCCTATTCCGAGTTCTTCAAGGGCCGGGAACAGAGCCTCGTGCTTTCTTGCCATCATTGAATATCTGTTCTGCACTGCTGCGACAGGGCAGACCTTGTGTGCTCTGCGCAGATATTCCTCAGTTGCCTCAGATATTCCCCAATGCAGGATTTTTCCTTCTTTGATCAGATCCTCCATCACTTCGGCGACCGCCTCAGGTTCGATGTGCGGGTCGATGCGGTGTTGGTAATAGAGGTCAATGTAATCAGTCCTCAGGCGTCTGAGGGATGCTTCCACTGATCTCCGGATTGTCTCCGGTCTTGAGTCCGGTATGAGTTTGTGAGGACCGGCCGCTTGTGGATCGTCAAAGCTCAGCCCGAACTTTGTCGCGATGACGATCCTGTTGCGAAACGGCCGTAAAGCCTCACTGAGAAGTTCTTCATTGTCGTGTGGCCTGTCCGGAGTGCTATAGACCTCCGCTGTGTCGAAGAAGGTGTAGCCCATATCGACGGCGTATGATAGAAGTTCGTTCATCTCTTTCCGGTCAGGCGGCGCTCCGTACGCATGGCTCATTCCCATACATCCAAGCCCTACCGCCGACACCCTCAGCCCGCTCAGTCCAAGTGTTCGGTATT
>CAVERO010000245.1:0-2634 GCA_963617915.1 Candidatus Methanomethylophilaceae archaeon | reverse complement strand
GTATCACTTTCAAATGTACCGTCTGCCTAAGTCGAACCGGTGCCAGTTATAGAAGGCAATCAGGAGGGTCGCTTTGAGTTATGCAAAATATCTTTGCGGAAAAGAAATCAAAATCCACAAAGATATGGCTAACAGAAAAGTGACAATGACAGACTTAAGAATGATCATCCGCGAGTTCGCAAAAGGGACTCCGATGAGGGAGATTGAGCGGAAACTCGGTCTTAGCAGAACATCAATCAGAGCTTACAAGGAACGCGCGGAGCAGTCCGGGAAGACGATGCAGGAACTGCAGGCGTTGGAGGATGCCGAATTGCACAGCATCCTGTCCAGGAATGACGCCCATCGAGGGCGTGACGAAGATCGTTACACATTCATACAGGACAATGTTGCAAGTTACGCCCAGAGCATGACCCGTAAGTACATGACGTACGAAGTTCTTTATGAAGAATACTGTAAGACTACGGGCAATCCATATGGATACACCCAGTTCAAGGCAATAATCCAAGACTATGAGAAGGCTCACGACTACAAGTATCACAACGTGTATTCTCCGGCCAGAGAGATGCAGTTTGACTTCGCCGGAGATCCGTTATGGGTGGTTGATACCGATACCGGAGAGGCATTGAGAGCTATCGTCCTCGTTGTTGTGCTGCCATTTTCAATGATGAGTTACGTGACGGCGATGCTGTCCGCCAAGATGGAGTTCTTCTTCGCCGCCATGTCAGAAGCGATGGAATACTTCGGCGGTGTCCCGGAGCAATCCAAGACTGACAACATGACGCAATGGGTCAAGAAATATGACCGTTACGAGCCGGCTCTCAATGAAGCCGCCAAACAATGGTGCCTGCACTACGGCACTGAGCTGATAAGCTGCAGAAGCCGGAAACCGCGAGACAAAGGGCCCGCGGAGAGCCTTGTGAATCAGGTTTACAGATACTATTACAGCCGGGCATATCACGGGACTTACACCTCAATCAACGAGTTGAACGCGCGCCTTATGGAGCTGAACGACCAGTATAACGACGAAGTCATGAAAGGGCGCACCTACAGCAGGCGTCAGCGGTTCGAAACAGAGGAAAAGCCCTATCTGCTACCGCTTCCGGTCGAGCCATATCGCTTCAAATATGAAAAGTCAATAACCGTCAACGGCACCTATCACTTCCAAATCGGGCGTCACTTCTACAGCGTTCCGTATCAGCATGTCGGTAAGACCGCAAAAATTGTCTATGATGACAGGACTGTCGAGATATGGATAGACCTCAATCGCATCTATACCCACCAGCGAAGTCTTACAGAAGGCTATACCACCATCCCGGAGCATATGCCGGAGAAGCATCGGGCCTTTGCTGAAAGCAAGGAATACAATGCCGCTTACTTCTTGAAGAAAGCCCGCGAAGTGGGTCCTGAAACGCAGTCCGTAGTGAATAACATACTCAACTCGGCAGTCTTTATCCAGCAGTCATACAGGTCATGTCAAGGCCTTATCCGCTTGGGCGTACGCTTCAGCTCGGAGCGTTTGGAAAATGCCTGCAGGATGATAGAACCCAAGAGTGCGGCGACCTACAAACGAGTCAAGGCAATACTAGAAAACAAGATGGATCTGCATCCTGCCGACCCGGCCCTCTCGATAAAATCATACATCCCGGACAACGAAAATGTCAGAGGCTCGGAATCTTACCAATAAACATAACTGGCACGCAATGTATATAGAAGTAAATGAACACACAAGAAACGATCCTCCAATTGGAAGGACTCAAATTGAAAGGCATGGCAGACTGCTACAGGGCATTACAGCAGATGTCGTTGACAGAGCGGCCGACCATCGACCAGTTTGTGGCTCAGATGGCGGAATCCGAAAAGTTGTATCGCAACCAACGAAGGACGGAACTCTACCTGAAGACAAGCAAGCTTCGATACAACGCCGTTCTTGAGGATGTAATCTGCTCGGAAGATAGAAACCTCACGAAAGACACGCTTCTGAAAATAATGGACTGCGGCTTCATCGGCAGAGCTGAAAACATCCTGATCGACGGCAAAACCGGATGTGGGAAATCCTATCTGGCATGTGCAATCGGACGCCAAGCTTGCTTCATGGGATATCGGGTTGAATACTTCTCCATGAACAAGTTCATCGAGCGCATAGCGCTCGCTAAACTTGAAGGAACGCTCTTAAAGGTTATTAATCGCATCGAACGCAATGACCTCGTCATCTTCGATGACTTCGGCTTACAGCCGCTCGATAACAACTCGCGGCTGGCCCTCCTGCAGATCCTGGAAGACTGTTACCAGCGTAAATCCGTTATCGTAGCATCTCAACTGCCTGTCGCGAAATGGTACGATTATATTGCTGAACCAACTTTGGCTGACGCCATACTTGACAGGCTCCTGGCTAACGCCAGTCGCATTGAGTTGAAAGGTGACTCTCTGCGACGAAAAAACAAGAAAAAATAATACCTTTGCAGAACCTTGAAGCGACCTCTTCTGAGGAGGTACATTTGAATGTGCTACAGGTGGTACATATCAAACTGATGCAAAAGGTACATTTACTCCGCTATAATCACTTATTCCGACCGTCCCCAACCAACTGTGGGTGAGCGATATCACATATGTCCCCATATGGCTGGATGCCACACA
>CAVERO010000244.1:0-2714 GCA_963617915.1 Candidatus Methanomethylophilaceae archaeon | reverse complement strand
CCGCTCTGCGGAGAGATCGGTGAATATGTCGCCGTGGCCCGCCGCAGCGGGGACACTTGGTACGTCGGAGCGCTGACTGGATGGGACGCGCGCGACCTCACCCTTGACCTTGGCTTCATCGGAGACGGGAACATGACCGTCTTCCAGGACGGCGTCAACGCAGACAGGGCCGCCAGAGACTATAAGAAAACTTCCGCGCGCATCCCGGCGGACGGGATTGTGAAGATCCACATGGCCCCGGGTGGCGGCTGGGTGGCGAAAATTACCCGATAACATGCTCTGTCCCCGAAGATTGCGGCTTGCGAATATGCAGGCAGATTGTTGTCTTAAAAGAAGTTTTTGGTTTATGAGAAGAGTATTATTGATTGTCACGTTCCTCACAGCGGTTTTCGCATTATGCGGAACAAAGGCTTATGCCAAGAAAGAGAACGTCCGGGTGATGTCTTTCAACATCCGGCTTCAGTTCCCTTCTGACACCGGAAAATACAACTGGGAAAGCCGCAAGGCAGGATGCGTCAAGGCCATCAGAAAACAAGCCCCGGACATTCTGGGGCTTCAGGAAGCATCCGTCGGACAGAAGTCTTTCCTGATGAAGGAGTTGCCGAAATACATCATGATTGACGGAAACGCCAAGCCCGGCACTGTCAACGAGGAGACCGGCTCATCGTTCAACCCCATCCTGTTCCGAGCCGACAGGTTCGAGCTTCTGGACTACGGCTCATTCTGGCTCAACGAGGACCAGACTCCCGAGAAAAAGGGATGGGACGCTGAATATGTCAGAACCGCAAACTGGGTCAAGCTGAGCTTCAGAAAGTCCGGACAGATCATTTTCCTTTTCAACACTCATTTCGACAACGTCGGAGAGAAGTCACGACTGGAGAGTTCCGGGCTGATTGTGGAAAAGATCAAGCAGATCGCCGGAAGCGCCGCCGTCGTGTTCCTGACCGGCGACCTCAACGCAAAAAGCGGGAGCAAGGAGCTGAAACCACTCGGCGAACTCCTTCAGGAAGCGTCGCAGACCGTGAAGAAAGCCGACAAGTCTCCGTCCTTCAACGATTTCGGGCGCAAAGGCGGAAAGCCGGAACGCATCGACCACATCCTCTTCCGCAACGCCGGGGCCAAAAGCTTCTTGGTCATCAACGAGCAGAAGTACGGCGTGAAGTACATTTCCGACCACTATCCCGTGCTCTCGGAGTTTGTCATCGAGCTTCCGAAGAATTAGGAAGCTGCTTCGAAATGTCAGACGCGATGTTTGAAAGGACGCTGACCCTTGGGGACGCCATCCGCCTCTCCGGGCCTATGGCTTTCAACATCATGGTCAAGCCCGCCGGATCGCTCTGCAATCTGGACTGCAAATATTGCTACTACCTCGACAAAGCCGAGATCTACGGCGGCAAGGAACCCCGGATGACGGAAGCGATGCTGGAAAAAGTGGTTCAGGAATATATCAGCGCGAACGATGTGCCGGAGGTGACCTTCAACTGGCACGGCGGGGAACCGTTGGTGCTGGGGCTTGACTTCTACCGCAAGGCTTTGGAATTTGAGAAGAAATATGCCGGTGAAAAAGTCATACACAACACCATCCAGACCAACGGGACGCTCCTGAACCGCGAATGGGCGAGATTCTTCCGCGACAACAATTTCCTTGTGGGAATATCTCTGGACGGCCCCAAGGATATTCACGACAGATACCGTAAGGACAAAGGCGGCTTCCCGACATTCGACAGGGTGATGGGCGGACTGAATATTCTTAAAGGGGAAGGAGTTGAGTTCAACACGATGTCCACGGTCAACCATGCCGGCGAGGGTCGGGGGCTGGAGACGTATCTGTTTCTGCGTGAGGTCGGCAGCGGTTTCATGCAGTTCATGCCGGTCGTGGAGCACGTCAAGTACCCGCTGAACGGAGCGGGCAGGCCGGACAAGAAAAAACGGCCTTTCATAGTTGACCCCAAGACCGACGGAGCAGTCATCGCCCCATGGTCGGTGAGCGACGCGGGCTACGGACGGTTCCTCTGCGAGATATTCGATTATTGGGTGCGCAACGATGTCAGCCGCATATTCGTCACTAATTTCGATGCCACCCTGGCCACTTGGGCCGGCGAGACTCCCGGCACCTGCACCTTCGGCCAGACCTGCGGCGGCAACTCCGTCATAGAGCACAACGGCGACCTCTACCCTTGCGACCATTTCGTCTATAAGGACTATCTTCTGGGCAACATCGCCGACAAGCCCATCGCCGAGATGATGCGCTCGGACAAACAGACGGCATTCGGCATCGACAAAAGGAACAAGCTCCCCACCAAGTGCCTCAAGTGCGAATGGCTTTTCGCCTGCAACGGAGAATGCCCCAAGCACAGGTTCAACACCTGTGAGTCACATCAGGCCGGCAGGGGCGGAGTAAGGGTCGAGACCGGCCTGAACGCCCTGTGTGACGGTTACAAGATGTTCTTCAGTCACGTGGCCCCCTATATGGACTATATGAAAGACCTCCTGTCCCGCAAGTTATCCCCGGCCTACGTCATCCCCTGGGCCAGAACCCGCACGGTTTCGATGCCGTGAAGGCAACAGTAACGCGCATAGCCAGATGCGAAACTTGAATTCTTGATATTAAGTGATTCCTAAAAAATAACTTGGTGCTTTTGTTCGTCTTTTTGGCCTGAATTTATTTGTTCATCAGTCATGTGCCACCGGCACACTCCTTCTTCTCAAACAAA
>CAVERO010000243.1:0-2715 GCA_963617915.1 Candidatus Methanomethylophilaceae archaeon | reverse complement strand
TATCCGCAAAAATCCTTCACAAAACCTTACCAACTTATTTTTTCATCATCACTTAATTAACTGGTATCCGGTGTCCCGGACCGTCATTATCGCTAAATTCAGCGTTTCATCGTTTAACATTACGTTTCACCGTTTAACATTAAAAACACAAATTGCACAATGGCACAGATTTCATTCCGCGAAGTATGCAGACTGTGGAAACAGGAGAAGATGCTGTACGTCAAGACATCGACAATGGCCGCCTACTCGCTGATCATCCAGAACCATCTTCTGACACGGTTCAAGAACCTCGATGACGTGACGACTGTCACCGTACAGAGGATGGTCGATTCAAAACTGCAGCTCGGCCTGAATGTGACTACGATCAAAGGAATGCTTATAGTCTTGAAAATGCTGCTCAAGTATGGCGAGAGGAATGGCTGGATTTCTCACAGGATAATCGATGTCAGATTCCCCACCCTGAAAAGGAAACCGGAATTGTACGTCCTGACAGTCGGCGAGGAACAGCGGATGCTCGCTTACCTCGCCTCCCATCACGGCCGTTACAACCTTGGCATGCTGATCTGTCTCTACACCGGCATGAGGATAGGAGAGGTGTGTTCGTTGAGATGGGACGATGTGGACTTTGACTCCAGAACACTGCGCATACGGAGGACAGTCCACAGGATTTACAAGATAGACAGCGGGGGCAGGCATTCTGAACTCACCATAGACTCCCCGAAGACCGCCGAGTCATGCAGGGAAATCCCGATCACGGGCAGACTGGCAGCGATTCTTCAGGAATATTCCGGAACAACCGCCCGGCGCGGTCTGTTCGTTATATCAGGACAGAATCACCCTACCGATCCTCAGACAATGAGGAATCATTTCAAACGGATCGCTGCGACTCTCGGGCTGTCAATGCACCGCTTCCACGGTCTCCGTCACACCTTCGCCACCAGGTGCGTGGAAAGCAGGTGCGACTACAAAACCTTGAGCTCAATCCTTGGGCATTCAAACGTGAGCACAACCTTGAACCTCTACGTCCATCCGGGAATGGAGCAGAAGCGAAAATGCGTCGAGGACATGATCAAGTCCATCGGGTAAGACAGCGACTTGAATTGCCTTCCGGAATACGCCGAGTGTCCGAAAAAGTTTTTATATTTGCAAGGAATGAAATAAAAGGACAGGGCTATGCTTTACCCGATTGGAATACAGAGTTTTGAGAAGATCCGCAGGGGTGGATTTGTCTATGTTGACAAGACTGACCTAATCTACAAGATTGCCACAACCGGTCAGTACTATTTCCTGAGCCGTCCGAGGCGGTTCGGGAAGAGTCTGCTGGTCTCGACCATGGAGGCGTACTTCCAAGGGAAGAAGGAGCTTTTCGACGGGCTGGCCATCGCCTCGCTGGAGAAGGACTGGACGGAATATCCGGTGCTGCACTTCGACTTGGGAGGGGAAACTTACAATGATGAATCGTCACTGAATGTCACTCTGTCGCAGCACCTTGCCAATATGGAAACGAAATATGGAGCGGTCAGGCGCTTCGACACTCATGCGGCCAGATTCAAGGACATCATCGATGCCGCATACCGCAAGACCGGCCGCCAAGTGGTCATCCTGGTCGATGAATACGACAAGCCGGTCATCGACAACCTTGACAACCCGGAGCTGCAGGACAGGATGCGCGAGACTCTCCGGGGCTTCTACGGAGTGATGAAGTCCAAGGATGAGTTCATCCGCCTGGGTTTTCTGACAGGGGTCACGAAAATCGGGAAGATGAGCGTGTTCAGCGACCTGAACAACCTGACGGACATATCGCTTGACAGGGAGTATGCCGACATTTGCGGGGTCTCGGAGTCCGACCTCAAGGCTTGTTTCGCGGAGAGCGTCAGGAGTCTCGCCGAGGCCAACGGGCTTTCCGAGAAGGCGTGCCTCCAGAAGCTGGCGGCTATGTACGATGGCTACCGCTTCCACCCGAAGGCCGCCGGGGTCTATAACCCGTTCAGTCTGCTCAATACATTTAAAATCAAGGAGTTCAGAGAGTACTGGTTCGAGACAGGCACACCGTCGTTCCTCGTCAAGGTGATGAGGAGGACCTCCTATGACATCACGAGCCTGTCGGAACAGGAGGCCGACTCCTCCCTGCTGACAGACATCAGTTCCGCATTCATCAACCCGGTCCCCCTCCTCTACCAAAGCGGCTACCTGACCATCAAGGGTTACGACGATGATTTCCAGATATATCACCTGGGCTTCCCGAACAGGGAGGTGAAGCACGGTTTCCTGAACTATCTGATGCCGTACTACACCCCTGTCGGATCCGAGACCCCTATGATGCTCATCTCGCGCATGACCAGGGACATCCGCGGCGGCGACCCCGAGGGCTTCATGACCCGCCTCGACGCCCTCTTCGCCAGGACGAACTACCAGATCCAGGGCGACTGCGAGAAAGACTTCCAGTACGCGATGTACATAATAATCGAGCTGATGGGGGAATATGTCGAGACGGAGCGCGCGACCTCCAACGGCCGCATAGACATCCTCATCAAGACCAAGGACTACGTCTATGTCATCGAGATCAAGACCGACTCCACCCCGGACGAGGCGCTCGCCCAGATCGAGGAGAGGGGCTACGCCCGCCCGTTCGCCGACGACCGCAGGAAGATATTCAAGATCGGCGTGAACTTCTCCACCTCCGCCCGCCGCATCGACGGTTGGAAGGTCGTCTAG
>CAVERO010000242.1:0-2718 GCA_963617915.1 Candidatus Methanomethylophilaceae archaeon | reverse complement strand
ACCCCCTCCCTAAATCCCTCCCCTCGGGGGAGGGACTTGCTCCGTCACTGCCGTGACGGGATATAAGGTGTTTCGCAGATGCGAAACTTGAGTCAAAGATACAACAAAGAAACGAAAGTGCGAGAAAAATGAATATCTTTGTGAAACCTCGCCCACCGTGCGGGCGGGAATGTGCTGAAAGAGTCATGAATATGAAGACGAGAAATCTGTGCGGCTTCGCGGCGCTGTCGGTGACAGCGCTGCTGATGCTTGCGGGGTGTGAAAAGACCGGGACATTGAAGAGCGTGGACGCTCCGAGTCCGGAGATTGCCAAGGCAGACCAGTATGCGATTGATGTGCTGGAATCATATTACCTTTGGAATGAGGAGATTGAAAAGGATCTGGTGAGGCTGGACCCGGACACTTGCAGAGTGCCCATGGAAGTGGTGAAGAGCATCCGCTACCGCGAGGGAGGCAAGGAAGTGGACAGGTGGACCGTCCTGACGGACAATCTGGAATCCTTTACGAATTCTGTCCAGGGACTGGGGCTTACCTACGGCTACGACCTTCAGGCCGGGAAAATCTTGGGCAGGGACGGAGAGTATTTCCTCGTGGTCAGTTACGTCAGCAACGGCGGCCCTGCCCAAAAGGCCGGACTCAAGCGCGGGGATGTCATCATCACCCTTGACGGCAAGGCCATAACCGCCGGCAACATCTACGATGCCTACAACTCCCGTTCGGTGAGCCTGGGAGTCACCTCCGTGGAGGGCGACCACATCGGCTCCGATGTCAGGACGGTGAGCCTGAACGCCGTGGACATGTACGAGGACCCGATTCTGGCGACGGGGATATTCGATGCCGCAGGGAAGAAAGTCGGTTATCTGGCCTACTCCGGATTCGACCTCAAATCCTCGCAGGCGCTTCCGGACGTGTTCCGGGAGTTCAAGTCCGAGGGCGTTGACGAACTCATCCTTGACCTTCGGTACAACGGCGGCGGCTATGCCTTCACCGAGAACGTGCTGGCCTCGATGATAGCCCCGCCGGCGAACGTTCTGGCCGGGGATGTGTTTCAGACAGAGGTTTACAACTCCATTCTCACGGAGGCTTGGAAGAAGCAGGGAGAAGACACGAACACCTATTTCTCGACATTCCACGAGTTGAGTTCGCAGGGTCTGACAATCGATGTGTCCGACGCCAATCTGGGGATAGACAAGGTCTATGTCATCGTGACCGGTGGCACAGCCTCGGCCTCGGAGGGTTTGATCGTAGGTCTGAAACCGTACATGGATGTGGTTCTTGTAGGGCAGCGGACCTACGGCAAGTACTGCGCCGGAATCCTGCTCGCCCCCGAGGATTTCTACACGGCCAAGTACGATTTCTCACTGATTAAGGATTGGGGAATATACGTGATGATCAGTAAGTTCGCTGACCGTGACGGTCGTAACGACTCCATCCCGGACGGCATCCCCGTGGATGTCGAGGCCGGCGACGATCCGTTTGACGGCTGCCAGTTGGGGGACGGGAACGAGACGATGCTCCGCGCCGCCCTTGAGGCCGCCGGCAAGGTCTATCCGCAGACAGCGTCCCTTCCGCAGAGATATTCCCGAAACCTTCAGACCGCCCCGCTGGACCGCGGAGTTCCGAGAGGCATCCTCGTCAAGACGGATGTCCCTGCGTTGAGGTGATTCACCCGGCCCGGGGAGTAGAGTGTCGGTCGCGTAACGGGAATTGTTCTTATCACAGGCATATGACTACTTGCGAAACTTGAGTTGTTGAGTGAACCTATAATAATAACGATATGATGAAAAGATTAACCACAATGATTCTGCTGGCGGTGGCCATGTGCTTCTGCGTCAGCGTGAACGCTCAGGAAATCAAGAGCGGCAACTTCAGTACCGTCGGCTACATCAAGAGCGACGGGACAATCCAGGACAAGTCCTATAAGACCGTCGGCTACATCAAGAGCGACGGGAAAATCCAGGACGGCTCGTACAGGACCATCGGCTATCTCAAGTCCGACGGCACTGTTCAGGATGCCTCGTACCGGACGGTAGGCTACATAAAGAATGACGGCAGGATTCAGGACTCGGGCTACAGGACGCTCGGCTACGTGAAAGGAGACGGCACCGTGCAGGATGCCTCGTACAAGACCATAGGCTATGCGAGGAACGTCCCTATGCGATGGGCCGCGCTGTTCTTCTTCTTCAAAAAGTAGGAAGTGCGGGGGGAACCAAAGAGGCAGATAGTGGAATTCTTCAGGAATCTTCGTGCTGTCTTTCTCTTGGCCCATCCAGTATGTGTCACCGGCAGTGTCATTGGAACTTCTGGAATCCAGAACCGAATTGGGTCCGAAGGAGATTTTCGATTATCCCGCCAAGGCTGGCCTACATGTTTATGTCGCCATAGATGAGTTCCAACAGACAACGGAATATCCTGAAAAAGGTGTGGAGGCTCTCCTTCGCTAGTGTGATCAGTTTCAGACAAATGCGAGATTCATCTTCGCCAGCGGCAAAAAGCATTTGATGGAGGCGATGTTCTCGTCAGTAAACGGGTCGTTCTATCAAATTACTCAAATAATTGTCCTTAGGGCAATTCCCCAGAAAGCATATTCGTCCTTCGTCTAAAGCCTTTTCGTGTGTGTAGGAAAGCAAATGATAGAAGGAGTATTTGACTATGTCCATGAACTGATGTCGTTGTGAATTGCTTTCAGATTTTGTATATTCGTTCTTTGAACACAAT
>CAVERO010000241.1:0-2758 GCA_963617915.1 Candidatus Methanomethylophilaceae archaeon | reverse complement strand
CTATCCTGATGTCGGATTCCGTGTAGTCAGGGTTGATTCTTGACGAGTACCGAAAGGTTCTGGATTCCTCCCCACTCTTTGTGTGTCGTTGCGTAGAATAAAAGAAGGAGAGTGAAAAGGCATTTTCTCACCCTCCTTCTTTTGCCTGTTATTCGGAATATTATACGGTTGCCTTCCCGCCAAGATATTCATCAATCGCGGCGGCTGCCTTGCGTCCGGCGCCCATCGCGAGGATGACTGTGGCGGCTCCTGTGACAGCGTCTCCGCCGGCGAAGATGCCTTCCCTTGTGGTGCGGCCTTCGGTGTCTGCCTCAAGGCCTCCGCGACGGGTGGCCTTCAGCCCTTCTGTCGTGTTGACAATCAGCGGATTCGGAGCAGTTCCGAGAGCCATTATCACCGTCTCGGTCGGAATCTCGAACTCTGATTCCGGAATCGGGACAGGGGAACGGCGGCCGCTTGCGTCAGGCTCACCGAGCTCCATCCTTATGCACCTGATTGCCCTTACCCAGCCCTTCTCGTCGCCGAGAATCTCGACCGGGTTGGTAAGCATCTGGAAATCGATGCCTTCCTCCTTGGCGTGGTGAACCTCCTCCTTTCTGGCCGGAAGTTCGTTCTCTGTACGGCGATAGACGATTGTCGTGTCGGCTCCGAGCCTGAGGGCGGTCCTCGCCGCATCCATCGCGACGTTTCCTCCGCCGACGACGCAGCACTTCTTTCCGGCATGGATAGGAGTGAGATAATCCTCGCGGAATGCCTTCATCAGGTTGTTTCTCGTCAGGAACTCGTTGGCGGAGAACACTCCGTTCAGGTTCTCGCCCGGGATGCCCATGAACTTCGGAAGTCCGGCTCCTGTGCCGACGAACACGGCCTTGAAGCCTTCCTTGTCCATCA
The DNA here is from genome assembly GCA_963617915.1 of Candidatus Methanomethylophilaceae archaeon. Taxonomy (GTDB): domain Bacteria; phylum Bacteroidota; class Bacteroidia; order Bacteroidales; family UBA932; genus Cryptobacteroides. Next base: position 1,867 of record CAVERO010000241.1, on the reverse strand, counting down.
ACTGGTCAATCGTGACAGTCCTGCCGACGATCACGTCGGTCTCGATCTTTACTCCGAGAGCCTTGACGGAATCTATTTCGCGCTTGAGGACCGTGTCCTTCGGAAGTCGGAACTCCGGGATGCCATATTCAAGGACACCTCCGGCTTTGTGAAGGGCCTCGAAGATCGTGACGTCGTAGCCTTTCTTGGCTAGGTCGGAGGCGCAGGCTAGGCCGGCGGGACCGGAGCCGATTATCGCCACCTTGGCGCCGGCCGTCACTTCGGCAGGCTCAGTGACCGCACTGGTTCGCTCAGTGACCGGAGATGTAGGCTCGGCGACCGAAGACGTAGGCTCGGTGACCGGAGATGTAGGCTCAGTGACCGGAGCGGACTGGCCGGCAACCGGAGCGGACACTGAACCTGTCGAAGTGTCGGCGCTTTCAGCAGCGGTGTGGTCAGCCACAAACCTTTCCAGCTTGCCGATGGCCACCGGCTCACCCTTGACCCCGAGGATGCAGCTGCCCTCGCACTGGCTTTCCTGCGGGCAGACACGTCCGCAGACTGCCGGCAGCGAGGAGTCCTCGGCGATGATGGCGGCGGCGCCGTCGATGTCCCCGGCGGCCACCTTGGCGATGAAGTCCGGAATCTTCACGCTGACAGGGCAAGCCCCGACACAACGTGGATTCTTGCAGTGAAGGCAGCGGGAAGCCTCGGTCGTGGCCTCCTCAAGATTGTAGCCGTAGCAGACTTCCTCAAAATTATGCGCGCGTACCTTCGGATCCTGCTCGCGGACCGGTACTCTTGGTATTCTCTGTGCCATCATATTCCCAATTTAGATTTAACCTCGGCCTCTTCGGTCCTGTACTGTCCCAGCCGCCTCATGGCCTCGTCGAAGTCAACGTCGTAGCCGTTGAACTCCGGCCCGTCCACGCAGGCGAACTTTACTTTCCCGGCCACCGTCACGCGGCAGGCCCCGCACATTCCCGTGCCGTCCACCATCAGCATGTTGAGGCTCACGTCCTCCGGGATGCCGAGCTTTTTGCAGGTGAGCGTGCAGAACTTCATCATGACCATCGGGCCGATGGCCACGGCCTGGGTATATTCCTTGCCCTCGCCGACCAGCTTCTCAAGCAGCCCTGTGACCATGCCGTGAAATCCTTCCGAACCGTCGTCGGTGCAGAGGTAAAGATTGTCGCATGCCGACGCGAGCTCCTCCCTGTAGATCAGCAGGTCCTTGGTCTTCGCTCCGATGATGACATCGACCGCGACGCCTCTTTCGTGCAGCCACTTGGCCTGCGGATAGACTGGGGCCGTACCGACACCTCCGGCTATGAATATGTACCTTTGGCCTTTCAGTTCCTCATCCGTCTTGTCAACGAATGCGGAAGGGTTTCCCAAAGGGCCGACAACGTCGCTGAAGAACTCTCCCTCGGCTTTGGAGATGATCGCGGCCGAAGACGCTCCGATCAGCTGGGTGACGATTGTCACTGTGCCGTCCTGCCTGTTGTAGTCACTGATGGTGAGAGGTATGCGTTCGCCCTTTTCGTCAGAGCGCACAATCAGAAACTGTCCGGGCTTTGCGGCCTGGGCAATCCTCGGAGCCGACACCACCATCTTGCAGATGTTCGGAGTCAGCATCACTCTTTCAAGAATCTTGAACATAAGCTTACTTAATAGCGTTATAAAAATGTAGTCGGCAAATGTAGGAATTAAAGTCGAGATTGCAAATTATCTCTTAAATTCTTTAGGATTAACAATGGTTTTTGTCTACCTTTGAAGCCTGATTGATTAGGAACAGTTAGTTCCGGTTTTAGTGAAGATGAAATAATAAGTCGGTAAGGTTTTGTGAAGGATTTTTGCGGATAAATTTGTTTGAGAAGAAGGAGTG
>CAVERO010000240.1:0-2778 GCA_963617915.1 Candidatus Methanomethylophilaceae archaeon | reverse complement strand
CTCGGCTTCAAGTTCATCGAAGGAAATGTCCACAAGACTGCCACGCCGGGCAAGTACATCGTGATGCACGGCGAGCGCGGAAAGCTAGGCGGTCAGGTGATGCGTCTTGACGGAAGCAGCGCGGAGGATGTGGTGATCAGCGAGACCTCGTTCGAGGATCTGATGACCAAGTTTGTCTATCGCTCGAAGTACGCGAAGTACCGTACCCACATCACCTCTTTGGAGGAATTTCTCACCGAATGCCGCCGCAACAACATCGCCCCGATGATCCAGCACGTTGACGAGCAGGAGGTCGAGATCATCAAATCCTACATGGGCAACAACTTCATAATGTACTGGGGCTACCGCGAGGAGTTCTCCGGACCTATCCTTGAATATTGGGGCTACAAGACCAAGGAGGAGATCCTCGGCAGGTGCCGCTTCATCGGGGACGGTGCGCCGTATATGTACTGTATGGGCAACACCCACGATTTCACTGACGAACAGCTGGCCGACATCTGCAAGGAGGTCCACAAACTCGGCTGCTACATCGGGTTCGCAGGATCCTATGAGGACAGGGCAAGATCAGAGAAGATGCTTGCCCTCGGAATGGACTTCTCGGCCTCCGGCTGCGAAATCAACGAGATTACTACCGGCAACCTCTGCAATCTGACGGCAGATCTGTGCTTCGATGATTTCAAGACGAACGGCAAGACCGTGGATCACGTCTTGAAACTCACAAAAGGCCAGACTCTTAAGCCAGGCATTGAACTCGGCAAGGAATTCCTTTCCGGAGGCAGCCTACACATAATGTTCAAGGGGAAGATCAAGGTCGATATGGGAGACTACATCCACACAGAGTACGAGTCCGACGGCTCCAGGTCCACGTGGATCAGCACCTATTTCCTCGACCAGTCCCCTACCTTCACCATCACGGCCACAGAGCCGACCGAGATCCTCACGATGACCTACAAGGCCTCGAAAATGTAGCGGGAGCGCCCGACTGAATACAAAGATGAAAATGGCCAGCAAGGCCGCATAAATTATTAACCATAGTATTATGAAAGCGACAAATAAACGGATTGTAAAGAAGGCTGCTGCTTTGATGTCTGCCTTGTGCGGAGTATTGACGATAAATTCTCACCAAGTTCAGGCGGCACAGACCGACCCTGACTGGCAGAACGCCTCAGTCGTGGAGAGAAACCGTCTCCCGATGCGTGCTTCCTTCCACACGGATGACCCGGTGATGTCGCTTCACGGACTATGGAAATTCAAATGGTACGAAACTCCTGACGGCCGCTCGACCACATTCCACCAGCCGCAGACCGACGATTCGGACTGGGGTGAAATGCCTGTTCCGGGAATATGGGAGGTCAACGGCTACGGGGATCCTCTCTACGTCAACATCGGCTACTGCTGGAAAGGCCAGTTCGAGAACAATCCTCCTTACGTCCCGGTTGAGAAAAACCACGTAGGTCAGTACAGAAACACGTTTACGATTCCTGCGGACTGGGCTGGGAAGCAGATTCTCCTGCACATCGGCTCGGCTACATCCAATATCAGAGTCTGGATCAATGGCAAGGAAGTAGGCTACAGCCAAGACAGCAAGCTTGAGGCGAGATTTGATGTTACCAAGTTCGTGAAACCAGGGGTGGAGAATCTGTTCGCATTTGAGATATTCCGATGGTGTGACGGGACTTACCTTGAGGATCAGGACTTCTGGAAGCTGGCCGGAATCGCCCGTGAGACATACCTCACGGCAAGGGAGAAAGAGCATATCGAGGATGTCAACGTCACCGCTGACGCTGACGGTAACCTTACTTGGAAAGTGTTTACCACCAAAGGGATACGGAATATCAAATTCAGAATACCCGGGTTGAAATATTCATTGACGCTGAACAAACCGTCCGCCGTCAAGGATGGCCTGAAGGTTTTTGAAGGCACGGCGCATTTTGACGATGTAAATCTTTGGAGTGCCGAGACACCTAACCTTTACAATGTTGAAGTTTGTGCTACGGATGGGAAGAAATCCTGTGGGACGGCAACTCTCAAGACGGGCTTCCGCTCGGTCAAGATCGAGGGCAAGCTGCTCTATGTCAACGGGAAGCCGATTCTCATCAAGGGCGTGAACCGTCACGAGATGAACCCTTACGGAGCGTACGTGATCTCAAAAGAGGATATGCTGCGTGACATCAGGATAATGAAAGAACTGAACATCAACACGGTGCGCACCTGCCACTATCCTGACGACCCTTACTGGTACGAGCTGTGTGACGAGTATGGACTCTATGTCATCGATGAGGCGAACAACGAGGCTCACGGACTCGGTTACGGAGAAGGCACAATCGCAAAGAATCCTCTGTACAACAAGGAGATAACGAACCGTGTCGAAAGGATGATGCGCCGGGACCGCAACCACCCTTCCATCATCGTCTGGAGTCTCGGCAACGAGGCTGGCAACGGACAGAACTTCTTGGACGCCTACGATTTCGCGAAGGCCTTCGACCCGACACGTCCGGTTCAGTACGAGCAAGGTCAGGGCGGAGCCAACAGAGACCGCAATTCCGACATCTTCTGCCCGATGTACATCCGCTACGCCAACGCCGAGAAATATATCCGGAACGACCAGGACCGTCCGTTCATAATATGTGAATATGCCCATGCGATGGGCAATTCGATGGGCGGATTCAAGGAGTACTGGGACCTTGTACGCAAGTATCCGACCTTCCAAGGGGGCTGTATATGGGATTTCGTGGACCAGGCTCTCTACAAGCCTGTCAGTGCGGAGAAATACGGCAC
>CAVERO010000239.1:0-2876 GCA_963617915.1 Candidatus Methanomethylophilaceae archaeon | reverse complement strand
CTTCGACAAGCTCAGCGACCGAACATTTGCGGTCACAGCGCCCTCCGGTCGCAGCACTTTCCGGTCACTGAACCGCCGGTCACTGAGCCTGCCGGTCACAGCACTTTCCGGTCACTGAACCGCCGGTCACTGAGCCTGCCGGTCACAGCACTTTCCGGTCACTGAACCGCCGGTCACTGAGCCTGCCGGTCACAGCACTTTCCGGTCACTGAACCGCCGGTCACTGAGCCTGCCGGTCACAGCACTTTCCGGTCACTGAACCGCCGGTCACTGAGCCTGCCGGTCACAGCACTTTCCGGTCACGGCACTTTCCGGTCACTGAGCCTGCCGAAGTGACCTGTCAACATAGACAAATAATTAATATTCAATATTTATGAACAAAAGAACATTCCTTGCCGCCTCGGCTCTTTTCCTGGCGCTGACACTGTCGGCCCAGACCTACACCGGTGGCGTGAAGGGTACGGTCGTCAGCCGTTTGAGCAAGACGGCCGTTGACGGAGCGCAGCTGGTCCTCTACTCGGGAGGACAGGAAGTCGCCCGCGTGAAGGCCGGACAGGACGGCACATTCCAGATCGGGAACCTGAAGGACGGAATGTACGACCTTGTCATCGAAAGTCCGGACTACCTCCGCTCCACTGTGAACGTGACAGTCAACGACGGCTATGTCAAGAATATGTTCACGCTTTCCCTGACCCCGGTGGCGAAGGTTGCCGAGGTGGACGACGCCAGCTTCTCCGAGTTCGACATGGATGACTCCGGCTATCAAGACAGCCCTACCATCCTTTTCGGCCAGGACGATGTGTTCAACAACATGGCCGGGTACAATTTCAGTTCCGTGCGGTTCCGTGTGAGGGGATATTCCAGTGAATCACAGGATGTTTACCTCGCCGGAGTGAGGATGAACGACGCCATCACCGGCTACACCCCCTACTCCTTGTGGAGCGGTCTGAACGAGGCTACCAGAAGCAAGGAGTCCGTGAACGGGGCTGAGGTTTCAGACTTCGGATTCGGCGGCTACAACGGCCTCACGAACATCATGCCGATGGCCTCCTCCGTCCGTACCGGCTGGAGGGGCAGCGTGCTGACAAACAGCGCCCTGTACAGGCTCCGTCTGATGCTGACCTACGCCTCCGGCCAGCTTGACAACGGCTGGTCCTACGCCTTCAGCGCATCCGCAAGGCTTGGCGGAAACGACTGGATAAAAGGTGTCTTCTACCGTTCGTTCGGCTACTATGGGGCTGTCGAGAAGAAATTCAATGAGGAGCACAGGCTTGGGTTCACGTTCATGGCCGCCCCCGGGGAGCGAGGAGCCCAGAACGGCTCAACCCAGGAGGTTTACGACCTGACCGGCGACAACATGTACAACTCCAACTGGGGCTACTATAACGGCAAGGTGCGCAACGCCCGCGTCCGCAAGACCCACGAGCCAATCGCGATCCTCAAGTACGATTTCACTCCGGAGTCCCAGAAGTTCTCGGCCTCGGCCACTGTGCTTTACAGGTTCGGAAAGAACGGCTACACGGCTCTTGACTGGTACGACGCCCCGGACCCGCGTCCTGACTACTACAGGAATCTGCCGAGCTATTTCTACATGGAGAACACTGACTACAACCGTCAGAACTATGCGAAGTACGCGTGGGCGAAGGAGGCTTGGGAGACCGACCTCGCAACGACCACGCATCTGAACTGGGACAGGCTCTACGCTGTCAATTCCATGAACTCCACGGATGCGGGCAACCGCTCCAAGTACGTGATTGAGGAGAGACGTACGGACCAGAACGACCTCAACTTCGCCCTCAACGGCAAATGGAATCCTGTCAAGTTCCTGACCGTCACCGGCGGACTTTCCTACAAATGGAACCGCACGGAGTACTACAAGATTCTGGACGACCTTCTGGGCGGAGACTACTACGTCAACATCGACCAGTTCGCCGAGAGGGATTTCGCCGCTTACCCGACGATGATCCAGAACGACCTCGACTATTACCTCAAGAACGGAGCCGCCCAGACTCTCAAGCAAGGCGACAAGTACGGCTACGACTACTACGCCCACGTCCGCCGCGCCGAGGCCTGGGCTTCGGGACGTTTCACGTTCGGCGGGCTGGAGGCCACGGTCGCCGGAAGGTTGGGATATTCAAAATTCTGGAGGGAAGGTCTTTTGAGGAAGGGTCTCTTCCCGGGACTTGACGACAACGGCAACCCGTTCACCTACAACGGAAAGGTCATCACGAACTACGACCAGATCGACGGCAGTCCTATCACTTCCAAGGGCGAGTCCGACAAGAAGGACTTCCTCACCGGCTCCGGCAAACTGAACCTCAGCTACTTCATCCGCGGAGGCCACAGGATCTACGCGGACGCCGCCTACCTCACCGAGGCCCCTGCTTTCAATCAAGCTTTCATCTCTCCGAGGACAAGGAACACCATAATGCCTGACCTCAAGACCACAAAGACCCTGACGGCGGACATCAACTACGCCTACCGCAACTCCGGCTACGATTTCCGCATCACCGCCTTCTACACGACCATCAAGGACCAGGCAGACGTGATGAGCTTCTACGACGACTCGCAGAACTCCTTCACCAATTTCGCCATGTCGGGAATAGACGAGCGCCACGTCGGAGTCGAACTCGGCTTCAAGGTGCCTACCCCTGTCCCGAACCTTTCCGTTCAGGGGGTCCTCGCCTACGGGAAGTACATCTACACTTCCAATCCTACGATGTACCAGACCTACGACAACAGCGCTGAATATGTAGCCGGGACCTACGGTGTCATCATCCCTTACTGGAAGAGCCATCCTACGGCCGACGGCAAGACCGTTCGGCATTACGTGGCCGGCACTCCGCAGCTTGCCACCAGCCTCGGCCTCGCCTGGA
>CAVERO010000238.1:0-2986 GCA_963617915.1 Candidatus Methanomethylophilaceae archaeon | reverse complement strand
TGGTCTTGCCGGTTCCGGAGAGACCGAAGAAGATGGCGGTGTTCTCGCCGTTCATATCGGTGTTGGCGGAGCAGTGCATTGCCGCGATGCCCTTCAGAGGAAGGTAGTAGTTCATCATTGAGAACATACCCTTCTTCATCTCACCGCCGTACCAGGTGTTGAGGATGACCTGCTCCTTGCTGCTCACGTTGAAGGCGACGCAGGTGTCGCTGCGGAGTCCGAGCTCCTCGAAGTCGGCTACCTTGGCCTTTGATGCGCAGTAAACCACGAAATCAGGCTCCAGGTCGAACTCTTCCTGATTCTTCGGACGGATGAACATGTTGGTGACGAAGTGGGCCTGCCATGCCACCTCCATGATGAAGCGGACCTTCATGCGGGTGTCCTTGTGCGTTCCGCAGAAACCATCGACGACGAAGAGTCTCTTTCCGGAGAGTTCCTGCTGGGCGGTCTTCTTGACGACTTTCCAGACCTTCTCCGTCATAGGATGGTTGTCGTTAGGGTACTCCGGAGTGTTCCACCAAACGGTGTCCTTGGAGTTCTTGTCCATGACGATGTACTTATCCTTAGGGGAACGTCCGGTGTAGATGCCGGTCATGACGTTGATGGCGCCGAGCTCGGTCACCTGACCCTTCTCGTAGCCTTCAAGCTCAGGCTTTGTCTCCTCGTTGTAGAGAACCTCGTAAGTCGGATTGTAAAGGACTTCCTTCACATTCTTGATTCCGTACTTGCTTAAATCCATCTTAGGCATAGTGAAATGTGTTTTATAAAGTTAAACTTATTCTCTCAAAAGCGCCGCAAATTTAAGGAAATTTTATTCATTACTCAAATGAGTGAACGATTAATTTCGTACATTTGTTTTTGCCCGCGTGCTGGACTGCAAATAGTTTGCCACCTGGGAACGCAAGATATTGTGATAAAACGGTTTAACAACTATTTTCAAATATGTCGCCGTCAGAAGTGTTGAAAGAATATTGGGGCTATGATGGCTTCCGTCCGATGCAGGAAGATATCATCACAGCCGCCTTGGAAGGGAAGGATGTCCTGGCCATCATGCCGACGGGCGGTGGCAAGTCGGTCTGTTTTCAGGTGCCGGGGCTGATTAAGGAAGGAATCACGCTTGTGGTGACTCCCTTGATAGCCTTGATGAAGGATCAGGTGCAGAATCTGAACGACAGGGGAGTCCGGGCTCTGGCCGTCCACGCGGGGATGAGTCGGCATGAGGTCGATCTGGCCTTGAACAACGCTGCCTACGGAGACTACAAGTTTCTCTATCTGTCACCTGAAAGGCTTGGGACGCGATTGTTCCAGTCCTACATCAATGTCCTTGACGTCAGTTTCATAGTGGTCGATGAGGCGCACTGCATCTCCCAGTGGGGTTATGATTTCAGACCAGACTACCTGAAAATCGGTGACATAAGGGAAAGATTTGACGCTCCTGTCATCGCGCTTACCGCCACTGCCACCCCGACAGTGGCCAGAGACATCATGGAACGTCTGGGATTCAAGGAGAATCTGCTGCTCAGGAGCGGTTTCGAGAGGCCCAACCTCAGTTACATAGTCCGTAAGGTGGAGGACAAATATTCCCAGATCCTGAACATATGTGGCGGTGTGCCGGGTTCGGGAATCGTCTATGCCCGCAATCGCCGCAAGTGCGAGGAGCTTTCACAATTCCTTCAGGCACAGGGAGTGTCCGCCTCTTTCTACCATGCCGGGCTAGGAAGCCGGACAAGGGCTGAACGTCAGGCGGCGTGGAAGAGCGGCGGAATCAGGGTGATGGTCTGCACAAACGCATTCGGGATGGGGATAGACAAGCCGGATGTGCGTTTTGTGGTTCATTACGACCTGCCTGAGAGTCCGGAGGCGTACTTTCAGGAAGCCGGACGCGCCGGGCGTGACGGCAAACGCTCGTTCGCGGTGCTGCTTTGGAACGGAGTCGATGTGCGGAGGGCCAAGCAGATAGAGGATGTCTCCTTTCCTTCTCTTGAATATATCGAAGATGTCTATCAGAAACTTCACATATTCTTCGGGATTCCGTATGACACGGGTGTGGGACGGCAATTGAAATTCAAGATAGAGGAGTTCTGCAAGCGTTTCGGCCTTCAGCGCGCTCCGGCCTTCCATGCGCTCAAATACCTTGAGCGGACGGGGCATCTGACATATTCGGAGGAGATTGACATTCAGACCAAGGTCCGCATTTCTGTTGACAGGAAAGCATTGTACGACATCGATCTGCCTGACCGTGACATGGCGACGGTGCTTGAAATACTGATGCGGAGTTACACTGGAATATTCTCATTCGTTCAACCGATAGATGAGGAATATGTCTCCAACCGTTGCGGGATGACTGTTTCAGTGCTGCGGCAGACTCTTTACCATCTTGCATTGGAGCACGTGGTCAATTATGTGCCCGCCGACCATTCCGATGTGGTGTTTCTGCACCATGACAGGTTGCGGCCTGGAAATGTCGACCTGATGCCGTCACGCTACGAAATGCTGAAAAAGTGTGCGCGCGACAGAAGCCAGGCGATGCTTGAATATGTCAGCGAGGCCTCCGAGTGCCGTTCCCGCTACCTCCTGCGTTATTTCGGCCAGACCGAGTCCCCCGACTGCGGCTGCTGCGATGTCTGCAGGGCGCGGCGCACCGCTGCTCCGGCGCCTGACCTCCGACAGACGACGAGGCGGAAACTGATTGAATATGTTAATGAAAGCGACGGAGAATATTCCATTGAGGAAATTGTGGCCGAGTTCGGCAATCCATCCAAAAACTATTCTCCCGACTATCTCGATATCCTCAGGCAACTGATTGATAATGGCGATGTTCCGATGTACGGCCACTGACGGTCCGCTCCTGCCGCATCTGCTCCCATAGTGTCAGAATGAAACATTCACAGGTGGCGGCTTAGAAGCTGTTTTGAATTGTTTGTTTGAAGATTTGAGAGTGAAAAAACTTCAGGTTCGACCGCTTCTTCCAAGGAGGATAGCGGTG
>CAVERO010000237.1:0-2989 GCA_963617915.1 Candidatus Methanomethylophilaceae archaeon | reverse complement strand
CGGCGGTGTCGGGAACTCGGGTCTGGGCAGCTACCACGGCAAACGCAGTTTCGACGCCTTCACGCACTACCGTTCGGTAGTAGCCACCCCGACATGGCTTGACCTGCCGTTCAGGTACATGCCGTATAAGTTCTTCAAAGTGGTGAAGCGGCTGCTGTAGGGCGGTCAGATGACAACCCGGCCTACCTGATTCCGTATTTCTTCAGAATCTTCAGGATAGGCTTCCGGATGGACTCGGCCCAAAGCGTGTAGCCGTAATCCGATGGATGGGTTCCGTCCACGGAGGTCTCGTGGTCGGGGGCCGTCGCGCAGGTGGCTGTGACGTAATAAACATCGGGATATTTCTTCACCGCTATATTCATAAGACTGTCAACCACTTCCATCCTGCGTCCCTCGTAAGTGTCGCTGCGGGTGCTGAAGTTGCGGCTCTCCCTGTAGATGGTCTTCTGGAAGATGAGCGGAATCCCCGGATGGGCCGCCTGGACTTTCTCGATGAAAGGGAAAAGCCTCTCCTCGATCTGCTCCGGAGTAGGGTTGGAGAACGAATCGAACACGAAAGCGTCCACCCGGGCGGCGCGGAGCACATCGGCGAAATAACTCTGTAGCTTGCAGTTGCCGCTGCATCCGAGGCTGAGGAACTGGAGTCCGGTCATCCTCGAAAGCTGGTCGGGATAGGCCATCCCGGCCCTTGAAATGCTGATTCCGTGCGTGAAGCTTGATCCGAATATCCCGATTCTGTGGCGGAACGGGTTCTCTACGGCCTCTATCGTCGCATCTTCGTTGACGCCTATCATGATGGATTCCTCCTCGCTCAGGATCGGAAGGTACATCAGGCACTCGTGCATTGAACCGTCCAGACTGCCTATAAGCACACAGTTCTTATCCGGTTCATGGTCAGCAGCCATCCCGGAGGCCGCCCAGAGCCATTTTCCGTCCTTCTTGATGTAAAGGTCGTAGCCTCTCGCGGCGAGCCCTCCGGTGTTGACCGGAAATCCTCTGTCAAGGTATTTTGTCTTGACCGTTATGGTCTTCGAGTCCGTCCTGAACGCCACCGCGAGACCGGCCGACATCCTGACCTGTTTGTTCTCTCCGGCGGTGAAGCCCTTGAATATCACGGTGTCAACCCTGTGGTAGGGGTTCGGTGTGTCGGTCATAAGCTTGCCGACCATAGTGAGGTCCGACGCTTCCGTGAACTTGTACTTCACCTGACCTTTCTGTGCGGACACCGTCACCGCGCAGAGCGACAGCATCAAGATTGCGATTGTTTTTTTCATATTTTGAAGATTGTTGATTTACAATTCGTTCCGTAGGGTTTTCATCTCTGGCCGATTCCTTGCCGTTTCATTTACAGCCGGTCATTTTCCCGTTTCTGAAGTGTTTCCCGACAAGCGGCAGAGAAGACAGCGGGAAGTCGCGTCTGACGATTACGGCGCAGAAGACGACTATCAGGATGGTGTTGACCGCGGTCGCGGCCCGGGCGCTTAAGTGTGTGTTGGCGCAGGACATCCCGATGAACAGAACCAGGGCAAGGCCGACGTACAGGAAGATGTCCTTAAGAGGGTACTTGATCGGGTATTTCTTCTGACCGACTATGTAGGACAGGACCATCGCCACTCCGTAGCCGGCGAACCCGGCCCAGGCGCAGGCCATGTAGCTGAACCTTGGAATGAACAGGATGTTGACGGCGAACAGCACAAGGCAGCCGATTCCGGAGAACAGCGCTCCCCAGAGCGTCCTGTCGGTCAGCTTGTACCAGAACGACAGGTTGAAATAGACCCCCATCATGATTTCGGCGGCCATCACGACGGGCACGACCTTGAGACCCTCCCGGTAGCTCGGCCCGATGATGTACTTCAGGATGCCCATGTACCCTATCACGCAGAGGAAAGCGAGGAGAGTGAACATTATGAAGTACTTCATCGCCTTGGCGTACATCTCCTTGCTGTTCCTGTCAGCCGCGCTGCCGAACACGAACGGCTCGTAGGCGTAGCGGAAAGCCTGGGTGATCATCGCCATGATCATAGCTATCTTGACGCTGGCACCGTAGATGCCGAGCGGGACTGACGAGCCTTCCCCGTAGATGAACGGGAAGATGATCTGCGAGCCGCTCTGGTTGAGGATTCCTGCGATTCCAAGAACCAGAATCGGCCAGCTGTAGCCGAGCATCCTCTTCAGGAGACCGCCGTCGAATCCGAACTTGAATCCGCACAGTTCCCTCCCGAAGAAAAGTGTGATGAACGCCGTGCAGAACAGATTGATGTAGAACACATACCCCACATCAAGACCTCCGTCGTAAATCCCGAGCGGATTCATCCCCGCCTTGGGCAGAATCACGAAGTAAGCGAGGTTCAGGAATATGTTCAGTCCGATGAAGAGCAGCTTCAGAGCGGCGAACTTCAGCGGACGCCGCTTGAGCCTCAGGTACGAGAACGGAATGCACTGGAAAGCGTCGATGGCCACCGTCGCGGCCATGGCCAGGACGTAGGAAGGGTGGGCGGCGTAGCCAAGAGCCGAAGAGACCGGCCTTATGAAAACCGCCACAAGCCCGACGAACAGCAAGGAGGTGGCCAGAACTGAGGTCAGAACCGTGGAATAGACCTTGTCCGGGTCCTCGCCCTCTTTGTTGGAGAAGCGGAAGAACGTGGTCTCCATCCCATAGGTCAGAATCACCAGCAGCAGTGCCGTGTAGGCGTACAGGTTCGTCACGACACCGTAGCCGCCGCTTGAAGAGACGATGACATGGGTGTAAAGCGGGACGAGGAGGTAGTTCAGAAACCTCCCTACAATGCTGCTGAGGCCGTAGATTGCCGTGTCCTTGGCCAATGACTTGAGATTTGCCATGCGAAACTTGAGTTATTTTGCGCTTCTCAATGCCTTGGAAGTGAGTGACAAAATTATGAACATTTTTTCGGTTTTGGAAACCGTTAAGCAAATAAAGTGATGATGAAAAAATAAGTTGGTAAGGTTTTGTGAAGGATTTTTGCGGATA
>CAVERO010000236.1:0-3013 GCA_963617915.1 Candidatus Methanomethylophilaceae archaeon | reverse complement strand
GCGGATGGATATTTATTAACCGTTTAATACGCAAATAGATATAACACCTTTATTTATCGGCGGTTCGGGTATGCAGGAAGTGCTACTTATCGCATTGGTAGTGCTGCTGTTTTTCGATGCAAAAAGATTCCCGAGTTGATGAAAAGTCTCGGTAAAGGGGTACGCTCGTTCAAGGAACAGCTTTTCGCCATTGTCCTTGCGCCCAAGGATGACAGGTTTTATCACATATGCACTGCTTACATCTCTCAAACTTTACAGCTGAAGAAATCAGCCCAAAACGGATTCTCTTTATCGAACAATTCTTTCTGCTCCGGCGGGAGTTTATGATAGTCCGTCTGTAACCTTCCCCAAACTACTAAACGCGCATTAATAGGACCTCTCATATTTTCTGTTTGAAGACGATGCTGTGTTGTCTATATAGCAAGAAAAAAGAGTTGAGGAGCTTATCCACAACCCTTTTTCAACCGAGGATACCCCAGTCCAGTAGATGGACGCGCCATCGGGTGCAAAGGTACAGTTTTTTTTATCGAATTCAAGAATTAAAGGGTCAAGAGCGAACAATAAAAGCGGGACTCATCCGACAAAGAATGAGTCCCGACTTAGCACGTTTTTAAGTGCAGGGTATAGCGACAAGGTCTATACGGGCACTAAACTGCCGCAAATATACCACTTTTAACCGGATTATCAGCGTCTTCTTAAAAGTTTGAGCGACACCTTAATAACGATTGTCAAACACGATAGCACTCCCACCCACATCAACGCCTTCTGTCACCAATGAAGGACATTGATTTCCTTCTCGATGACGGTTTCTATGGTCTGGACTTTCTGTTCTTCCCTGTACCGGTCATTGGGTGCCTCGTAATCCGCGAGCCGAAGGCGGCTGGCGACAGCGTCACCGGCTACCGGTCGCAGTGTCACACATTGTCGGCTGTGTTCAGTCTGTCATTTGATTGAGAACAACGAGGTCGAAAAACATTAGTCTCGTCTTGCAGTTCTGTATGCCGCCGCTATGTGCGCCCCGCAAATGTTCCAGTTCATCTTCTTCGGAAGCAAACAGAAAATCAAAGCCGTTCCTTCTGTAATACCCGATAACCTCCGGGCTGTTCAGCGCATCGACTATCAGATACCGGCTCGATGAATTGTTCTCCGGGTCAATGGCTATGGTCTTGATGAGGTTCATCATCTCATCGGCGATGTCATACCCGAAAGTCTTATGACCGAAGCCGTCGAACACGCACAACTCCCCTATCAATATCGCAGGATACTGGAAGCGGCGTTTTGCGTTCGGAATCGAACGGTTCAGGCGGTTGCGTCTGCTGCCTGGAAGAATATCAGTTCGAAGGGACGAGTTGGAAAGGGAAAAGGCACAAACCATTCTGGGCTGCACGGCTTTGACCTTCTCGTCCGTAAAGAAACAATGGGTTGTCCCCATCATCTCCAACCGGTAATCACGGTAATTATCCGGCGTGCCGTCGTGAAAAAACGAATCAATGTCAGCGTTTCTACTGCAAGTGTAAGGCTGACATTGATTGATGATTTCTGATGTTAGTCTACCGAAATGACAGTTCTCCAATAGATACCCCACGATTTACATCTTTCCCTCTTTCTTCTTCAGTATTGCATAAGAATTGGCTGCCTCCTTGGAAAAATCCACAGAAGCGCGTCTGCGAAGATTCTCTTCGGACATCTTGACGAAGCGTTCAGCTGCTGAACCCCTCAACGTCGGAATCGCTTTTACATACACAGCCATAACAAACCCATTTTTACAAATCTACACAAAATTTCCGGACAACTGACATTTTTCATTATTTTTTGTCATTTGTCAATGCCGTTTCCCAATTCCATCAACATCCGTTCCAAGCCGTCAGGCGGCAAGCGAAAGTGAAGCGGCGCATCCGAAACCATTTCTATTTCAGAATTTTATCCACTACATATCTTTGTCGCAAACAATCCTGAATGGGTATTATGAAAGCACTGCCATCGATAGCGTTCAATGAGTTCAGCGGAAGCGCGAAGGATGTGACGGCCAGGGTGTCAAAGGGCCGTCAGGTCCTTTCGTCCAGATGTATGCATTCGCACGTCAAGACCGGGTCGCAGGCCTCAAGCCGCAACAGGTTCTCGGGCATATCCCGTGCCTACAGGAAGCTCTCCTCCGTCCAGATGGCGGAATGGGCGACCCTCGCCGAGCATATGAAAGGCATCTCCACGTTCGGGGAGGCGGCGACATCACGCAGAGTTATCTTTCCACAATCGGTTTCCTCCCCATTGCTGGACAGAAGTATTTCCTCTCATTCTGGTGGATGGACACGGAGACCGGGTTCACCGGGGAGTCTATGGCGGTGTCCGTCATCTGTCAGGAACTTTCGGCCGTCAGGAAGGCAATCTACACCCCTCGAAACGAGCTGACTCTTGACAACGTCTCCTCGCTCAGCAGCAATGTGACAGTCGACAAGCTCTACATCGAGCAGGTGGACGCTTTCGACGGGTACGGGCCGCTGAGATTCATCGTATGCTCGGCATACGCCAAAGGCGGGCAGAGAACGGAGATAGTCTCCGACGGGTTCGTCACGACCGGCATCTCCGGCAACTTCTCGAACACGGTTCTGAACAAGAAGTGCCTGATGGTCAAGGACGGCTATGTGTTCTGCCTTTTGACATTCAAGAAGTTCGGCACGGACGGCTCCACGCTCGAACAGGCGTTCGACATCACGGGGATGCCGACGGACGTGGACGTGGCCGTTCCGGTCATTTACAGCAACGGGATCATCAACACGAAGGGGCATCCGCTCGCGATAGGTCGCATCAGCGGCGGACATTTCACCTGCACCAATTCAGGCAGCGGCAGTTTCACCGCCAACGACGGGACGTTCCTGCACTTCTTCGCCGTGAGGGACTTATAATACAAACCTTTATGTTTCACCATTTTAATATCATTTCTCAATGAAGTACATCCCATCAATCGCCTTCGAGGAGATGTCAGGCTCCGCGAAGGGAGTGACCGCGGCAAAGGTGC
>CAVERO010000235.1:0-3056 GCA_963617915.1 Candidatus Methanomethylophilaceae archaeon | reverse complement strand
AGCAGAACTACCTCATCCGCGGCCGCCGCTCCGGCAAGGTCTATCGTCTCGGAGATCCGGTCAAGATCCGGGTCAAGGCCGCCAATCTGGAGCAAAGGCTTCTGGACTACGAGTTGGTCGATGCCGCGACATCAGATAACGGTCCCGGAAAAGATTCCGCCGAGGGCAAAGGCAAGAAAAAGCCGTTCTACGCCGCAGTGGCGCACACGGACAATCAGCCCCCACGCAAGTCCAACAAGAACAAGGGCGCAAGAAAGCCGAAGGCCAGACGCGGCGACCGGACAGCTGCCGGCAGAAAGAAATTCTAAGAAGCTTCTTACTTGTTCTTAGAATGGCCGAGCCATTCAAGGCCGACGACAAGAATCGCTCCGACCAACATCCAGACAATAGCCTGTACGGTCTGGGGATCGATCATCGAGGCCAGGTTGAAGCCGGTCTCCGTCAAGGCCTGGACTCCTGCCTGGGCCTGCTCCGCGGTCTGTCCTTCACGCATAAGCTGGGCTGTCAGCAGACTGACCTTGTCGCTCCATGGCCAGACCTTGACGAGCGAGCCGAGAGTGAAGCCGATCAGGGTGATCAGCGTCGGCCTCTCGTAACGCCCTATCAGCCAGTGCAGGAACTTGGAGAAGGCGGCTAGTCCAAGTACGCAGCCGACCCCGAACAGGATGAGGACAGGCCAGTTAAGCTCGCTGATCGCCCCCATGATATATTCATACTTTCCGAGCAGCACCAGAATGAAGCTGCCCGAGATTCCAGGAAGAATCATCGTGCAGATGGCGATGGCTCCGCAGACCAGGATGAACCAGGACGCATCTGTGGTCTGGGTTGGGGAGAGCATGCATATCACCGCCCCGAGTATGACTCCGAACACAAGCCACAGGCCGTCGGCGACTTTCCATTTCTTGATGTCATAAAGCATATAGACGCCCGAGACCACAATCAGCCCGAAGAAGAACGCCCACGTCTGAATCGGATGGTACGCAAGCACATATTCCATCACTTTCGCAAGCGAGAAGATGCTTATGACCAATCCGACTCCCAGCCAAAGCAGAAATGTTCCATGAATATGCTTCCAGAACTCCTTGACCTTGCCTTGGAGCAACAGTTTCCATGAGGATATTGACAGGACGGCGTTGAGCGCCTCTATGAGTTCATTGAATATTCCGGTGAGCAGAGCGATTGTCCCTCCGGACACGCCGGGAATGACATTGGCCGTCCCCATAGCGAATCCTTTGAGGGCTATGACGGCGTTCTTGATGAAATTTGACATGATGGATTATTGGATTTTTGTAAGATATCCCTTGATGGCCGTGAAACTGTCCAGTTGCGAGATTTCTTTCCCGGCGGGGTCGCTGATGACAAGGTCAAACAGATTCCCGTTAATCTGACGGCGGCCGATCTTGAAACGTGCCTTGGATGTACGCGCCATGTATTCAATGGCGAAATCCGGGTTCTTGACAAGGGAGATGAACAGGTCGGGGGCCTGCTCCTCCAGCACGTTCAGTTTGTAGCGGGAAGGACGGCCCATCCAGTCCAGGTCCTTTTTCGTGATGGTGGTCTGGATGCTGGTGATCAGCCTGTCCTCGCTGCCGATCTTTCTGAAGTCCTGAAAGAAGACGCAACCCTTGATGTTTTGGGATCTGAAAAAATTCATTATGGCAGTCTTGCAGGCATCGAACGATGACTCCTCCGCGTCGATGATCGCCACGTAGGAACGGATCTTTCCTAACGGAAGAATCTCCGTGGGAACCGTGCTGGAATGCTTGCGAAGACTTCTCTTTCTGAAAAACGACTTTATGAAATCAAACATAATCTACTGACTTACAGAAGCTATCAGCTCACGAATCTCACGCTTGGCATCCTTCCATCTCGGGACATCGATCTTTGTGCCGATAACTTCGACGACCTTTGCAGCAATTATCGAGCCTATCTCTCCGCAGACTTTAAGCGGCATTCCGAGCGAGTGAGCGTAGAGGAATCCGGCGGCGTAGGTGTCGCCCGCGCCTGTTGCGTCGATTGTGGCTGCCGGCCAAGCCTCTATGTAGTGGTACTCATCGCCCCGCTTGACCATGGAGCCGTCCTTTCCGACCTTCACGACTGCTATTTCGCATTGATTGGCAAGCGTGTCGAGAGCCTCGCGCGGCCCGAGCTTGGTGAACGACCTGGCCTCGCTCTCGTTGGCGAACACAATGTCCACATAGCGTTCCACAAGGTTGTGGAAGAAAGCCTCGTTGGACTCGACCACATTGTAGGATGCCATGTCTATCGAAATCTTGCACCCGGCCTCTTTCGCCATTTGCACAGCCCTGCGGATAAGATCCTGATTCTGCACAAGATAACCCTCGATGTGAAAATAATCATAGCCTTGGAAACATTCCGGCTTCAGATCCTCGGGCACGAGTTCCAGAGCGGCGCCCATGTAGTCGGCGAAGGTCCTTTCGGAGTTCGCTCCCGTGATGAAGCACATCGCGCGGCCGGAGCCTTTCGTGCCGGTCAGCAGGGTGGTCTTGACCCCGTACTGCTCCAACGTGCTCTTGTACAGGTGGCCGAGCTCGTCGTTGCCGATCTTTCCGATGAATCCCGACGGCATTCCGAATATGGATGTGCAGGTGATCGTGTTGGCCGCCGATCCCCCGGGAACGTACTTCACGCCGAACTCCTTGAGTTTGGACCAGATTCTGTCACCCGTCTCCAGATCGACATGCTGCATGCTTCCCGGAGGAAGGTGGTACTCGCGGAGCATTGTCTCATCCGGAAAAACGGCCAGAATGTCCGTCAAAGCGTTGCCTATTCCTAAAATTGATTTCATATCTTTGGATTTTGATATTCCTGATGTGCCAAATCGCAAAGTTAAGGAATATTTGATTAAGAAGCTGTTTTGATTTGTTTGAAATGTTCTTTGAGGTGAAAAATCTTCATCTTCTTCCCGCTTCTTCAGTCAGATAGCACCGCTATCCTCCTTGGAAGAAGCGGTCGAACCTGAAGTTTTTCACTCTCAAACCTTCAAACAAACAAATCAAAACAGCTTCTTAGTGATGATGAAAAAATAAGTTGGT
>CAVERO010000234.1:0-3066 GCA_963617915.1 Candidatus Methanomethylophilaceae archaeon | reverse complement strand
CAAGGAGGATAGCGGTGCTATCTGACTGAAGAAGCGGGAAGAAAATGAAGTTTTGTTCACCTCAAAGAACATTTCAAACAAATCAAAACAGCTTCTTATGCAATTTAGGAACCGCACTCCAAAATTACATAATAATTTACTCTGCCAAAATGTATTTCTCATTTTCGAACAAACGCTGATAATCATCGGATTTCCCACGACTCTCTTGTCATTTCCGGAGGGTCGCCAGCATTGTTCATGGTCATCGCCTCCGGATTGTTGGTGGAGTACCGTCAACCCAGCGTAATTATTAACGAGCATTTGTCAAGCCTTTGCGGACAACTTTCAGAATCTCGTCACCGTACTTGTCGCACTTGGCCTTGCCGAAGCCTTTGACGGTCAGGAGTTCCTCCCGGGTCGAGGGGGCGAGGTCGGCTATGGCCAGAAGGGTTTTCTGGTGGAGGATCATGAAGGCGAGGACGTTGTCCTGACGGCACTTTGCGCGCCGCCAGTCCACAAGGGCCTGAACCAGTTCCGGATGGAGGCTGCCGGTGTAGGTGGATCCGCTGTCGGTGCCGTCCTGTCGCGGCGGTTCGGCAGGGGTGCCGGCCGGTTGATGGTCGGGGCAATCATTTGGCCGGTGCGGTTCGACAGGCTCACCGACCGGGGTTGGCGGTTCGGCGGGCTGACCGGACGGTCGTCGAAGCGTCTTTCCGGACGCCGAGGTCTGCTCCGAATTAAATGTCAGCGATCCGGCCAGCGCCTTGAGCGACCTTGAGCCGGTCAACTCGTTGTCCGTCTTTAGCTTATGGTAGGCTTTCGTGCTGAACCCGTTGGCCAGGACAGTCTCGTAAAGTGCCAGACGGAACTTCAGCTCGCCGAGAAACTCCTCGGCCGCCGCCTTGAACGCCTTCTTGACCTCCCTGTCGTCTATTTCTATGAGGACCAGCGGAGCCGCGAACGATGCCAAAGGCCGGAGTTCCTTGCGGAAATATTCACTGGCCTTGGCGATGCGCTCACGTAAGAGAGGGAAGTCCTCCGCCGCTCCGCTGTGGACGGTTGAGGTTATGTAACGCAGCTGCTTCTGGAACTTCTGGGCCGTGTCGCTCAGGGAACGTATTCCGACGAAGGTTTGATTTCCGGGGTCTCCGTCCGAGCGCTCCTCTAACAAGGCAGAATTGCCGGCACCGACCGTGTTGAACCTGCCGGCCTGGTCGGGATAGAGGTTCGACAGATTGACCTGATATATTCGGTTGACCCTGTTGTAAAGGTAGCGAAGCCGCTGAAGGTCAAAAGCTTCGCACAGGGTCGAGGTGAAATATTCATTGGCCATCGCCGGGAGTTTGAGCCGCACCTCGTCCGCTGGCTCACGGCTGCCCTCGAACGCCGAGACCTCCTCGCTGGTGAAGGTGCATCTCCGGGTGATCGGGGTGGTCAGCACGATGCCTTCGAGGGTGCGGCAGCGGGAGAGGGCGACATAGACCTGCCCGAACGAGAACGCCGCTCCGGCGTCGATGATGACGCGGTCGAAGGTCAGCCCCTGACTCTTGTGGATTGTCACCGCCCACGCCGGACGCAGAGGCACCTGCTCGAAAGTTCCGTCCACAATCCCCTCTATCTCACCGGTTTCCTCGTTCAGCCCGTAGCGGATGTTCTCCCATTTTTCAGTCGCGACCTCTATGTCCGCACCGTCCTCATCCTTCACGATCAGCCGCGGCTTGACCTTCTCCACAGTCGCGATCTTCCCGTTGTAGTAGCGGGCCTCGCCGGAAGAGTCGTTGCGGATGAACATCACCTGCGCGCCCTCTTTCAGCCGCAGACGGGTCTCGGCGGGATAGGCGTTTTCCGGGAATATTCCTTCGACCGCAGCCTCGAAGGTGGCTTCCTCGCCGTCAAGAGCGTTCATCTTCGCCTCGTTGACGGTGTCGGACTGCGCGTTGTGGGTCGTCAGGCGGATCCAGCGCTCGTCCTCTGGAGGAATGAAACCTGGATCCAACCGCTTGTTCAGCTCGTTGAGGGTGGCGTTGTCAGGCGTTCCGGAGCGCACCTTGTTCAGAATGTCAAGGAACAGCCTGTCGCTCTGGCGGTGGACTTTCTCCAGTTCGACCGTCACGAATGGCAAGCGCTGCAAAACCTTGGCATTGAAGAAGAAGGGTGATGAATATACCCGCTCCATGAACGGCCTTTCCGTCTCCTTGACGATCGGCGGAAGCTGCTGGATGTCCCCGATCATCAGCAGCTGCACCCCTCCGAACGGCCGGTCGTTGCGCCGGTAGCGCTTGAGGATGTCATCAACCGCATCCAGAATGTCCGCCCTGACCATTGAGATCTCGTCGATGATCAGCAGGTCGAGGGTCCGCAGGATCTTCACCCGCTCCTTGCGCAGGGAACGCATCCGCTCCGGCATCTGGTACTCCGTGACAAGTTCTTTCACGTCAGGGAGGTACGGACACAGCGGCAGCTGGAAGAATGAATGTATGGTCACTCCGCCGGCGTTGATCGCAGCCACTCCGGTAGGAGCCACGACAGCGAACCGCTTGGAGGTCTTCCGCACGATTTCTTTCAGGAAAGTGGTCTTTCCCGTGCCGGCCTTGCCGGTCAGGAACACCGAGACCCCCGTCTCTTCCACATATCTCTCCGCCAAAGTGAATCTCTCGTCCTTTTCGATCATAGTGTCTGTTTTTCTTCCGCTAAAGTTAGCATTAAAAGTCCTGTTGTCAAAATCGGATGCGAATCCGGGTATTTTTTGAAGGTTTCTTGGCTGACTGCTTGACAGGCAAAAGTGTTTTTTAATTGAATATTTAGTCGTAACTTAGCGGATTGCTTGACAGGCAAAGAATTTGCGGTAAAAAGTCCTGTCGCCGAGCCTGCGCCATCGGGTCACTGAGCTTGCCGAAGTGATAAAGGTTAATGCAAAGCCGAGACCCGGTCACCGAGCTTGCCGAAGTGATAAAGGTTAATGCAAAGCCGAGACCCGGTCACTGAGCTTGTCGAAGTGATAAAGGTTGATGCAAAGCCGAGATCCGGTCACTGAGCTTGTCGAAGTGACCAAGCCGGTTACGGTGGCCAAGACCGCAACCTTCAAGC
>CAVERO010000233.1:0-3079 GCA_963617915.1 Candidatus Methanomethylophilaceae archaeon | reverse complement strand
TGAACTCCACATTGGCGTACTTCCCAAGAGAGCCGGTTGTGAATATCCCGTTGCTCAGGACGAAAAAATGACCGGAATCCACCCCGTAGTGGGATGCGATCCGTTCCATCGTGTCCTCGACGCGTGAAATCTCTGCTCCGTTCTCCAGGAGGATATGCCCGGCGATCGAAGCGACTTCAAGAACCTCGGTTGTGTTGTCCGTCTGTGTCATGGCGCAAAATTACAATAAAATCACTACATTCGTGTAAAATTGGATTAATGAATATGAACACTTCGATAATAGCCACCTTGCTGATTCCTTTCGCCGGCACACTGCTCGGCTCCGCTTTCGTTTTCTTTATGAAGAAGGAGATGCCCGTTCTGCTGCAGAAGGCGTTGCTTGGATTCGCCTCCGGAGTGATGGTGGCTGCCTCCGTGTGGTCGTTGCTGATTCCGAGTATGGAGATGTCGGCGGGGGAGGGTGTCGTGACAGTGTTCCCGGCTGCGGTCGGTTTCCTTGCCGGAATGGGTTTCCTGCTTGCCGTCGATTATCTTACCCCGCACCTTCACATAGGTGATGAGACTCCGGAAGGCTTGAAAGCCAAGATTTCCAAGACAGCGATGCTGGCTCTTGCGGTGACTATCCATAATATTCCTGAAGGAATGGCGGTCGGTGTAGTGATCGCCGGCTCGCTTCAGGACGGAATAGGAATCGCCCCGGCCGCCGCAATGGCCACCGCGATCGGAATAGCGATCCAGAATATTCCCGAAGGAGCAATCATCTCGATGCCGATGCGCGCCGCCGGCAATTCCCGCCGCAAGTCATTCCTGATCGGCGGATTGAGTGGAATCGTCGAGCCTGTCGGAGCGCTTCTTGTGCTATTTCTCGCTTCCCTAATGACTCCTGTCCTGCCGTATTTCCTTGCATTCGCGGCCGGAGCGATGATCTATGTCGTTGTGGAAGAACTGATTCCGGAAGCATCAGAAGGCCGGCACTCCAACATCGGCACCATAGGGTTCGCCGTCGGGTTTGTCCTGATGATGGTCCTTGATGTCGCGCTCGGCTGATTCCGGCATAAAGGCTTGTTTTCGGACAAACGAAGGATTATGCCGGCGATCTTCTCGGAATCTATCTGGTTGACATCTAACGCCGTTCAAAAAACATTTCAATAAATATGTAAATTGTTTTATATCATGCAATAAGGTACAACAAAACGGAATCTTTTCTATATTTGCGCCCGGTTAGAAGCAGTTTTGATTTGTTTGAAGGTTTGAGAGTGAAAAACTTCAGGTTGGCCGCTTCGACCAAGGAAGATAGCGGTGCTGTCTGACTGAAAAAGCGGGAAGAAAATGAAGATTATGGTTACGGCAGATCAGGTCAAGGAACCGGAGATGTCATTGAAAACGTGGATGGCCCTGGTGGGGCTGACACTGTCAGCGTTCATATTCAACACATCGGAGTTCATTCCGATCGCGCTGCTGACGGACATCGGCAGGGATTTCGGGCTGACGGAGGCCAAGGCCGGAATGCTTATTTCAGTCTATGCGTGGGTGGTGATGGCGCTTTCGATGCCGCTGATGCTGATGACATCCAAGATGGAGATGCGCAGACTGCTGCTTGGAGTCATGGCCGTGTTCACATCATTCCAGATAATGTCTTTTCTTTCAGCATCTTTTGGTATGCTGATGTTTTCCAGAATCGGTGTCGCGTGCGCTCATTCAATCTTCTGGTCAATAGTGTCGATCATAGCGGTACGGATTGTTCCGGAGAGCCGGAAGTCCATTGCCCTGAGCATGATCGTCACCGGTTCGTCAATCGCAATGATTCTCGGTCTGCCGCTCGGGCGTGTCATCGGACTCGGCGTGGGGTGGAGAATGACATTCCTGAGCATTGGGGCGGTAGCTCTGATCGTTTTTCTCTACCTTTTCACATTACTCCCTAAAGTGCCAAGCGGAGGAGGCATGTCAGCCCATGACCTGCCTGCCATGCTTGGGAATAAGGTACTTGTCGGAATATTCATCACCACGGCAGCCTTTGCCACGGGATATTACACGGCGTACAGTTACATTGAGCCGTTCCTCCAGCAAGTGGGAAAGATGACGGAGAACCAGATCACGCTGACTTTGATGCTTTTCGGAGGAGCCGGAATCATAGGGAGCATGCTGTTTTCAAAGTTCTTTCCGAAATATAGGTTCAAGTTCATCAACGTCACGCTGTTTGGATTGATCGGAGGAGTCGCGCTCCTGCTTCCTTCCGCATTCAGTGTCCCCGTCACAATAGCAGTCTGCACAATAATAGGAATGTCGGCGACGGCGTTCAATGTGGCGATGCAGTCGGAGATCATCACGGACACGCCGCAGTCGCAGACCTCGGTCGCGATGTCTATCTTTTCGGGAATATTCAATTTCGGCATCGGTACGGGGGCGTTGTTCGGAGGTTTGGTCTGCACGCATCTGTCGATTTCGTTCATCGGGATTGCCGGCGGGATGATTGTGTCGTCGGCGCTGCTTTACTGGCAATTTGTTGTTGTCAGGAAGTCACTTCGGCAGGCTCAGTGACCGGAAAGGTACGGTCACTTCGACAGGCTCAGTGACCGGAAAGGTGCAGTCTCTTTTCCATGTTTCTTAAGGTAACATATTCCGTAATTAGGGAATATGTCCGGGTCGGACTAAAAATATTCTTAAAACGCCTAAAAATATTAGGAGATGTGATTTTTATTTGTATCTTTGCATCAGTAAGATAATTATGCGCTTAATAATCTTAGAAGCTGTTTTGAAATGGTTCCCGATTTTTATCATGCGGAATTTTCGAGACAGTTTCGGCTTCGGAAGAGGGAGCGTAGCAGTGGCTACGTGACTGATGACGAAGATGAAAATGGCCGGAAAGGCCGTGTAATAAAAGAGAGGAATTAATTCAAAACAGCTTCTTAAACAATCCGAGCAATGAAACAGAGACTGACTGCAAAAGAGGAAGTGGTGATGAACATCATCTGGGCAAAGGGAGAGGTTTTCATCCGTGACATCGTCGCGGCTCTTCCCGACCCGAAGCCGAACTACAACACTGTGGCCACGCAGGTCAAATTCCTTGAGGAAAAGGGAT
>CAVERO010000232.1:0-3127 GCA_963617915.1 Candidatus Methanomethylophilaceae archaeon | reverse complement strand
GGGGACGCATTTCGGGAAAATAGTCCGGGTGGGCGCCAGTCTGATAGGCGTCGGGGCTTTGTCGGGGCTTATCCCCCTGACAAAAGTCTTCGACGGGCGCGCGGGGAAGGAAGTTCCCGTTTCCCAGTATCGGCCCCATGATGCGGAGGAATGCGGAGTTCTTAAACTTGACATTCTTGAAAAGAGCGCGCTCAATGTCATCGGAGATGCGGTAAGGCTTGCGGAGGAACGGCGAGGAGAGAAGATAGACATCGGCCGGATCCTGATTGACGATGCCGGCACGATGGCGATATTTGCTGACGGCGACACGGGAGATGTGTTCCAGTTCGAACCGGAAGGGATGAGAGAAAGCCTCAGGGCGTTGAAGCCCGACAGATTCTCCGACCTGGTTGCGATGTATGCCCTGTACAGGCCAGGGCCTCTGGACAAAGTGCCGGCATTCATCGCCCGAAAAAACGGTTCGTCCTCGGTCGAGTATGTACTTCCGGAGATGGAGGAGACGCTGGGAGAGACATACGGCATGATAGTGTATCAGGAGCAGATTATGGACATCTGCAAGCGTTATGGAGGATTCTCGCCCGGAGAAGCTGACAGGGCAAGGAAGGCTTTCGGCAAGTGTCAGCGCGGAGTGCTGGATTTTCTGCACGGGGAGTTCGTATCGAGGGGTTCAGAGCGGGGATATAGCCGGGAAGCCCTCGAACGGATATGGAAGGATATGGAGGATTTCGGACTGTATGCGTTTATGAAGTGCCACGCCCTGTGCTATACGTGGATAGCGTGGCAATGCGCTTGGCTGAAAGCACATTATCCGGAAGAATATGCCGAAGCCCGCAGGAAAGATTCCCCGGATTAGGGAGCTTTCTCTCTCCGCCCCGTAGAAATCAATCTCACAAACACTGACAAAATGGCCTGCGGCACTTTCCGGGCTTGATTTTTGAACGGATCAGCGGCGTAAGACAGCCGGTAAGGCACAGAATAAGCATTTAAACCATAAACATCATGAAAGAGACAATCGCAAAGATCAACGAGGTCCTCGCCGTTCTCCAGTCGGAGCTCGCAAAGGCCAACGAAGGCAACAAGGCGGCCGCCGCAAGGGCGCGCAAGGCAACGCTCGAGCTCGAGAAGCTCGGCAAGGAGTTCCGCAAGGTTTCCATCGCCGAGATGAAGTAATCGGAGCCTTCGCAGAAACGAAAAAAGAGAGCCGATGAGGTTCTCTTTTTCCGTTTCGCAATATTGCCCACCTATTTCCAGATATCAGTCACGCCCAATAGGAAATCATACAATCCGACTATCAGAATACCCTTTTCCGTATAGCCACCGGAGTATCGGTCTCCCGCTATTATAATCTTTCTGAATCCGTCCTGCACCCCGAGAAGTGAAGCCTGCTCCTGTTCGATTTTCTCCTCATCGGGCATCGCGTAGGCGGACTGAATGTAAAGCCTTTCGTCGTGACGGTTGACCACGAAATCTATTTCCAGACTGCGCCTCCGACATTCCCCATTCTCGCCCCTTTTATAACTCTCGACGAGCCCGACATCAACTGTAAAGCCATAGCGCCGCAGTTCATTGTAGATAGCGTTTTCCATCAGATGCGTAAACTCGCTCTGGCGGAAACCCAACACGGCGTTGCGGATTCCGAGATCTTCAAAGTAATACTTGGTTTCAGTTCCTATGTATCTGCGACCCTTGACATCATATCTTAAAGCCTCGTTGATAATGAACGCGTCCTGTAGACAGTCAATGTACCTGGATATTGTCGTCGCCGCAATGTCCTTCTCTTCGAGTGTCTTGAATGTATTCGAGATGCGCTTTACATTGGTCGCGGAACCGATACCGGATGCCAGAATCCTGACCAGTTGCCGCAATCCTTCCGCATTCTTCAGATGGTTGCGCTCGATAACATCTTTCAGATATACAGTTTCAAAAACCTCGCGCAGATAGTTCTGCTTGTCTTCCGCCCTGTCAAACTGCGCCACCGCCGGAAGCCCTCCGTAGATGTAGTATTTTTCGAGCGCCTCGGCTTTTTCGCCACCTACGGCATCATAATATTCCGAGAAACTTAACGGATGTATTCGTATTTCCCAGCCTCTGCCGCGGAACTCGGTAATGATGTCTTTCGAGAGAAAACGCGCATTCGACCCAGTGACATATACCTCTGCATTCGGAACGCTCAGATAGGAGTTTAGAACATCCTCGAACTCGCTGACCAACTGCACCTCGTCAAGCAGAATATAATACTTGCCGCTATCGGTCATCCGTCCGTCGATGTGCTCAAGAAGCGCATCGGGATTCCGAAGCTTTTTATTGCGTCTGTCCTCAAGATTGACCTGGATTATGTGGCTGTCATTGACTCCATTCTCCAGAAGGTGGTTTCTGAATAAGGTGAACAGTAGAAAAGATTTTCCGCAACGGCGAATTCCGGTAACGATTTTTATCATTCCGTTCCCTTCTGCAGAAATAAGTTGGTTGAGATAAAATGTTCGGGCAAATACCATTTTGTGCTACTTTTCTGTGTCTTGCTACAGATTTGTAGCACAAAAATAGAAAGAACATCCGGGTTTGGCAAATTCCTATGCGAAATTCTGCTGAATCAGAACGTCAGGGCGAGGGCCATTGCAAGTGCCTCGGTGTCGCCGAGCTTCTTCTCCAGCTCTTCGCCCTGAAGGTAGTCCAATAACCATAAGCTTCTCCATATCTCACTATCCAATCTTACAGGTTAATGTCAACTTCCTTCCCGAACGGGGTCAACGAGAGAGCGGCCATCTTGAAATGCTGCTTCGCGAAGGGGATGCCGACTATCGTTATGCATAGCAGCAGGCCGAAGAACACGTGCATCAGCCACGCCCAGAGACCGCCGAAAATTATCCAGAGGATATTGAGAGGGACTCTTATGCAGCCGGACGGTCCGTCCGCCGAGTCTCTCACCTCCGAGCCGAACGGCCAGAGGCAGAGCAGCCCTATCTTGAACGTCTGAAGGGCGAAGGGTATGCCGACTATAGTGACGGCCAGCGCGAGGCTGCCGACGAAGTAGCCCACGGCGGCCTCAAGACCGCCGAATATCCACCAGAGTATGTTTCCTAGAATCTTCATAAATAATTGTTATTTCAGCAGATATTTCTCAATCATT
>CAVERO010000231.1:0-3198 GCA_963617915.1 Candidatus Methanomethylophilaceae archaeon | reverse complement strand
TGTCGTCGTTGGCGAAGTCCATGATGTCCATGTCGTCGGACCAGGAGGAGTCGCAAGGCTTGCCGACGGCGATGTTGATGTCGGTGATCGGCTCCATGGTCTGGGGCACATCGACGATGTGACCGGTGTTCTTCCAGATCTTGCCGATGCGCTTCAGGGCGTCGATGCAGTTCTGGTCCATCAGGCCGTCACGGTTCGGTGCGGAATTCAGGATGTAGGTGCAGTAGGCGTTGTTGTAAGGGATTACGTTCCCTTTCACTATCTCGTCCACGTCTTTCAGTGGCGAGGAAGGGAACTCGGTCTTCCAGAACCAGGTCTTCTGCAAAGGGTAGCACGCCATCGCCGGAAGCTGATTGGTCTCAGGGGAGATCTTCTGGCCGGCACCCTGCTCGTAGCAGCGGATGTCAGAATAGAACAGCGCTTCGGACGGGTATTTCGCCCCGTTCAGGTCCATCACAAGGCAGTTCGGCTGAAGGCTCTTTATCAAATGATAAAACTCGGGGAATGAGACATCTGAATATGAAATCCTGCCCCACGGAGCATCCCAACCGTCGAACATTATGGTGTTGACAGGGCCATATTCAGTGAGAAGCTCGCGGACCTGGCTTTTCAGCAGGTTGATTTTTTCCGGGGTGTATGGCAGGGTCGGGCGGATGCGGTGGTGGGTGTCCAGAATGGAGAAGTGGAACATTATCTGCATTCCGGCCTTGTGGACGGAACCCACCAGTTCACGCAGAACATCCCTGTGCAGAGGGGAACTCATCACGCTGTAGTCAGTGGTCTTCGTGTCCCACATGCAGAAGCCGCTGTGGTGCTTGACGGAGACGCAGATGAACTTCATCCCCGCGCTTTGGGCTGCCTTGACCCATTGGTCGGTGTCCAGCTTGACCGGGTTGAACACCTCCGGACTGAGGTCGGGGTCGGTCCAGTCGGCTGTCTGGTAGGTCGGGAGACCGAAGTGAACGAACATTCCGAGCCTCAAGTCGACGAACTCCTGCTGGAGCCGGTGGAGGCTTTTTGCCTGCGCCGCCATCATCATCGGGATGGCCAGCAGGGCCAATAAGGTTGAGATGTACTTTTTCATAATCGCTAAGTTACTGAAAAATTAGTAACTTTAGGGCGTGAATTAATAATTGTTGATTCTGAACATGGATTCAAAAGAAAGAATAGCAAAGGCCTTGACTGTCGCGACCGACACCAAGGTGTTCGAGATGGGCTGCGGGGTCAGCTCGATGGCTCCGGAAGAGTTCAAGAAATGGTTCCCTGACAGCAAGGCCGCCGTGGTGGTGGCCGACCTTAACACTTGGGACGCTCTCGGCCGGAAGGTCTATGAGCAGTTCGTGGCCGCCGGGGTGCACACGGAGAAATATGTCATCGAGACCAGGGAGTTCCACGCCGACTGGCGGTACGTCGATATGGTTGACCACATCATCGCCGGAGACTTCGCCGCCGCGAAGAGCATAGAGAACGACCCTGACTATGTCGAGCCGGACGCCCAGAAGGCATTCAGACCATCTTCGGAGGCTGAATATGTCGCCGTCTCCGTCGGCTCGGGGGTCATCAACGACCTCTGCAAACTGGCCTCCCATCACTACAGCCAGTCCTATCTGACATTGCCCACGGCGGCTTCCGTTGACGGTTTCTCCTCGTTCGGAGCCTCGATTTCCTACCATAACTCCAAGCAGACGTTCTCCTGCCCGGCGCCGAAGGTGATCATCGCCGACATCGATGTGATCGCCGCCGCCCCGAAGGCGATGACCGCGGCCGGTTACGCCGACCTGGCCGCCAAGATTCCGGCCGGGGCCGAGTGGATGATCGCCGACCTGATGGGCACGGAGCCGATCAAGCCTGACGCATGGCACGTTCTTCAAGACTGTCTGGATGACCTGCTGTCTGATCCTGAGGGAGTCGCGAGAGGCGACAAGCAGGCCGTGGCCGACCTGTTCGAGGGCTTGACCCTCAGCGGAATAGCGATGCAGGCCGCACAGTCCAGCCGCCCGGCTTCCTGCTGCGACCACCTCTTCAGCCATATTCTTGACATGACCCATCACCGCTTCAACGGCAAGCTCCAGTCGCACGGCTTTCAGGTCGCGGTCGGGACGCTTACGATGTGTGCAGTGTTCGACGAGTTGTTCAAGATGGATTTGACCAAAATCGATGTGGACGCCTGCGTGAAGGCCTGGCCGACGCTTGAAAGCGAGCAGGAAAGGGCTCTTGAGATATTCAAGGATTTCCCTGCGCCGAAGCTTGGCTACACTGAGATTACCAAGAAATATGACGACGCCCCGACCGTGCGCGAGCAGCTTACGAAGGTGAAGGAATGCTGGCCGGAGTTCAAGGAGAAGCTTCAGGGGCAGGTATATTCATTCGCCAAGATGCAGGACCTTATGAAGAAGGCCGGTGCGCCGTATGACCCTTCGATGATTGGCGTGACCCGGGAGATGCTCAGGAATATGTTCCCGAAGGTGCAGCTGATGCGTTTCCGCTTCAATGTGCTCGACCTGGCGAAGAGAGGGATGTTCTACGACCCTCTCGTCGAGTCGGTCTTCGCTCCGGGCGGAGCCTGGGACTTGGCTAAAGAATTGAATTAGAAACTCTTCGCCGTTAGGCAATTGTCTATGAACAGATTGTCTGCCGGCGAATGATGATTTAGGAATATGACAGTGCGTGGAACGGGTGTCCGTGGCTTTGCTAAAGGCCGTGCGTTCGTGGTCAGGGACTGCGGACAGAGGAA
This sequence comes from Candidatus Methanomethylophilaceae archaeon, assembly GCA_963617915.1. Classification (GTDB taxonomy): domain Bacteria; phylum Bacteroidota; class Bacteroidia; order Bacteroidales; family UBA932; genus Cryptobacteroides. The sequence goes on along the minus strand of CAVERO010000231.1, from coordinate 464 downwards.
TCCGTTCGAGGACATCCCGCCCGGCAGCGTCCTGGTTGCCGAGCGGCTGTCGCTGTCAGACTCCACTCTGGTTGATTTCCGCAATGTAGTCGGCATCGCCACCCGTGAGAAAGACGCCGACGGTCAGGTCTGTGTGCTGGCGAAAGGCATCGGTGTCCCGGCCGTAGTCGGCATCGCCGACAGTTTCGGGGAGATTGTGACCGGCGACCGCATCCTGATCTGGAACCATGACCTGATGGTCAATCCCGACCTCGACACCACCATAGCCTACGAAAAGGCCCGCTCCGGCGCCGACACCCAGCTCAGCCTCGACCTCCCTCACTCGACGTATTTCTAGCAGAAGGCACCCTCGTGGCAAGAAATCTTCAAAAGATAACCTGGTGCTTTTGCTCGTCTTTTTGGCCCAAATTTAGAAGCTGTTTTGATTTGTTTGAAATGTTCTTTGAGGTGAAAAATCTTCATCT
>CAVERO010000230.1:0-3285 GCA_963617915.1 Candidatus Methanomethylophilaceae archaeon | reverse complement strand
CTTAGTGATGATGAAAAAATAAGTTGGTAAGGTTTTGTGAAGGATTTTTGCGGATAAATTTGTTTGAGAAGAAGGAGTGTGCCGGTGGCACATGACTGATGAACAAATAAATTCAGACCAAAAAGACGGCCAAAAGCGCCAAGTTATTTTTTAGGAATCACTTAGTTCCGGTTTTAGTAAGTTTTTGTCATGAAAAAGATTCTTGCGCCTCTTCTATTTTTGTTCGCATCCCTGTACGGCGTCAGGCTCGATGCCCAGATAATGATATCTTCGGACATGTTCGGACGCACATCGTTCAAGGTGACGGCGCAGGTTCTAGACTCGCTCTCAAAGGAGCCGATAGCCTTCGCCTCCGCCTATCTGCGTCATCCGAGCGACACCGTGATCACAAGTTTCGCCCTGACGGACACTTTGGGCAATGCGACGCTGAAGGATGTCGCGAAAGGGGAGCATCTGCTTTGCATTGAATATCTTGGCTACAAGCCTGTCTATAAGAGGATTTACGTCCGTTCGGAAAACTATGACGCCAAAGTCATCCTGATGCAGCCTGATGAAAAGGTGCTGAAGGCTGCGAAGGTCTCGGCGGTCGGCACTCCGATGGAGATCAAAGGGGACACGGTGATTTACAACGCGTCATCATTCAGGGTGATGTCCAGTGACAACCTGGCCGATCTTCTGAAGAAGATGCCCGGCGTGGAAGTCGGCGAGGACGGGACCGTCAAGGTGGGCGGCAAGGAGGTCAGCAAGATCACGGTCGGAGGAAAGACTTTTTTCTTTGGCGACAACAAGGCCACCCTTGACAACCTTCCGGCCAAGATTGTTGACAAGGTAAAGGTCATAGACAAGGAATCCGAATCGGCCGAGTTCACCGGCATCAAAGGCGAAAAGGAAAAGGTGATGGATGTCGAACTCAAGGAGGAATACAAGAGCGGATGGTTCGGCAACGTGAAGCTGTCCGGAGGAACGACAGCTTCCGGCAATGATGACAACGGCTTCAAGGAGAGGAAGGATCTGCTGTTCAGCGGTTCGGGCATGGTCTCGGTTTACGGGGATAAAAACCAGCTGACCTCCATCGCCAGCGGTTACAACTTTCTCGCTCCGGGTTCCGGAATGGCCATCCTTTTCGACGGCAACGAAAGCGAAATCCCGTCATTGCCTTACAGCGGAACGCATGCCAGATGGCAGGTCGGCTCCAATCTGAATTCCGATGCCGTGAAAGGCTTTGAGACGAACGCCTCCGCGGTCTATTCGTCCGAGAGCGTTGACCTGCATTCCAGAACCGACCGCACGACTTTCAAGGAGGGGCAGGACAATCTCTTTGACACGGCGGAGAGTTTCGAGGATGGCTCTCTGGACAAATTCAGCGTCAGGGCCGAGTTCAGAAAGAAGAACAGGAAGAAGACCACCCTTTACTTCAATCCCTACCTTTCATGGTATGACTATTCCTCCACCATCAACGAGGACACTCGCTCTGTTTCGGGAAGCGAGGAGAGGAATCGTTCGCAGTCATATTCATTCACCGGAAAGAGCGGAGTGGCGACCGGCGGGGATCTGAACGCCGGAATCAAGAAGCTTGGAAAGGACAGGCGGGCTTTGACCCTTGACCTTGGCTACACTTTGAGTTCCAACGACGGGAATGCCATCGAGAGATCCACCACTGCATTCGCCTCGTCAGGTGCGAAGGACATCCGCTACCTGCATTACGACAAAGACGGCAGCGTCAGCGACATAAGCGGTTCTGTCAAATACGTTGAGCCGTTCGGCGCGGACTGGGCGGTCTCCGCAGCCTTGAGCTCGCGTTACAGCGTAAGGAAGTCGAGCAGCGAAGCGGCGAACGCCGACGGGTCTGCCAACGACTACTATTCCTCCGTGTCGGACAACTATTATTTCTCCAATGAGGGACAGGTTCTGGCACAGTACGGCAAAGGCAAGACAAATGTACAGTTCGGAGGCCAGGTCAGGCTCTACAAGAACGAGAACTACGCTCGTTCTTTCGGGTTGGACACCAGGACCGGCGTGGACGAATGGCAGACTACCTGGTCACCTTTCGTCAACGTCAGGTATTCCGACAAGAAAAGCAATGTCTATTTCAGGATTTCCAGCAGGACGGCAAGACCTTCGGCCGCCAGCATAGTGCCGACTTTCAACATTGTCAACCCGACAAGAATCACTGCGGGCAACATTTACCTTAAACCTGTCACCACCGAATCTGTGACCACTTCCTACAGGGGTACATGGGGTAAGGTCAGGTTCAACGGATGGGTCTTCGGGGATTATTCGTCCAATTCGCAGGTTTCCGCGGTCTGGTTTGACGACAACAGCGTCAGATACTCCGTCCCGGTGAACACCCGGAAGCCGTCCTACAGCGGCAGCGGGGACTTCAATCTCCTCGCCCCGTTGACCAAGGACGGCAGGCTGCAGTTCTCCCTTTCGGGTGGAATCGCTGTCGGCAGGTCTGTAAGTTACCAGAGCAAAGGAACGTTGAAGGGGATTGACCTTGACTCCTTTGACTATTCAGGGTTTATGGATGATTTCTGGGGAGACGCTTCCGGTGACCGTTTCTACTCCGGCCAGAGCGGATTCCGGGAAAGTACGACCCGGAGCTTCAAGACCGATCTGAGCATGGGGCTGACTCTGAACCTTGAGCGTTTCTCGCTGAGTCTCGGTCCCGTGGTCAAGAACTCAAGATCCCGTTACTCTCTGGACTCGAGGGCAGACACGGATGTCTGGGAGACATTCCTGTCCGTAAGCCCGTCCTACACGTCGGCTCACGAATTTGAGTTCTCCTCGGGTTTTTCCTATGTGATTCTGAGGGGCTACGGCTCAGGTTATAATGACGACTATGTCAGATGGAACCTCAGCGTCGGGAAGAACATCAAGTCTTTCAACATCGCGCTTTCCGCCCAGGACCTGCTTGACAGCGCCAGGTCGTTGAGGCGTACAGTTCAGGACGACTATGTTCAGAACTCCTACACAAATGTCCTCGGCCGCAGGATCATCCTTTCCCTAACCTGGAACTTCGGCAAGACCGACGCCACCAAGAGCGGAGCCGCCCAGAACGCCCTCTGGAAGATGGCGTACTGACGCTTAGTGATGATGAAAAAAAAGTTGGTAAGGTTTTGTGAAGGATTTTTGCGGATAAATATGAGCCCACTTGAAAAAGTCATTTTTTTGAAAAAATATGTGCCTCACAGATACTTCTAAAGGGGGTAAAAGGCACTTTTTAATCTGAGTTTTTCAAACTTTTGTACCCAGAAGTGCTAAATTCTTGAAAATAAAGTGAAG
>CAVERO010000229.1:0-3422 GCA_963617915.1 Candidatus Methanomethylophilaceae archaeon | reverse complement strand
ACCTGAAGTTTTTCACTCTCAAACCTTCAAACAAACAAATCAAAACAGCTTCTTGGTAATGATAAAAAATAACTTACCTCCTTATTTGTTCATCATCACCTGACGGGCGGGAAACATGAAAACAATTCGGGAAAGTCGCTTTCGGCCGGTGTTATCCACTTCGTAAAGTGCGGAACACTTTCTACAGCAGGGAGACCAGAACGAACACCCAATGGGCCACGAACGCGGCGGCGAGTCCTCCGATGGTGTGGGCAAGGATGGCCTTAGGGGTCAGTTCCCTGTAGCCCAGAGAGTCAAGCATGGCGGTGTGGGTGCTGAGGAATCCGCTCCAGCACATTCCTATCGCTGTGAAGACTGCGATGGCGTTGCCGTCCGCCCAGCCGTTGGCCACAAAGTTAGGCACAAGGCTCAAGGCCGCTCCGACCGCTCCCAGAGAGGTGATCGGGAACGCGACAAGGTGCGGGTCGTTGAATCCGAACAAGGCCTTGAAGACGAAGTCAATCTTGTCCGCCAGCCAAGGCAGGACTTCGACGCCCTCATAGGCAGCTCCCGTGTAAGCCCCCGAAGCGGAAGGACCGAAGGTCAGGATCATGACGAACGTGGAGATTACCAGAACTCCGGGGATGATGGACATCCCGACCTCGACTCCCGAACGCCCTCCGTCCAGAAGGCAGTCCAGAATCCTCGTGAACGTGGATTTCTTCTCCTCTTCCTTCTCTTCGGCTTCCTCTTCCTCAAGCCCGTCGCAAGCCGGATCCGTAAGGTATTGAGGGTAAGCCTTCAGCGTGAATCTCTGCATGAGCCTCGTGGAGACGATGCAGCCGCAGAAAGCCCCGAAAAGGCCGATGAGCGACTCCTTGAAAAAGCCCTGACCCATCATGAAGACTATCACGATCAGCCCCATTCCGAACGCCGTGCCGAAGTTGGTCAGGGAGATCAGCTGGTACTTCCTGAAGTACTTGCTGAACCTCTTGTCCTTGGAGAGCGAGATGATCGCCGGGTTGTCGGACAGGAAAGTCATCACGGCTCCCAGCGAGGCCACTCCAGGAAGGTTGAAAAGAGGCTTCATCAGCGGGCGCAGAAGTTTCTCCAGCAGGGAGACCACGCCGAACTCCGCGAACAGACGGCTCAGCGCTCCCATCAGCACGCAGATGGACATCAGGTAGAACACCGTGTTGATCAGCAGGTCGTGCGCTGTCTTCATCACGGTGTTGAGCATGTTGGCCATTCCCATCGAGACACCAAGGTAGGCGAAGAAACCGATGACAATGACAAGGCAGACCACGCCGCTCAGAGCGAGGCTCGAAGACTTTTTTCCGGTCTTGTTCATAAGAAAGATTTGTTATCGCTTTAGAAACCTTCGGAGACAGATCCGATGCGGTTTTTTCTTGTTACTTAATATTCGGAAACTACCGGTTCAGAAGGCTCATCCTCCAGGTGAGGCCGACGCTTGCGATCTGCTGGTCCGCAAGCAAGGCACCGAGAGGATTGCCGTTGTCCCCGAAAGAGTGGCAGAACGAGGCGTGCAGACGCACCCGCTTGTCAGGGAGCGGGAAATATTCCACCCCGCAGCCGACTCTTCCCATAGATGTCCCCGGCATCACGCACCAGTCCCCTTCCTCATCGAGGTCGTTGTAGTCAAAACTCGCCTTTCCGAAGACATTCAACCGGTCATTGAATGAATATGCGAGTTTCCCGACGACGGTGAAGTCCCGCAGGAATGACATCCTGTCCACGAGCGAGCGGTTCATGAAGTCGGCGAAGACCGTGAGCCTTCCCAAGGCGAAACGGTTGCCAAGAGCGAGGTAGTTGATGAACTTTCCGGGAAGATATTCAATCATATTCAGTGACCAGATGGAGTCGAAGCGGCCATGGGAGCCGTTCCACATCAGGTTGTAGGCGTACTGGTCGCTGCCCTTCTCCCAGAACGGACTCTGTGAGACCTGGAACCGGAGCATATCCTTACCGCCGTCGAATGAATATCCCGCGCTCACCCCCATATGGTAGCACGCGATGTTGCTGCAATATTCAGAGTAGAAATAGACGTCGATCGGCGCGAGGTCATATTCATAGCCTCCGATCCCGATGATCTGCTTGCCTCCGGAGAAACTCCAGTGTTCGTCAGGCCTGTAGGTGAGGTAGAGGAAGTCTGTGGCGTTGAAGAAAGTCTCGCTGGCGTGGCCCCGGTAAAGCCGCTGACGGTAGTCGTAGGAGAAATGTCCGCCGAGTTCTCCGCTTACAAGGAGGCTGACATTCTTCCCCTTGAATCCGCAGTTGTCCTTGACTGCGTCTCCTCCCAGGCACTCCCGCTGGTAGTCCACCCTGGCATGAATCCCTACGTTCACCAAATCACCATCCCGCGCACTGACAGGCAGGATTACAAAAAGCGACGAAATCGCCGCCAGAAGCGCATTATTGATACGCATACTCAATTATGTGGTTAATATTTCTCGTAAAAATAAGCATAAAAATGAGAATCCCAAACCTTTTTTGGCCGCAGCGCTTCGGCGGAGCTTGCCCTTTCCGTTCAGACACCCTGACCTGCCGAAGCGCAGATCCGGCAGAAGCACAAAATATCGTGGAGACAAAACATTTGTCAGTGAATACATTAAAGAATCCTCTTTAGTTGAAACCAACCAAAGAGGATTCTCTTACAATCTTATTATCAGGAGCTTACGCTCCACGGGCGAATTACTCGGCCTTGCCGTTGGAACCGAGAACGTCCACAATCTTGTGCTCGTAGAGCTTCTTCATCTCGTCGCGGGCCGGTCCGAGGTACTTTCTAGGGTCGAACTCACCCGGCTTCTCGGCGAAGACCTTGCGGACAGCGGCGGTCATCGCAAGACGGGAGTCAGAGTCGATGTTGATCTTGCAGACAGCGCTCTTGGCGGCCTCGCGGAGCTGATCCTCAGGGATGCCGACCGCATCAGGAAGCTTTCCGCCGTACTGGTTGATGATGTCAACATATTCCTGAGGAACTGAAGACGATCCGTGGAGTACGATAGGGAATCCAGGGAGTTTCTTCTCAATCTCGTGGAGAACGTCGAAAGCGAGAGGCGGCGGAACGAGACGGCCGGTCTTCGGGTCTCTTGTGCACTGCTCAGGCTTGAACTTGTAGGCTCCGTGCGAGGTTCCGATGGAGATTGCGAGGGAATCGCAGCCTGTGCGGGTGGCGAAGTCGATGACCTCCTCCGGCTTTGTGTAGTGAGATTCCTCGGCGGCAACCTCATCCTCGACGCCGGCGAGAACGCCAAGCTCGGCCTCAACGGTGACATCATACTTGTGGGCGTACTCCACAACCTTCTTGGTGAGGGCGATGTTCTCCTCGTAAGGGAGGGCTGAACCGTCGATCATCACAGAAGAGAAGCCCATGTCAACGCAGCTCTTGCAAAGCTCGAAGCTGTCGCCGTGGTCAAGATGGA
>CAVERO010000228.1:0-3436 GCA_963617915.1 Candidatus Methanomethylophilaceae archaeon | reverse complement strand
GAAAAAAGGAAGAAAGCAGACGAACCGCCAAGTTTTGGCAGTTATGGAATATATTTTTGCACATATTTTAAAAACATCAGATTATGCCTAAGTTTTATTGCGTCTACTGCGGACAGGAGTACTCTAACGTAAGGACACTGACCTCCTGCTCCTGTCCGAGACACCCTCTCGGCCCGGGAAAGGGTAAACACGTCCTTTATGAGGGAAGCGAGAAATCCAAGTATACCTGCAAGTACTGCGGCTACCAGTACCCGTCGATACGCACATTAACATCCTGCACCTGCCCGAGACACCCTCTCGGTCCCGGAAAGGGCAAGCATTCTCCGGCGCTGTAGAATATGGCCTTCACACATCTCCACGTGCACACGCATTATTCGCTCTTCGACGGGACGGCGAAAATCAATGACCTGTTCGAAAGGGCGGACAGGCTTCATATAAGCGGTCTTGCCATCACGGACCACGGGACAATGGCAGGAGTGCTGGAGTTTCTCTACTGGGCAGGGAAACACCCCGCAATCAAGCCGATTGTGGGGTGTGAATGTAACATAACCGACCACTATGAGCATACGGAACCGCGCGAGGGATGGTCTCACGTCATCCTGCTTGCAAAGAACCTGACGGGCTATCACAATCTCGTCAGGCTGTGCTCGATAGCCGGGACCGAGGGGGTGTACTGCGGCAAGCCCAGAATCAGTCATCGGATTTTGGAGGAGTACCGTGAAGGTCTCATCTGCACCTCGGCCTGTCTGGGCGGGGAAATCCCAAGGGCTATACTTGATGATGATATGCCGAAAGCCCGCGAGGGGCACTATGGTACAAGCGTGTTTTCGAAGATGATTTCTATCTGGAAGTCTGGAACCACAGGGCCGACTCGAAAGTTGTCATAAGCGAGGCGGATAATGAAGATGCGTTTGTCTTGGCCAACAAGGAGCTTGCAGGCGCTCAAAGAAAGGCTGTCAGAGGCCTGTTCGCCCTCGGCAAGGAGCTTGGGGTCAAGGTCATAGCGACCAACGACGTTCACTTTGTACACCGTGCTGATGCCATCGCCCAGGACGCTCTGGTGTGCATATCCACCGGAATAAAGGCGGGAGATGCGGACCGGCTGCGCTGTTCCCATATGGAGTTCCTCCGGAGCGAGTCCGAGATGCGCCGGGTGTTCCGCCCGCACCCGGAGGTTGTTGACAACACGCGAGAGATACTTGACAAGGTGGAAAGGTATTCCATCGCCGAAAGGCCTATGGTCCCTTCCGTTGCGGCGGACTCTGCGGCCGAGCTTCGGAGACAGGTGTTCCTTGGGGCTGCAGGCAGGTATGGAGAACCCGATCCGACCGTGCTCGAGCGGATCGAGTATGAACTCTCGGTCATAGGCAGGAACAAGTGCGAGAATTACTTCCTGATTTGGAAGGAGTTTGCCGACTGGGCGCGTTCGGAAGGAATCGCGGTCGGCCCGGGCCGCAGTTCGGCTTCCGGCAGCATAGTGAACTACTGTCTCGGCATCACAGGAATAGACCCCCTGAGCCACGGCCTGCCGTTCGAGCGGTTTATGAATCCGGACAAGGAGCGGCTGCCGGACATAGACGTGGACTTCGAATCGGGATCACGTGAAAGGCTTGTGGGACACCTTATGGAGAAATACGGGCGGGACTCCGTATCTTATTACTCCGTTCCTGTTTTCCGCACTTTTTCATCGATTTTTTAAAAATCGGCCTCTCGTATAGCTGTAAGGCCGATTGAGTCTTCGATTTGGGTGTCCCGCGGCAAATTCCTAACTTAGCGGAATGTTCGTACGCAGGAAACATAACAGCAGCGGTTCGACCTCCATTCAAGTAGTCGCCAAGGTTGGCGGCAAGTACCGTGTGCAAAAGTCTTTCGGCAGTAGCCGGGATGAAGCCACTTTGACATCGTTGGAGAGAAAGGCAAAACAATGGGCGGATGAACATGAGTACGGTGAAACTCTGTTTGCTTCCGATGAGGCTGCAGAGTACGATGCGATATTTGCCGGCATCGGTCAGGATCAGCTCAGACTCGTCGGCCCCGACCTCATCTACGGCCGCCTGTTTGACATGATAGGCTTCAATAGAGTCAGAACGTCTGATAATGAGCTTTTTAAGAACCTTGTGGTCACTCGGTTATATCGTCCGGGCAGTAAACTTAAGACGCTCCGCTACCTTGCTTATTTCATGAACCGCTACTACGATGAAGACAAGATCTATCGTTTTCTGGACAATCTATGCTGGCGGCCGCAGCGCAAGCAGAATGAGAATGGCAACGATGTCAAGTACGCTGTCGAACAGGTGACCTATAATCATACGAAGGACGTGTTGGGAGGGAAGGTCGCCGTTGTCTTTTACGACACGACCACGATGTACTTCGAGCCCAGAGAGGACGATGTCCGCATACCGGGCTGGTCGAAAGATGGTAAGAACGCCAATCCTCAGGTTGTCCTGGGGCTTCTGGTCGGCCCCGGAGGCAATCCGATAGGCTACGAGATACATCCGGGGAACACATACGAGGGGCGTACGATGATACCGATCATCGAGAAGCTACAGAAGCGGTTCATGTTCCCGAAACCGATTGTGGTGGCTGACGCGGGGCTTCTGAGCAAGGAGAATATCAAGGACTTGGAAGCCGAAGGTTACGAATATATCCTCGGCGCGAGAATACGCTCGCAGAGCGAGCAGTTCAAGGCTCAGATTGCCTCTCTGGGTCTTAAAAACGGGCAGAGCACCAGCGTCAGACTGACTCAAACGCGAAGGATGGTCGTCACGATGAGCGACGCGAGGGCAAGGAAGAACGCCGCTGACCGAGCAAAGGGGCTGAAACGCCTTGAAAAGCGCTTTTCGACAGATAAACTAACGAAAGATAAACTGAACAATCGCGGCTACAACAAGTTCCTGTCCCTGTCTGGAGAAGCTACGGTCGCTATTGACTACGACAAGGTTAAAAGCGATGCCGCTCTCGATGGCCTCAAAGGCTACACTACCAATAGCAAACTGTCTGATGAGCAGATTGTTGAAGAGTATGGATACCTGTTCATGATAGAGCGGGCGTTCCGCTTCTGCAAGACCGACCTCGACATCCGACCGATGTATCACAGGCTGTTCAACAGAATCGAGGCACACGTCTGCATCTGCTTCGTAGCCTACACGATAATGCTTGAGCTTGAACGTATCCTGAAAGCTGCAGAAACCAGCATAACCCTCGACCACGCCCGCTTTCTCGCTGAGAAAATCTACCAGATTGACTATGTGAACCCCTATGACAACAAACACAAGTCAGTACTGCTCCACACCAATGAAGACTCAGAAGTGAGAGAACTGCTCGAAATCATCTCCAACGCCTGCTGACCTGCTAAAATGGGTGTCCCATTGCGGAAAACAGGAACTCTCGGTCATAGGCAGGAACAAGTGCGAGAATTACTTCCTGATTTGGAAGG
>CAVERO010000227.1:0-3517 GCA_963617915.1 Candidatus Methanomethylophilaceae archaeon | reverse complement strand
TATTATATTTTAATTTATTAAACCCTATCGGAGATTTTTTCTCCGGACACTAATGGACAGCCTACTGGAATGGTGACACCGGAGGTATGAATTATACTCAGGGGGTCGCCTACACAAACGCCATATTTCTTGGCAGCCTATTCAAACGAAAGTTGGGGTACAGCGCAGCCTTAAATGCCGAAAGAGTCACTAACACAGAGCGCCTCGTTGAACATGAAATTCGCCTACCTGTCCCAAAGCCTTATCATTTACCCTGCCGGACTGTCGGCCCAGTCAAAATCCCTGAGGTCAGAACCTCTAATGGATGTCTCCATCTCCAGATACTGGGACAAAGCGCACTTCGGAGGCACCATTGGTGTCGAGGACGCGCTGCACAGCCGCTCGCATCGCAGATCAACCCTAAGCTCCAAGGATTTCCTGCAAGAATCATGGATCCAGAGGACCGGAAGAATGATTTACATTTCCGTTTACTGGCGAATAGGCAAGTTCAAACAGACGGAAACGGTGAAACACACTTCTTACGATTTGGACTGAACATGTATTTCCGACTCTGCCGAGCATGAATATTCAGAAAATATTTTGATTATCTGAAAATTATCCCTATCTTTGCACGCTTTCCCACAAGGTGCGGGGAAGAAGACGTTAATTAATCATCAACAAAATTTTTTGCGAAAATGGCAGAGTATTTACAAGCCGACAAAAAGCAAGAGATTTTCGCTAAGTACGGGAAGTCTAATACGGACACCGGCTCACCAGAGAGTCAAGTTGCTTTATTTTCCTACCGTATCAATCACCTCACGGAGCACGTGAAGAAGAACAAGAAGGATGTAGTCACCCGTCGTTCCCTTCTCCGTCTCGTAGGTAAAAGACGTCAGCTTCTGGACTACCTTCAGAAGATCGACATCGAGAGATACAGAAAAATCGTCAAGGAGCTCGGTCTCCGTCGATAGATTCGCGATAGGTACAGAAAAGGGATTGGCCGCGCTCGATGACGCTGCCGTCCCTTTTTTATTAAACAGACTATCGTTTACGGATTGTAAGCGATTCATAGTAAAGGAAAAGACGCTGAAGTTTTCAGATATATTTTGTTGAGGACACGCGGTAAAAACAGTAAAATGAACATCATCACAAAGAAGATCGAATTATCCGACGGTAGGGTGATCGAGATTGAGACCGGCAAAGTTGCCAAGCAGGCAGACGGTTCCGCGGTGGTCAAGATGGGAGGCACCATGCTTCTGGCCACTGTTACCTGCGCTAAAGAAGCTGCAGAAGACACAGACTTCCTTCCACTTCAGGTGGACTACAAGGAAAAATTCTATTCCGCGGGACGTTTCCCGGGCGGATTCATGAAGAGGGAGGGCAAGGCCTCCGACTACGAGATTCTTATTTCACGCCTTGTTGACAGGGCCCTCAGGCCTCTGTTCCCGGAGGATTTCCACCTCGCCGTGTTCGTCAACATCTGGCTGATTTCAGCCGAAAAGGACATTCAGCCGGACGCGCTTGCGGGACTCGCCGCATCAGCGGCTCTGGCCGCCAGCGACCTTCCTTTCCTCGGGCCTATCTCCGAGGTGCGTGTGGCAAGGATTGACGGGGAGTTCAAGATCAACCCTAACTTCAGCGAGATGGAGAAGGCCGACCTTGAGCTTATGGTCGCCGCCACCGAGGAGAACATCATGATGGTCGAGGGCGAGATGAAGGAGGTGTCCGAAGACGTGATGCTTGAGTCCATCAAGTTCGCCCACGAGGAGATCAAGAAGCAATGCCGCATCCAGAAGGAACTCAACAAGGAACTTGGCAAGGATGTCAAGAGAGAGTACCCTCACGACGAGGAGGACGAGGAACTCAAGAAGAAGATCCACGACTTCGCCTATGACAAGTGCTACGCTCTCGCCAAGTCCGCGAAGCCTAAGCACGAGAGGGAGGATGGTTTCGAGGCCATCAAGAAGGAATGCATCGAGTCCCTCGGACTCACAGAGGAGGAGCAGGCTGAAAAGAAGATGATGATCAACCGTTATTTCGGCCACGAGCAGAGAGAAGCCCTGAGGAATCTCGTACTTGACGAAGGACTTCGCGTGGACGGCCGTCAGACCACCCAGGTACGCCCTATCTGGTGTGAGGTTGACTGTCTGCCTTGCGCCCACGGCTCGGCGATATTCACCCGCGGAGAGACTCAGGCCCTTGCCTCCGTCACTCTCGGAACAAAGATGGACATGAAGGAGATGGACGAGGTTCTCGTACAGGGTACCCAGCAGTTCGTCCTCCACTATAATTTCCCTCCGTTCGCCACCGGCGAGGCCAAGTCCCAGAGAGGTGTGGGCCGTCGCGAGGTAGGTCACGGGAATCTGGCATTCAGGGCTCTCAAGGCCGTCATGCCGAAGGCTCCGGATTTCCCTTACGCGGTGCGCGTGGTTTCGGACATCCTTGAGTCCAACGGCTCTTCGTCGCAGGCCTCCATCTGCGGCGGCTGCCTCGCTCTTATGGACGCCGGCGTCCAGATCAGCAAGCCGGTGGCCGGTGTGGCCATGGGTCTGATCACCGACGAGAAGAACCCTAACGGACGCTATGCCATCCTCACCGACATCCTTGGCGACGAGGATCACCTCGGCGACATGGACTTCAAGGTGGCCGGCACGAAGGACGGCATCACCGCGACCCAGATGGACATCAAGGTTGACGGTCTTTCCTACGAGGTGCTCGCCAAGGCTCTCAAGCAGGCCCATGAAGGCAGAATGCACATCATGGGTGAGATGATGAAGTGCATCGACAAGCCTCGCGAGGACTACAAGCCGTTCGTTCCGAGAATCAAGTCCTTCGAGATTGACAAGGAATTCATCGGTGCCGTCATCGGCAAGGGTGGTGAGACAATACAGAAGATACAGGCCGAGACCGGAGCTGTCATCTCCATCGACGAGATTGACGGCAAGGGTGTCGTGGACATCGCCACCAACGATGCCGAGGCCATGCAGAAGGCCTACGACTGGATTCAGAACATCTGTGCCGTCCCTGAGGTCGGTCAGACCTACCACGGAAAGGTCGTCTCAATCCTCGAGTTCGGAGCTTTCGTCGAGATTCTCCCTGGCAAGGAAGGCCTTCTCCATGTGTCCGAGATTGCTTGGAACAAGACCGACAAGGTTGAGGATGTCCTCACCGTCGGCCAGGAGGTTGACGTGAAGCTTCTTGAGATTGACGCCAAGACCGGCAAGATGAGACTCTCAATGAGGGCTCTCGAACCGAAACCGGAAGGCTATGTCGAGCCTGAGCGCCGTCCGCGCGGTGGCAACGACCGCGGTGGAGACCGCAGGAATGGTGGTTTCGACCGCAGGAACGGCGGAGATGACCGCAGAGGAAGAGGATTCGACCGCCGCGGCGATGACCGCAGAAACGGAGGTTTCGACCGCAGGAACGGAGATGACCGCAGGAATGGCGGCCACAGGAACTTCGGCCCGAAGAACGACTTCAACGCCAACACCGAAGACCACTCCGACAACCTCGACAAGAACACAGAGGAGTTCTTTTA
>CAVERO010000226.1:0-3530 GCA_963617915.1 Candidatus Methanomethylophilaceae archaeon | reverse complement strand
GTTTGAGAAGAAGGAGTGTGCCGGTGGCACATGACTGATGAACAAATAAATTCAGGCCAAAAAGACGAACAAAAGCACCAAGTTATTTTTTAGGAATCACATATCTCTAAACATCATGGTATGAAATCCGGACACTCAATACTTCCTGTCATCACTTTGCTGTTTTCAATATCGTCTTGTGTCAGGCCTGCCGATTTGGGAACCGGAGAAATGTCTGTGGTTGTGAACTGCATTCTAAACTATCCATCACCCACACAGACGCTTACGCTGTCGTACTCCATACCTGATGGTAAGGATGCTGGCCTTGCGATCGATCGTGCTGATGTTTCTCTTTATGATCAAACGAATGGAGCGTTAGCCGGCGCATTTGTCCCGAAAGGAGGTGGAGAATGGCAAGCCTCAATATTCATCAATCCTGGACATCAGTACAGATTGGATGTTAATGTGGCGGGAGAGGAGCATATATCGGCGACAACGACAGTGCCGGAAAGTAAAGAGATGACGTATTGGCCTAACGGCATTGCGATGTGGGTTTCTGACAGGTCTTCTTCAGCAATGAACAAGGCACTCTGCAGCACTGAATATGACCTGTCTGTGTTTGACGCTCCTGTCTGGATATATATCTGGAACTACAATCTTGCAACAGGTGAGCACGTAATAGCGGATCGGATTGCGGGCAACGGGCAAGTGGATGAATTCAATAGATCCGGTGGTTCTATGGTTCTCGACACGGAGTGGAAAGAGCACGCTTTTGAATACGCCAGAGCGTATCACAAAAAATACCTTCACTATGAGGGCGGAAAAGGAGGCAGCACGTTCATTGCCGGCGAAATGGCCACCCCTTTTTTTACAGCTTTGGGCGAATCCCCAATCATCCGCCCTTCAGTAGATAATCCTGTCACTCTCTATGCCAAACCATCTTTAATACCGGAGGAGCGGATGGGATATGTTGTGCTGCTTTCCGTTTCTGAAGACTATGACAGATATCTCAGGGATGTCATTACCAGAAAGATGAAAGAGGATGGTGATGATATTACCGTCCTCTACGATAGAGAACAGATATATTCGAATATTGAAGGTGGGGTCGGAATATTCGGAGCCAAACTAACATACTACTTGCCGTGGGACGAACCAGTAGACTCAGAATAGCAACGTTCTTGTCGTTTTTATCCTTTATTGGAGTGATGTGTCCGGCTCAGGACGCCTCTTCGGTTTCAGATACTCTGACCGCCGCAAACAAGGTGGCGTACCGTGGCGTCAAGATGCTGACCGGAAGGACATTGTCTGGTATAGAGACCGTCAGGAATGTCATAGCCCCCATAGGAGAGGGGGACGCTATCAAACTTGTCCAGACGCTTCCCGGAGTATCAACCGGTGCAGAAGGCGCTTCTGCGATCTACGCTCGCGGAGGGAATCTCGGGAATAACCTTATGTCTCTTGACGGTGTGACTGTTTACGGAGTCAGCCACCTGCTTGGAATGACATCCTCCGTGTCGTCAGACGTGATAGGAGAGATGGATTTCCAGACAGGAGGATTTGACGCAGACAGAGGATCGGCCCTGTCGTCTTTCATCAGCCTTAAATCAGCCTCTTTGCGGATGGACAAATGGCATATTTCCGGAATGGCAAGTCCTTTTCTCGAAAGTGCGTCAGTGGAGGGGCCTGTTTCAGACAGAACCGGGGTTCTTGTTACAGGAAGATTCTCACCGGCGAGCCTTGTCTATAAGTCTATGGAAGCCGCCCTGTCTTCAGAGAAAGGTCTAAGGAATCTTGAAGCGAAGATTTATGATGTCTATGGAAAGATTAGCCACAAGACAAAAAAAGGTAACGAGTTGACAGCGTCCATATTCAGGAGTGCTGATGAATATGACATAGGGTTCGGAAAGAATGCGGATAGATACAAGATGGGTTGGAGTAACACCCTCGGTCTGGTAAGATATTTCAGACCTCACTCAATAAAGACAAGAACTGAATATGATGTGTCATACAGTGTCTATCAGAGTGGGCAGAGTTCCGATGTGTTGTTCAACGGTGCAATGAACCAGCTCAAGATTAAATCCTCACTCAAGGAGTTAGAGACGGGTATGAAACTCATCTATAATGGAAATCGTAATTCTTTCCAGACAGGTGTCCGGATCAGGAATGCTGGATTCAATCCAGGTTCCTCATCCCTTTCATCGCAATGGGCGGATCAGAAACACACCAGCCTCACAGCTGTGCTGTGGGGGCAATATGAGTACCACAAATTGAATGCGCTATATTTCAAAGCGGCAGCGAGAATCAACTCTTACAGGTCAGGCGAGACTCTAACGAAGTCTGAAAGAGTTTGTTTTGTTCCTGAATTGAGTGCTCTGGGTGAATGTCACATAACTCCCGGCATCAAACTCATGGCCACCATAGACAAGGTTGCGCAGTTTCATCATATTCTTGAGGGAATGCCGCTTGGCTGGTCAATGGATCTAATCGTGCCATCTGATGACACTGTTCCTTACGAGTCCGCATACCAGGGATATTTTGGAATGGTAGGATCGTTCAGAGGGCACAGGGTCACGGTAGGGGGATATTGTAAGATAATGGATAACCTTGTTTATTACACCAATGCCGCAAACATATTCAGCGCATCATTCGCAGGATGGAAAGATAATGTTGAAGTCGGCAAGGGGTTGTCCTACGGGATGGAGGCTCTCTATGATTATACCGGGAAGTACCTTTCCGCAAGAGTTGCATATACCCTTTCCAAGACGGAAAGAGAGTTCGAGAACATTAACAATGGCAATCCTTTTCCCGCAAAGTTTGACAGACGCCATGTCTTGAATACGTCGGTTGAATATGCCTTCGGAAGAACCGGGAAAACGAAACAGGGAATAAGATCTGCTTTCACACTGCAAAGCGGCCATTGGGAAAGTTACAGACTATATTCTTATGAGAGTATCACGCCTGACGATGACAAATACTTGATTCCATATTTTGATGAAAGCCCCAACAATCTTCGGATGTCGGCCTACATAAGGCTTGACATAGGATACTTCAGGAATTGGAGGAGCGCTTCCCGGAAGATTAATTATAAGTTGCAAGCAGGGGTGTACAATAGTCTGAACAGACATAATCCATTCCTTCTGATGTACGATGATGATTCCGACCAATGGATGGAACTGTCACTGTTGCCTGTAATGCCGACCGTATCATTCCGTATTGAATTCTAAAGGTTCATTCTCTTCTTCCTCAGTAACCTATGTCTGGATGTGATGAGTGCAATGCCATTATTAATGTGACAAGGGATGCCCGTTAAGCAGTATTCCGTGTTTGTGACGTGACGAATGTGTTGACTCTGCATTGAGGCGTGTCTTCCGGAACGATTCCCGAAGCTATTCCTACCCTGCTGTATAATTGATAGAACGATAATAATATAAATAATCTCCTTTAGTGTTAAGCAACCAAAGGAGATTACTTATTGTGCATATTATCAGCGTGCTGTTACTTGCCGAAGTAGCGGGTGAGGAGGCCGTAGAAGCCGGCGCCGTGACGGGCCT
>CAVERO010000225.1:0-3579 GCA_963617915.1 Candidatus Methanomethylophilaceae archaeon | reverse complement strand
TCCCTAAATCCCTCCCCTCGGGGGAGGGACTTGCTCCGTCACTGCCGTGACGGGATATAGAGTGTTCCGCACATGCGAAACTTGAGTCTCATACATCCAGATCGAGTTCGACAGGACAATGGTCGGAGCCGAGGATTTCAGAATGGATTTCCGTCGCTGTGATTCTGTCCTTCAGGGAATCCGAAACCAAAAAATAGTCCAGACGCCAGCCGACATTCTTCTCGCGGGCGCGGAAACGATAAGACCACCAGGAATATTTCACCTCATCCGGATGCTGGAGCCGCCACGAGTCCGTGAAGCCGGAGCCCAGCAGATCCGAAAATTTGCCGCGTTCCTCGTCGGTGAAGCCGGCATTGCGACGGTTCGTGTCCGGATTCTTTATGTCCATCTCATTGTGGGCCACGTTCATGTCTCCACAGACCACCACACCTTTGCGGTCGGCGAGACCGGCAAGATATTTCCGGAAATCATCCTCCCACCGCATCCGGTAGTCCAGTCTGCGAAGGCCATCCTGCGAATTCGGGACATAAACACAGACGAGGTAGAACTCCGGCATCTCAAGGGTGATGACGCGTCCTTCGTGGTCATGTTCCTCCACGCTGATGCCATACGTCACTGACAATGGCGTGTGTCTTGAATATATCGCCGTGCCGGCATAGCCTTTCTTCTCGGCCGAGTTCCAGTACGAAGTGTAACCCGGAAACTCCAGATCCAGCTGTCCCGGCTGCATCTTTGTCTCCTGAAGGCAGAAGAAATCCGCTTCAAGGGTATTGAACACCTCGTCAAAGCCTTTTCCGGCGCACGCCCTGAGGCCGTTCACATTCCAACTTATGAATTTCATATCCTAATAATTTACAAGGGCAGGATCGCATGGGTTCCCCACAACGAAGCACCGAAGGCAAATATAGCAATTTAGAAACCTTCAAAAAATAACCTGTTGCTTTTTTCGGGCCACCTCCGGGCAAAGGAGAAAAAAAGCGGGTGATCGCGATTCAGCCACCCGCCTTTGTGATTCCGTAGGGATTCGAACCCTAGACCCACAGATTAGAAATCTGTTGCTCTATCCAGCTGAGCTACGGAACCATTCCCCGTTTCCGCCCATAGAATCGGAAACGGACTGCAAATATACTAATTTTCCATCGAAAACAAACCCCTGCAAAAGATATTTGTTCCTGCAAGAGTTATTCTCAATAGGGATCGGTCCGGACGTTCCTCGGCCCGTCGGATGAGGACTGACCAGAGAACACAGTAGTTTGTGGCTTTCTGACTGAACTGTACAAGGCAGGTGGTGGGTGGGCTAAAGTGCCTCGACTGCCTCTGCGGAAAGGCCTGTGCAAGCAGCGATTGTTCCCGCATCGATGCCTTTGGCCTTCATAGTTGCGGCGATTTCCCGCCGGGCATGTTGCTCGCCTTCCGCCTTACCTTCCGCCTTACCTTCCGCCGACACCCGTGATGGCCTTCGAGGGGAAGTTCAGGAAGGCGATGGCATAGGTGGCGTGGAGGTCGTACTCCTCCGAGCCGACCACGCCCTCCAGCCGGGCGGCTTGGAAGATGTTTAGAAATAGAAGCCGGTGTTGAAGTAGAGCACGCCGGCACCGTCCCGGGCGGAAAGGGCTCGGGCATATTCAATGTTCAGGACAAAGTTGCGGTTGAGGATGAATTTCAAAGCGGCGCCGGCCGAAAGGTGAAGCGTGTCGGAGCTGGAGGGGTCGATTAGTTTGGCGTAATAATCCGGGTACGCGCCGGTGCGGTTAGTGACACCGAAAGACTTCAAGGCACTTATTCCATCGCAGAAACCACTGAGCATCAGCCCGATGTCCTGTCCCCAGAATGTGAGCCCGGCGAATCTCCAACGCAGCTCGGCGTTGACAAAACCGACTGTCGGCCCCGCTACCCTGTTGTACATCAAGCCGCGGACGGTTCTGTAGCCTCCTAACGCGGCGTTGTCGTAAATCGGGCCGCCCGGGGTGTAATAGGGAATGGCGTACCACGGTGCGTCACCAAGAAACTCCTGATAGTCAAGACGGTAGGCAAAGACAAGATTCTCTCCTGCCACAGGCACATAATGCCTCAACGTCGCATGGACCTTGAGGTAGGATTCCGACGATCCCAGAAACTTCGGAGCGGCGATAAGATGCGCTCCGGCCAGAACGCCTTTGGTCGGCACACCCACATAGTCCCGGGAATCATAGACAAGACCCATCCGCAGCGCGGAGGAATATCCCTTGGAAACATCCTCGGACGGGATTATCCCCCACGCCTTGTAGAGACCGAACAAGGACACTTCCTGACCGGAATCCTGCGGATGGTAGTCCTTTACAGTGAATCGGTTGAAGTGGTAGCCCGCCTCCCAGGACAGGTGGCCGGAAATCCTGCCGGAAAAATCGGATTTGATGTTGAGCGTGGACCTGTCGTACTTGTAGAATCCGTCCGGGAGAGAGGAGTCATAGAACGTCCTTCGCCCTCCGAAGCCGAAGAATTCCATCGCGTTGTCCGAGCAGTAGCTGGACGCAAGATTCATCCGGACACCCGGGAGAAGTTCACCGGAATCGAATGAGGCCACGAAAGTCTTGCTGCCTCCCGTGTAGCCGGAAGCCTCGATATAGGCGCTGCTTTTCGGATTGGGGTAAGCCGAGCCGTCGGCGAAGTTGTACACGTTCATCAGTCCGCCGAACAGAAAGCCCTTGGCTCCGTCGAAACCGACCAGAGGGAAAGGCACGAACGAGTGTCCGGTCTTGACCACGGTATCTTTGTCCTTTGACGGAAGGGATGGTGCGGACAGAAACAGGCAAAGGACGAGAGGGAGAACCTTCGGAGCAAACGTCTTCATATTCAACAGGGAATATCCCGGCCAAGGAAATCAAGGACAGCTTCCGTCCAGTCTTCGCCGTTAGTGGCCTGAATGGTGTTGATGCCGAGAGCCTTGGCGGCGGCGACGTTCTTCGGGCCGTCATCAATGAACAGTACTCCGGACGGGGCGACATTCTCGGACTCAAGCATCAGGCGATATATCCGTTCATCCGGTTTCATGACCTTCAGCTCATAGCTGAGGTACATGCTGTCAAGATATTCATCAAGCGAATGGCCGTGGCCGTCAAAGGCCTTGCCCGTGAACCATTGCTTGATGAACGGGTTGGTGTTGGAAAGGAGAGAAAGGCGGTAGCCCTCGGCGCGCAGCTTTCTGAACAGTTCAAGGTTCCTTTCAGGGACACTTGAAAAGAATCCCATGTAGGCGTCCCGGCACTCCTCCATGCTCACTTCCCTGCCGACTTCATCGCTGACTCTGGTCCGGAACTCCTCCGCGTCAATCAGACCCGCCTCGAAATCCCCGAAAAAACCCCGCTGGCGGACAAGATTGAGATAATCCTCTATGTTCTCAAGTCCCATCGCCTTGAATCTTCCTATCACAATGCCAAGGTCCGCCGGAGCGACCACCCCGCCGAAATCAAAAACCACATTCGTGATGTCATTCCTCATAATTTATCAATCGCAAGTGACTACGTGCCTGTGGTGAAACGCCTTATCTCACGTTCAGAGAGCATCATACGGAACGATCAATTCACGTTACCCCCTCCCTAA
>CAVERO010000224.1:0-3606 GCA_963617915.1 Candidatus Methanomethylophilaceae archaeon | reverse complement strand
ATGGCCGGAAAGGCCGTGTAATAAAAGAGAGGAATTAATTCAAAACAGCTTCTTAGTTGGCAAGGTTTTGTGAAGGATTTTTGCGGATATATTCAGACCAAAAAGACGAGCAAAAGCACCAAGTTATTTTTTAGGAATCACATAACAATCATGGATATGGAAAAGAAATTCAAGAGAACACTTGTGACCTGTGCGTTGCCTTATGCCAACGGGCCGGTTCACATCGGGCATCTGGCCGGGGTTTATGTGCCTGCGGACATCTATGTCAGGTACTTAAGGATGCGTGGTGAGGATGTGCTTTATGTCTGCGGAAGCGACGAGCACGGCGTGCCGATCACAATCAAGGCGCGCAAGGAGGGCTGCACTCCCCAGGACATCGTGGACCGCTATCATAAGGTCATAAAGGATTCGTTCACCGGGTTGGGAATCAACTTCGACATCTATGGCCGCACTTCTTCCGAGGTGCACGGGAAGAACGCTTCCGAGTTCTTCCGCAAGTTGTACGATGAGGGAAAGTTCATCACAAAGGAATCCGAGCAGTATTACGATCCTGAGGCCAAGCAGTTCCTCGCTGACCGTTACATAGTGGGAACCTGCCCTAAATGTGGGGCCGAGGGGGCTTACGGCGACCAGTGCGAAAAGTGTGGAAGCACGCTGAGTCCGGAGGAGCTTATCAACCCTAAGTCAAAGCTCAGCGGAGCCGAACCGATAAAGAAGAAGACCACTCACTGGTACCTTCCTTTGGATCAGTACGAGCCGTGGCTCCGTGAATGGATTCTCGGTCAGCACAAGGAGTGGAGGAGCAATGTCTATGGTCAGTGCAAAAGCTGGATTGACGGCGGTCTGCAGCCACGTGCCGTGAGCCGCGACCTCGACTGGGGCGTGCCTGTGCCTGTCGAGGGTGCGGAGGGCAAGGTCCTCTATGTCTGGTTCGACGCCCCGATCGGGTATATTTCCAACACACAGGAACTTCTTCCGCAGTCGTGGGAGAAATGGTGGAAGAGTGAGGACACCCGTCTCGTGCATTTCATCGGCAAGGACAACATCGTGTTCCACTGCATCGTGTTCCCGTCGATGCTCAAGGCCTACGGCGACGGCTACATCCTTCCGGACAATGTGCCGGCCAACGAGTTCCTCAACCTTGAGGGCGACAAGATCTCCACGTCCCGCAACTGGGCTGTCTGGGCTCACGAATATCTGGAGCAGTTCCCGGGCAAACAGGATGTGATGAGGTACGTCCTCACGGCGAACGCTCCCGAGACCAAGGACAATGACTTCAGCTGGAAGGATTTTCAGACACGCAACAACAGTGAGCTTGTCGCGATATTCGGGAATTTCGTGAACCGCGCTGTTGTGCTGACTCACAAATATTTCGAGGGAAAGGTTCCGGCGTGTGGTGAGTTGCAGGATGTTGACAGGGCGGCTCTTGCGGAGATTCCTGCGCTCAAGGCTTCGCTTGAGAAGAACCTCGACGGATTCCATTTCCGCGAGGCTCTGAAGGATGCGATGTCGATCGCCCGTGTGGGCAACAAGTACATTTCCGACACGGAGCCTTGGAAGGTGGCCAAGACGGACATGGAGCGTTGCGCCACGATTCTGAACGTCAGTCTCCAGATCTGCGCGGACCTTGCGGTCGCGTTCGAGCCATTCACTCCGTTCGCCGCCGAGAAGCTCCGCAAGATGCTCGGAGTCTGCCTTTGCGCCGGTATCGACCACCGCAAGGGCGAGCAGGAGACTGTCAACACCTATGCGCCAGGTGAGGGCGAGGCTTTGCACACGGTGTCAGCTTCGGGTGTCGAGGCGCAGCCGACCTGTCCTGGAGCAGGAAAATGCGTATGCCTCGGTTGGGATGTCCTTGGAAATGAGAATATCCTTCCGGCCGGACACGAGATCGGTGCCGCCGAGTTGCTGTTCGCCAAGATCGAGGACGATGCTATCAACGCCCAGCTTGCCCGCCTTGAAGCCATCCGTGCCGAGAGAGAGGCTGCCGAAAAGGCCGAGGCCGCGAAGAGGGTCGCTCCTCAGAAGGACGAGTGCAGTTTCGAGGACTTCGAGAGAATGGACATCCGCACTGCGACCGTGCTTGCGGCCGAGCGTGTGCCCAAGACGGATAAATTGCTGAAACTCAGCATTGACACCGGCATCGACAAGAGGACGATCGTGTCCGGTATCGCTGAATACTATTCCCCGGAGGAGATGGTGGGCAGGCAGATCTGCATTCTCGCCAACCTCAAACCGAGGACAATCCGTGGAATCGAGTCCCGCGGAATGATTCTGATGGCAAAGCAGGGCGACGGCAAGATGAGGTTCATCACTCCGGCGGAGGCCCTTAACAATGGAGCCGTTGTCGGTTAGTGATTCCTAAAAAACAACTTTTTCATCATCGCTTAACGGTTAGTATATTTACATAATATCATGAAGAGTCTTATTTCTTTTTTCGCTGTGGCGGCGCTCGTAGCGGGGTGCGCACAGACACCTTCTCTCACAAAGTCGGGTCTTGACCCGGAGAACTTCAAGGCCGAGCGTGATGGTGCGCAGACAGGTCTCTACACTTTGACCAACAAGTCTGGGATGGAGGTCTGCATCACCAATTTCGGCGGCAGGATCGTCTCCGTGACGGTTCCTGACAGGAACGGCGACTACAAGGATGTTGTCCTTGGCTTCGACAAAGTCTCTGACTATTTCCCGGAGAACAACCAGACAGACTTCGGCGCCACAATCGGACGCTACGCCAACCGCATCAACGGTGGCAGATTTGCATTGGATGGTGTTGAGTATCAACTGCCTCAAAATAATTACGGGCATTGTCTGCACGGCGGTCCCGACGGGTGGCAGTACAAGGTCTTCAATGTTCTGGAGGCCGACGCCTCGCACCTGAAGCTGGAAATCGTTTCTCCTGACGGTGACGCGAATTTCCCTGGTTGCGTTACCGCCAATGTGACGTTCACCCTTACCGAGAACAACGCCATCGACATCAGGTACTCCGCCACGACCGACTCTCCGACCATCATCAACATGACCAACCACTCGTACTTCAATCTGTCCGGGGATCCGGCGAACCATCAGATTACGGCTGACTCATTGTACATCAACGCGTCCAGCTATACTCCTGTGGATTCGACGTTCATGACCACCGGCGAGATCGCCTCCGTTGAGGGCACTCCGTTCGATTTCAGGAAGGCCAAGCTGATAGGTGACGACATTGATTCGGACAACGAGCAGGTCCGCAACGGCAAGGGTTTCGATCATAACTGGGTCCTCGACACCAAGGGGGACGACACCGTTCTTGCCGCTGAGGTTTACTGCCCTGAGACAGGAATTGTGTTGAAGGAATATACCAGCGAGCCTGGCGTGCAGGTCTATGCCGGCAACTTCTTGGATGGAACCGTAACAGGTAAGAAAGGCATAGTCTATGGCCACCGCACCGCCATCTGCCTTGAGTCCCAGAAGTACCCTGACACCCCGAACAAGCCTGAGTGGCCGTCAGCCGTTCTCCGCCCGGGTGAAACCTACACCAGCCACTGCGTCTTCGCATTCAGCGTGAGGTAGTTTTAGAAGCTGTTTTGATTTGTTTGTTTGAAGGTTTGAGAGTGAAAAACTTCAGGT
>CAVERO010000223.1:0-3615 GCA_963617915.1 Candidatus Methanomethylophilaceae archaeon | reverse complement strand
ACCTGAAGTTTTTCACTCTCAAACCTTCAAACAAACAAATCAAAACAGCTTCTAAAAAACATTTTAAAGAAATTATGGCTCAAGTATCTCTTGCACTTATTGGAAATTGTTAATATATTTCGACCGAAGCTCATTATTATTCACTTCTATAATATTTTCTGTTCAATGAAAAAGAATTGCGCTTACAGAACGAACGCCTTTCTCGCTATGATGCTTGCAGGGTCTTTCCTTGCCGGAACGACCTCGTTCGCGTCAGAATCCAAGGCCGGTTCGCTATCGGAGGCGACCGCCTCCCAACAACAGGGCCGTACTGTTACCGGAAAGGTCGTGGACGCTTCCGGCCAAGGTACGGTCGGCATCGGTGTGATGGTGAAAGGTACGTCAAACGGCACCTTGACCAGTCCTGACGGCACCTTTTCTCTTTCCAATGTGGCTCCCGGAGCCACGATTGTCTTCTCAAGCATCGGTTACAAGACAGTTGAGGTCGTCTATGAAGGACAGCCGTTGAACGTCACCATCGCTGAGGACAACGAACTGCTTGACGAGTCGGTTGTGACCGCCCTCGGAATCAAGAGGGAAAGGAAGTCCCTCGGCTACGCTGTGGAGGACATAGGAGCCTCCGAGCTCATGAAGAACAAGACAGCCAACGCGATCAGCTCGCTGTCGGGCAAGATCGCCGGTGTGAACATCACCCAGTCGTCCGGCGCCGCCGGGTCGGGTGCGCAGATCATCCTCCGCGGCGGAACCTCCGGTTCGGAAGGTCGTGACAATCAGCCTCTTTTCGTCGTGGACGGCATCATTTACGACAACTCCTCGCAGGTGGTCGGCAATTCCGCTTTCGACGGACAGGGGTCGGCTTACTCCACTTCCTCAAACCGTATCATGGACATCAACCCCGAGGACATCGAGAACATGTCCATCC
Organism: Candidatus Methanomethylophilaceae archaeon; assembly: GCA_963617915.1. Lineage (GTDB taxonomy): Bacteria > Bacteroidota > Bacteroidia > Bacteroidales > UBA932 > Cryptobacteroides. Next base: position 2,693 of record CAVERO010000223.1, on the reverse strand, counting down.
TCAAAGGTCCTGCGGCATCCGCTCTCTACGGCTCCCGCGCAGCGAACGGCGTGGTGCTCATCACCACGAAGAAAGGCAAGGACGGCGCTGTCGAGGTGAACCTCAACACCAAGTACATCACCTCCTGGGCCAAGTCCCTTCCTGCGGCACAGAATGAGTATAAAAGAGGTTATCTGGAAGACCTGTATGACAAAGACGGCAACTACACCGGAACCTCGTTCAATGATTTCGCCTACAACTCCTGGGGCGAAAAGGTCTCCTCGGACACGCGGATCTACGACAACATCGGCGACTTCTTCAACGCCGCTGGCACTTGGGACACCAACCTCAGCATTTCCGGCGGCCATAAGGACAGCAACTTCTTCCTGTCCGCCTCGAACTATTCGCAGGACGGCATCGTTCCCACAACAGGCTATGACAAGACCACGTTCCGTTTCAACGGCGAGCAGAAGTTTAATCTTTTCACCTTCAGTGTGAATGCCGCCTATTCAAAGGCCCACACCGACCGTACCCTTACTTCAGGGGGTCTTTACGGTTCTTCAGGCACTGGTACTCTCGGCGCTGTTTACATGTGGTCTCCAACCGATGACATGACGCATTGGAAGAACGATGACGGCAGCCGTTACCGTATGTTCGGTGACCGTCTTGACCCTTGGGATGAAAGAGACAACCCTTACTGGATTCTGAACAAGAACAGCTACCAGGATGACACAGAGCGATTCACCGGTTCCATCAATGTCCGTGCGGACATCACCAAGTGGCTCTTTGTCAACTATCGCGTTGGCATCGACACCTATAACACCGTCAATTCCACCCGCATCGCGCCGGAGGGTGCCATCAAGCAGGTATGGCAGAAAGGTATGATGAGCGACAACACACTCAAGTACTCATACCTCTCGCACAACCTTATGGTCAACGCAAGCCGGTCCATAGGTGACTTCCACGGCAACCTTATGGCCGGAATGCAGACGGACAACACGGAAACCGACCGCAACTACAAGATGGCCTGGAACTTCGAGGTTCCTGAGTTCTATTCTTATGCGAACGCCACCACCGACAACAAGAAATTCCAGCATTCCGCTTCCAAGAAGCGTCTTGTAGGAGTGTTCGGTGAAGTGCGCCTCGACTGGAAGAACACCGTCTTCCTCTCCGCTACCGGCAGAAATGACTGGACCTCAACGCTTCCGGTGGAGAACCGCTCGTACTTCTATCCTTCGGTCAGCGGATCCTTCGTGTTCACGCAGCTCCTGCAGGACGGCGGTCTGATGAATGACGATGTGCTCACATTCGGTAAGCTCCGCGCGTCATGGGCCAAGGTTGGTAAGGACACCGGCGCTTATGAGACCAACACGGCTCTCTGGCCGGTCGGAACGTATCTTGGAGGCAAGACCGGTGTCGGAGCCACCTGGACCAGGGGCAACCCATACCTCCTTCCTGAAATGAGCAAGTCCTCGGAAGTCGGCCTGGAACTCCATTTCTTCCAGAGCAGGTTGAAGCTGGACGTGGCTTACTATACCAATGACTCCTACAACCAGATCCTCAGCCCGCGCGGCCCTCAGTCCACGGGTTTCATATTCTGCTCCATCAATGCGGGCAATGTCTATAACAAGGGTATCGAGTTCTCGCTCTCCGGGACACCGGTTGAGAGGAAGGACTTCGTCTGGGAATCCGCTCTCAACGTGGCCGGCAACAGAGGTACAATGGACGGACTGCCTGCGGGCATGGACATCATGTATGTGACCGATGTACAGTATGGCGGCGCAAAGGCGGCCTCCTTCTCGGGCGGTAACTTCATGGCCATTTCCGGTACGGAGTGGGCAAGAACCAAGAAGGGTGACCTTATCGTGGACAAGAACGGAATGCCTACCCAGAGCGCATCCACAGCCGTCGAGGTCGGAAACCGCGAGTCCAAACTCACGGGCGGCTGGAACAACACCTTCACCTTTAAGAACCTCTCTTTCAACATGCTCTGGGAGTTCCGCATCGGCGGTGACGTGTTCAACGGCACCAAGTATGCGATGACCCTCGCCGGCACCAGCCAGTTCTCCGCTGATGTCCGCAACCGGCCTCTCACCATCACCGGTGTCCAGAAAATCAGCGGCACAGGCGACGACACCGTCTATTCGGACCCTCAGACCTATACATGGTACCCGGATCAGGTTTACGAATACAACGGCAAGAAGATGCTCGGTTACAACATCATAAAGAGTTACTACACCGGGGCGTACAACTATGAGACCGCCAACTGGATCACCACGGTGAATTCGCTGCGTCTGCGTACGCTCTCAATTTCCTACTCTCTTCCTAAGAGACTCCTGGAGAAGACCAGGGTCATCAAGAGAGCGTCTGTCTCTGCCATCGCCAACAACCTTCTCCTCTTCACCAATTATGAAGGAGACCCTGAGGTGGCAGCGTCAGGAGCGGGCCGCGGAGGTTCCTCATCCGTAGGCTTCGACTACTGTGGCGTTCCTGCGGTCTCAAGCTTCACCTTCGGCGTAAACCTTACATTCTAGGCAGTCACTACCATATTAGTGATTCCTAAAAAATAACTTGGTGCTTTTGTTCGTCTTTTTGGCCTAAATTTATTTGTTCATCAGTCATGTGCCACCGGCACACTCCTTCTTCTCAAACAAATTTATCCGCAAAAATCCTTCACAAAACCTTACCAACTTATTTTTTCATCATCACTTAAC
>CAVERO010000222.1:0-3752 GCA_963617915.1 Candidatus Methanomethylophilaceae archaeon | reverse complement strand
CGCTCTGGGTCGTGTAGGTCGTGATCTTCCACTTCGGCCCGAAATAGCCGAGCAGGATCGCGATGATGAGAGGACCGCCGGCAAGTCCCAGCTTGATAGGCTGCGGAATGCCAGGGATGGCGATAGGAATCGAACCGAAGATCACTCCGACGGCTATTCCGAAGAAGATCGGGATGAGGTTCGGACGGTTGAGCGTGGAGGTCTGGTTGCCAACAAGGTTGGCCACTTCTCCGATTCCGACTTCCGGTCCGACAACCCTGAGTACATCCCCCATCTGGAGGATGAGGTTGGGTCTCGCCACAAGACCCACACCGGCTCTGATGACACGGGTGACGCTGACCCCGTAGTTGGCCCTGATGTTGAGATTCCTCAACGTTATTCCTGTCAGGGAGGACTTTGTGACGGTGATCTTCCTGTTGACCATCTTGGTGTCCATCTGCTCCCAGTCCTGAAGATGCATCGGGACTTCCTCTCCGAAGGTTATCCTGGCAGAGTCAACATCCTTCTGCGAGGTGACTATCAAGAGTTTGTCCCCTTTCTGGAGAACCGTGTCCGGCCCGGGAACCGACATGACCCCATCCCGAAGCATCCGTGAGATCACAATCGAGTTGCCCAAGTCTCTCGTGGCCTCCTTGATGGTCAGCCCGAAGACCGCCGGATTCTCCACCTCACAGTGCATCCGCCTTGCAACATCCTCGCTGCCGTCGGCATTGTCAAGCTCATCCTTTTCCTTGTCAAGGTCAACTTTAAAGACAGCCTTGAAGAACATGATAAGACCTATCACAAGGAGCACGCCCAAAGGATAGGCCACGGCGTAGGCGGAAGCCAGTCCGGAGGTCGCGGTGGCGATGTCGGACGCAAGATAATTCTCCGCCCGCATCGAGTCCGCCATCGTCTGCTGCGCGGCGCCGAGTCCGGGGGTGTTGGTGACGGCACCTGACATCACACCGACCATCGTCATGAGATTCTCACCCGTTATGAGGTGAATGGCAACAGTCACGCCGACAGCGAGAAGCACCAGCACGACAGCCAGCAGGTTGAGCTGGAGCCCTCCTTTCTTGAACGAATGGAAGAATCCCGGGCCGACTTGAAGACCTATCGAGAACACGAACAGAATCAGGCCGAAGTCCTTCATGAAACTGAGCACCGTCGGATCGACCCTGAGGCCGAAATGGCTCAGGATGATGGCAACGAACAGAATCCAGGTCGAACCGATGGAAACACCTTTGACCTTGAACTTTCCAAGATACAGTCCCGTCGCCACCACTACGGCGAAAACCAGGATGGAATGGGCGATCCCCGCCCCAAGAAACAAATCTCGCATATCAATCTATAATATCTATACGCTTAAAAATCTATCCGCGCGCAGAAGCATGGTTTGTCTTCAATCCTGCCTTCTATGAAATATGTCCGGCGGCCGTCATTCTCCACGGCGCTTCTGAATATTCTGACAACCTCCTCCGGCTTTGTCTCCTTGATGAAGTTGATGCTGATGCTCTTCACCGGGCTGCCGGCTACTTCCGCATAGTCTATGCTGTCCATAGCCCAGACCACATATCGGGCGTTGTTGGTGTGCCCCAGCACATCGATGTCCGAATATGCCGCCTTGTGGCGTCCGGCCTCCTCCGCAGGTGTATTCTTCGGCATCACGACCTTTCCGCACGGGGTCTGAATCGCATTGTCGGGGCATTGGGTCGTCGCCGGAACCATATTCAGAACCTCATCGCTGCGCACCAGCCTTCTGGTCTGCACATTCATCACTATCCAGGACGACGTGCACAGCACCAAGGCCTTTGACTTGTCCGCAAAGTCGGTGTCTCCCCGCCTTCGCAGTTCGAAGTCGCGCAGAAAAAACAGTCCGTCCTGACCTTTGTGCCAAGTGTAGAGTGTGGTCTCGTCCGTCCATTTCGGCGGATTCAGGAAGTCAATCCGCATCCGGGACAGAACCCAGGCCGTGTGATGCCTCTGGAGGTCATCGTAACCGAAATGAAGAGCCTGGGCGGCCAGATACGCCATTTCCTGGGCGTGGTCCATGAACGCCGCCGGCTTCAGACGGAACGAAGCGTCCGTGTCGTAGCACGGAACCGTTATGTCGGTGCTGAACCTGTTGTCCGAGACGCTAACCTTTTCCATAGTCTTAATGATTGATTATCCTCAGTTCCTCGGGAGTGTAGAGGATGGAGTCGATGAAGTCCGGAGCGATGCGGGCGAGAAGAAGGAATATTCCAAGAGCCAACAAAACCACTCCCACCACGCTTGCCGCCACTATCGCAGTCACCTTCCATCCATGCTTCTTCCCCGTATGAGGTTCTTTCGTTTCCTCCGTCACTGTTTCTTCATTGTCTGGCCGCCGAACCTCTTCTTCTGGAAGCCGAATCTTTTCGTCCGGTCGCCATGCCTGTCGGAGCGACTCTTTGTCAGCATCATCCTCAATCACTTCGACAGGCTCAGTGACCGAAGCGGCAGATTCAGCGCCGTCCCCATCGGCAGCTTTGGCAGGCTCTGCGACCGATGCCACCGGTTCCTTGACCGGCATCGGATCCTCCACCAGTTCCCGAAGCGCCGCCACACTCCTCGCCACCTCGTCAGGGGTCTCCTCGTGCGTCTTCAACGACACAGGTTCAAGTCCGACTCCATAAGGATATATGTCCAGATCCTCGTCGGCGACAAAGAAAAAAGCGTTCTCCTTGGTAGCCCTCAGGCGTCCGAGCCCGGGGAAGACCACAACTTTCTTCGTCTGAAGCGTCGCCCTCAACCCTGCAATGAACTCATCCAGTATTCTTCCGGAAGTGTCGAGTTCCATCCCGTTGACCTTGGCATAAAACTCCGCCAGCATCCCGTCGTTTCCGGAGCCGCGCTGCCTGAAAGACAGTTTCCGGTAAGGAGGATTGATCGTGTACCCCTTGTCAGAGAACGACGAAGGCATCACCTCGGAAACGAATGTCCCCAAGCCCGGCAACGTAACCTCATCATTGTCAAGAATCAAGTTCCTGACCATCTCTGAAAACAAATCTATGTCCATTTTCCTCCTCCGAGAAATCGTCACAAAGGTACACAAAAAAAACTACAAAAAAATTTGCATTAACCAGTTTTTGTTGTACCTTTGCACTCCCGAAAGGAACAACCTCCTGAAGGTTGACAGAAATTCCTCAATAGCTCAGTTGGTTAGAGCACCTGACTGTTAATCAGGGGGTCGCAGGTTCAAGTCCTGCTTGAGGAGCCAAAGCGGACAAATCATCAGAAATGACGGTTTGTCCGTTTTTCTTTTCTTAGTGAGCGTTTATGACTCCCCCGCTCACGCGGGCGGCGGGAAACGGCGCGAAAGTTCATCAGCGCTCAAAAATGAGTCCGAATAGCGGGAAGTGTTTTGCCGTTTCCAAAAAGTTTGGTAACTTTGAGCCGCTGTTATGTCCGTGCCTTGGAGCGGACAACGACCGGTCCCATAGCTCAGTTGGTCAGAGCATCTGACTCATAATCAGGGGGTCGTAGGATCATGCCCTACTGGGACCACAACCGGAACACAGGAAGGTGGCCGAAAAGTTTCCTTTCCGCGCTGGAGCGTTGTTGCTCCCAAGCCATTGCCAAGTTGCGCTCCGGAGAGAAACGCAGCGATTCAAGACCTGCCAAGAAGCTGGTTTGATTTGTTTGAGTGATTCCTAAAAAATAACTTGGTGCTTTTGTTCGTCTTTTTGGCCTAAATTTATTTGTTCATCAGTCATGTGCCACCGGCACACTCCTTCTTCTCAAACAAA
>CAVERO010000221.1:0-3774 GCA_963617915.1 Candidatus Methanomethylophilaceae archaeon | reverse complement strand
AGCGGGAAGAAGATGAAGATTTTTCACCTCAAAGAACATTTCAAACAAATCAAACAGCTTCTTACTTGATCTGAGGCAGTCCCAAGTCCTTGAAGGTCCGTGGAGCAGGGGTGGCAGGGAGCGGCTTGCGGTCCTTGAGCTGCCGGAGAGCGGTCTCGATGGCCTTGTCAAGTTGCTGATCCTCACCCGCATATTCCTTGATCGGGTCATTGTCAAGCAGGATGTCAGGATCGACCCCATGGTTCTCGACAATCCACTGCCCCGTCGCAGCGTCGTAGTTTGTGAAGAAAGGCACGCGCACGTCGGTCCCGTCCATGTAAGGCAGCGAGCCGCTGATGCCCACGATGCCGCCCCAGGTTCTCGTTCCGATCACGGTTCCGAGGTTGTTGGCCTTGAAACTCCACGGGAAGAGGTCTCCGTCGGAGGCGGAATATTTATTGATCAGCAGCACCTTCGGGCCGGTGTGAGTCCCCTCCGGAATTGTCCCGTTCTGGGAGGAAGTCCTGCTCATCGTCATCCTGTAAACCTTGCGGAGAAGCCTCTCGATGACCATCGGGGAGATGTTTCCGCCGCCGTTGCCGCGGTCATCAATGATGAGGGCTTCCTTGTCAAGCTGAGGATAGTACCAGCGGGCGAACTCGTTCAGACCTTCCGGTCCCATGTCAGGAATATAGATGTAGCCGACCTTGCCTCCGGACTTCTCCTCGACGGTGCGGATGTTCCTCATCACCCACTCGTAATGTTCAAGAGGATATTCATCGGCGATAGGTTTGACAACGACCTTGCGTCCGCCCTCGGCGGCAGACTTGTTCACAGTCAGTTCGACGAGTTTGTCGGCCTTGCCGACGAGGAGTTTGTAGATGTTGTCAACATCTTTAAGCGACTGGCCGTCAATGGCTGTGATGAAGTCGCCCTCGCAGATGTCCATTCCCGGTTCGGTGAGCGGCGAGCGGAGTTCGTTCCTGTACACGGCACCGGAGTAGATGTGGTCTATCTTGAAGTAACCGTTCTTGTCCTTGCTCATCTTGGCTCCGAGAAGTCCCATCGGGATGCGCTCAGGCTTAGGGTAATCGCCCGGATTGACATAGGCGTGGCCGCTGGCGACCTCACCGATCATCCCACCGATCACATAGTTAAGGTCAAGGCGGGTCTTGACGTAAGGCAGGAGGGCGGCGTACTTTTCCTTGACGGCCTTCCAGTCGCGGCCATGCATGTTCTCAAGATAGTAGCCGTCCCGGAAAGCCCTCCAGACCTCGTCGAAGACCTGAGGCCACTCCTTGGAATAGTCCACCGTGGTGTACATGTTGTCCACGTCCACGGCCTCGCCTCCGCCAACCTTGGCGGCAGGGAAATTGACCACTGTCCACTTGCCCTTGGCTGTGGAAAGAGCCTTCTTGTCGCCCGGACGGTAGATGACCGCGCCCTCGGAACACTGCTCGGACTTACCGGTCGCAAAATCAAACACCTGGGTGCCGCGGCCGTCCCTGTACCAGAGTTTCTTGCCGTCGCAGAAATACGAGCGGGAGCTCCCTACCGGGAGTTTGACGGTCCTGTCAACCAGACCCTCGACGTCGATCTTCACATCCACGGCCTTCTTGGCGGAAGCCTTCGCTTCGTCCGCAGCCTTCGGAGCCTTTGAGCCCTTGCCGCCCTTCGAAGGTTTCCCGTCAGCCGCCGCCGGGGCGGAATCCTCTTCTGATTCAGGAATATCCGAACCCGCGGCTGACTCGCTGTCGGTCGGAAGGAGCGGAGAAGGCGTGCCGTCGGCGAGCATCGTCATATAGACTCCGCTCCTGTCGGTGTAGGCATAGTTCCACTCAATCCAGCTGTAAATCGGACGGAAGTCCCGGTCGGAAGTGAATATCAAGTACTTGCCGTCGGTCGAGAATTTCGGGGATCCGGAGTCGTACCATTTCTCCGTGACAGGATATTCCTTTCCGGAAGCAAGGTTGAGGACATAGACCACGCTCATCTTGTTCGGAGCCGGACGGCTGTAGGCAAGCCACTTGCTGTCAGGGGAATATTCAACATCCCTGATTTCCTGCTCCGGGCATTGCAGCACCGTCCTGACGGTCTTGGCAAGCGGGTCCACCTCTACGATGCGGTTCTTGCGGTCGGTGTAAAGAATATGCCTGCTGTCCGGACTCCACTGCAGGCTGCGGATGTAGGTGTCGTTGTCCTTGGTGACCTGCACCGGCTCTCCGCCGGCCGCGACATCGTAGAGATAGACCTCCGTCTCCCCCGTTCCGTCACCGATGAAGGCAATGTACTTTCCGTCCGGACTCCAGTCGGCGCCGCGCTCGTTGGAGCCGGGGCTCTTGGTGATGTTCCTCGTGATGCCCTTCCCCACAGGCACGTCGAAGACCTCTCCGCGGGCTGTCACGGCCATTCTCTTCCCGTCCGGGGAAAGGCTGTAGCTGTTGCGCCTTACCTTGCCGACGTTCATCCTCTCGGAGCGGGCATAGACAAGGTCGGAGCCGAGGGTGATGTGGATCTGCTCCGTGGATTTCGTGGCCGGATCAAGCTTGTAGAGGTAGCCGCCCTTCTCAAACACAACGAGTTTCCCGTTGGTGCTAGGAAACTTCACGTCGTAGTCATCGAAGGAAGTCACCTTGGACGTGGACTTCGTCTTTGTGTTATAGACGAAGAGGTTCATCGTCATGTCGCGGTCGGATGCGAAATAAATCTCGTCGCCGACCCACATAGGGAATATGTCCTGTGCCGGATTGTCGGTGATCTGCTCTACTTTCTTGCCGTCATAGACCCAGATCTCGTCGGCCATTCCGCCGCGGTAGTATTTCCAGGTTCTGAACTCCCTCATCACACGGTTGTAGGCAAGTTTCTTTCCGTCAGGCGAATAGGAGCAGAAGCCTCCTTCCGGCAGCGGAATCTCCTTCGGCATCCCGCCGTTCACCGAGACCGTCCAAAGCTTGCCGGGAAAACCGTCGCCGGTGCGGTTTCTGAATATGATGTCCTTCCCGTCGGGCGTCCATCCCATCACGATGTTGTTGGGGCCCATCCTGTCGCCGAGGTCGTCGCGGCCGTTGGTGGCGGTGTAGGTCAGGCGGACAGGCTCGCCGCCCCCGGCCGGGATGATGTAAACCTCGCGGTTGCCGTCATATTCCCCGGTGAAGGCGATTGTCTTTCCGTCGGGCGAGTAACGGGCGAACATCTCGTAGCCGATGTGCGATGTGAGGCGGCGCGCCTCGCCTCCGGAAAGCGGAGCCGTGAACAGGTCGCCGGCGTAGGAGAAGACCACATCCGTGCCGTTTGTGGCCGGGAATCTCAACAGTCTCGCCTCGTTGGTCTTGCTGGTCTCCGGGCCGGCACTGGCGGTCACCGGGACTGTCGAACCGGTCACCGAGCCTGTCAGACTGGTCACTGAGCCTGTCGGACTGGTCACTGAGCCCGTCGAAGTGGCCTTTGCAGTCGCTTCGACAAGCTCAGCGACCGGAAAAGACTCGGCGCCCGGGAAAGACTCCGCAACCGGGGAAAGCTCAACGGTCGGGAAAGACTCTGTGGCCGCAAGCCGGGTGGCCGGACGGGCGGAACCGGCGACAACCACCCCACCCAGAAGAAGGGTCAGAATGATTCTTCTTTTGTCTGAAATCATATTCATCACTTTTAAATTATAACTGTATTCCAATGATTCTTAATCCCTTGATGCATTTTCAGCATTGTGCGCAAGCCCAAAACATCCGTCAAGATAGTAAATATTTCAGTCATATTCAACATTTTATTTGTGATTTATATTTGCAATCACTACATTTGCAG
>CAVERO010000220.1:0-3801 GCA_963617915.1 Candidatus Methanomethylophilaceae archaeon | reverse complement strand
CGGGAGTCACCCAGAAATCGTCATAGTCCACCTCGGGGACATCGGAGGTATAGACCGGAGCATTGGAAAGGGCCGGCATCCCGGCGAGCGCCCTATTGGTGTTGATGCGCACGAAGGCGTTGTGCGCCGTCATCTTCGCCGCCTCCCCGAACGTGGAGATGCCTTTCATATGCTCGGCGAGGGCTGCCCATCCGGCCATCTGGTCATCATTCAGATTCCTGTATGCGCGGGAAACGGCGGAGAGGCTGTTCCTCTTCGTCTTCTGCGCGGAAGAAGTGACTTTGCTCGGGAACGGACGGACGGTGAGAACCGTGCCGGTCTTGGTGGACTTTGCGGTCACGTCTCCGGCCGAACCCGAGAAGTCGTTGAATGCAATTGATGGCAGAACTTTCATCTCTCAAATACTTGTGGGAGTAATTCTGAGAGCGAAGATAAATAAAGGATAACGTGCTGGAACAGAAATGGTTTTACCTGCCGTTCTATGCGTTGTCTTGCCGGATTTCTATGACGCTCCAATGGGAGTATGGAAGATTATTCGTAAATTTGGCAACGTTATACACGACTGTATGGAGAAGACATTTAACATCTATTGTGACGAGAGCACCCATCTGCCCAATGACGGCTGCCCTTATATGCTTCTGGGATATGTCAGCGTCCCTTATCCGCTGAAAAAAGAAGCCAAACTCGCCATAAACGACATCAAGGACAAATACGGGTTTGACGGGGAGATGAAATGGTCGAACATCAACCGCAAGACTGAACCGATGTATTCGGAACTCGTGGAATATTTCTTCCGCTCGAACTTGAAGTTCCGCGCAATAGTTGTCAAGAAGTCAGAGATTGACGAATCAAGACCGGGATACACGTTCAATGACTTCTATTTCAGAATGTACTACCAGCTTCTCCATTATCCGACCTCCGATGCCGAGAATGTGTACAATATGTATTTCGACATCAAGGACACTTGCAGCCATCTGAAACTCCGGAAGCTCAAGGAGTATATCGGACACGGCTCGAACGTCCGCAATTTTCAGTTTATGAGGTCGCACGAGAGTCAGTTCATCCAGCTTGCCGATGTCCTGATGGGCGCTATAAACTACAACCTCAGGGTTGAGTCCGGAAACCTCCCGGGAAATTCCAAGTACAAGAGGGGGATTGTAGAGCTTGTCAAGAGATACTCGAATATGGATCTTGTCCGCTCGACCTACAAGGATGAGGAAAAGTTCAACCTGTTCTTTATCAGACTCAAATAGCTATGCCGTTGAATTTGCTGAAAAAGTATCCCGAGCTGTTGGAACTGGTCGGGTCATTGAGGGATATGAATGCCTCGCTGAAGCGGATATATGTAAGGGACATCGAGGACAATCCGGATTTCAAGTTCCGCGGGATACCGGTTCATCCCATCAAGGCGGAGGACGGCCAGCTGGAGATGGATATGTCATTCATCCATCTGACGACCCGTGAGTTCGAACAGACGGACGAGGTCGGAAATCCTTTGCCGCCTAAAAGGGAGTTCGACATCCGGCGTTCCGTCAGGCTGCATTGGATAAACCACCACATTCACGAGCTTACCCCGGAGAACCTGACTGTTTTCACCATCATAGAATGGGACGGAAAGAAGCGTCAAGATGTGAGACATACATACATTTACGACAAGGGGGAGAAATATGTCATAGTCTTTGACAGGCGCGGTCAGAAGCATTTCCGGCTTCTCACCGCCTATTATCTGAACGAGCCTTACGCCGAGAAGATGATGAAAAAGAAGATGAAGAAAAAATTGCCGGAGGTGCTATAAAACAACAGGGCTCGCGATGAATCCAAGTCATGCGAGTCCCGAAACTCCTTCTGCCATCAGATGAGCATTGCAAATATCGCTATAATTTCGATATCCGCAACACTTTTCCTCAAAAAATGTTCCAATCTGATAAAAAATGACAATAAGTCAACGTCTTGCCGACATCAGCAAAACGTCTGGTCTACAGGCTTATCAGGGTGCTCAGGCTGTGATACTGCGACCTGTAGCCGGTTACGGAGTCCAGAAGGATGTAGCGCAGATGCAGCTGGTATGTGTCGAGCGGGAGACCCAGGACGCACCGGCAGTCCTTGACTGAAAGGGAGATTTCCGATACCGCAGCTGACGGAACTGAAGGGGAGAGGGCGTTCCTCATCTTGCCTGGATTTCTGCCGTGCCCCGGCTCCGCGAGCTGAACCTTGCAGAGAACCCGGTATCTGGAGAACTCCTCCGTCCCGCAAAGTGTAAGGCGGAATCTCAATGTAACCTCACTCTCCTCAGACCCGCCGCATCCGAGGAAATCCAGACTGAAAACAGGAAAGGGGACGAACTCCTGAGGCTCCGGCACGTGCTCGTCACCCAGCTGTGCGAACCCGTGATAGGTGGAGACGAACAGATTGTACCCGCTGATGTGGTTTCTGCTGTCGAACGGAGGCCGATGCGCTGCGACGCATCTGGCATTCTTCCTCCATGCTTCCTGAACCTGATGCCCCAGTCCCTGCCAGGCACGCAGCGCCCTGCGGTGCAGTTCCAGGTTCTCCAGCTGCTCAGCCGTACCGGCGAACTCCGGATATGCTTTCGAGCGGAAATAGCAAATCCCGTCACGATGATAGAACGTGACGTTCCCGACGGAAGCCCAGCAGTCGCTGAAGCGAGTATTCGGATAAAACCTCGGCATATTGAAGATGCTCCGGCCAGTTACAAGTCTTAATGACATCCCTATCTCAGAGCAAGCTCGGAGCGTGGACGCAATATAAGGGTATTTTCCCAAGAGCAAGCCCACAGCGGCGGCGAAAGCCGTCCGCTGCTCCCTGTTGCAGATTTTTATCCTGTGATACGCCTCGCGCGGGCGAAGACGCTGCAATTTCGGACAATGTACAAGCGTGTGCATATTCCCCCGCTCGAACTTTTTCGGTCGGCTGTCGTGACGGCGTGAGCCGTGACGGCAGTTGGACGGGAAAGTTGAGCAGACAAGCCGACAGGCGCGTCAGGAGCCGGAAGCACAAAGGTTCGAGCGAGGGATGACGGTCTTTCCGGCTCAGGCACAGACTGCGAATGAAAGCACGATGCCATCCATCTTCGCACGTGAGGGCCGGGCCGGCGGAAGGGACTTGGGTGAGGTAGTGTAGGCGGAGAGGTCGGAGCAGGCAAGGATGACGAGACCGCAGGTCTCGGCAGACTCCGCGTAGAACTCGCAGCCGCAACGGACGCACCGAAGTCCCTGGAGCGTATAGGCCCGGCATAACAGGGAGCGGAGCGATTCCGCTGTGTGAGTCTGCGCCCGGAGTGCAACGCAGGAAGCAGTCTCGCCTTTCCGCTCGCCCTCGGAAGAGGTGTGCGGAATGGAGCGTCAGCGCAATGCAGCACACTTCTGGAGAGGAGAAGCGAGCGTGATGAGCACAAGGCGCAGCGCGCCTTACCTTGCCGGAGGAGGGAGTTCTTGAAGTCGAGGGCTTGCCCGAAGGCTTGAAGAACTCACTCCGCAGGCCCGCAGCTTCGCTGCTAAGGCTGGCGACCCTTTCGGACTTCCGGCCACAAGATGAGAGACTGACCGTTCTTTACGCACTCACCTTCTGACAAGGGACAAGCCTGAGCACTCCTCGCCGGAAGTCCCGTGCTTCCTGACGGGCTTGGAGGCCGTTAGCCCCTGAAGGAAGCACGCTGTCGCCAGCCGCCTCCGGCTCGCGGGCTACGAGGCACCCAACGGTCGAACTCGCACTGACAGAGATAGTTAACATAATCGGGGTTGTGTAATCTGGCGGCGGAGCCGACTGTTACACAACTAAGCT
>CAVERO010000219.1:0-3812 GCA_963617915.1 Candidatus Methanomethylophilaceae archaeon | reverse complement strand
AAGATGAAAATGGCCGGAAAGGCCGTGTAATAAAAGAGAGGAATTAATTCAAAATATATAAAAACGTTTTGTAAATTTGCACAGACAATAATATAAACCAGTAATTAAGATGCAACGTGTAAAGTCTCTTTTATGGATCGCGCTACTCTCTTTGTCGGCTTTCTCATGCCGGACAGGCAACGATTCCTACTCAATGGCTCCGCTGCCGAAGCCGACCGCAGAAAAACGGTTGATTCCTATGGAAGACGCTCTGGCCTTATTGTCTGAGTTTCTCAAATCGAGTGAAAAAGACATGCCGCCGACAAGGTCTGGCGCTCCCCGGAAAATCGCTTCCGTATCAACCTATTTCGGAGGCGATGACCATATCGCGACAAAGGCGGCCCGCGAAACAGGAGACAAACCCCAAGCGCATATCTGGTGAACTTCGAGGATGGGGAAGGATTCGCTGTCCTCGGTGCCAACACCTCTGTCGCCGACATTGTCGCCGTCACAGAGAGCGGGCAGATCGAGGATGACCTGACCGTCATCTTCAGCACGGACGATGAACCTCTTGAAGACATCGATCAGGATGATTACCCAATTGACACTATCGGCTATTATTGCAAGGAGGATGACGACTTTTATTCTTCTTCGGATTCAGAGGCGCGGTTCATTTCCGAATGCATCCGCAACGGCGTTGAGGAAGAATATGATGACAAGGACCATGATGATGGAGGGATGCCACCTGAGGGTGATGAGTTATCCGCAGGTGTTACAAGATTCACAACCAAAATGCCGTTGCTGAATACCACATGGGGACAGAATCCCCCTTACAATAAGTATTGCTATCGTTGGAATAAAGTAGGGAAAAAGAAGTCGGCCTTAACCGGTTGTTCTACAACGGCAATGGCTATGATTGCCACACATAATGAATATCCGCAAAATCTTATTGTAAACGGTGACACTTTGATCTGGAGCGAAATGAAATCAGCCCCTTTTGCCGATTGGTTGTCTGATAAAGGCAAAGATGATGTCGCAAGATTGATGGGCAGCATTTACTATTTCGTCAATAAGATAGCAGAGGCATCTTTCACACCCATCACACCTGAACAAATCAAAAGAAGGATGCAGGATTTCAACTACGCCAATGTGGTGAAACACAGTGCATCTGATTTTACCTATTCAATGAAAAAGGCCACAAGCGATATGCTGGCGGAGAACAAGCCCGTGTTCATCTCCGCCCTTCCAAAGAAGTTCTGGAAGGGGCACTCGTGGGTGATAGATGGGGCGAAGTATTCTTCCACGGATTCTTACAACTATCTCCTTCATTTCAACTTTGGATGGAAAGGCTTGTCTAATGGTTACTTCTCCACGACTTGTCTCAATCCTTCCAAGGCTGAAGGATATGACGATCCATCATTAGACAATACTTCCGAAAGATATTCATACCGTTGGCACTTCAGGTTAATCACATACGATGTGCCTTCAGGAACATCCTATAAAACCATCAACTACGCATACTAAAAACATTGACGCTACCCTTATGAAACGGTTCTTTTATTATATCGTCCTCTGTATCATGTGCGCTTCCTGCGACAGCAAGGATCCAATAAAACTGGAAAGACATCTCATAGAGGTGGATTACCAAGCACAAGATGTCATTATCAATGCCGATAAAATAATCCTTACGATGCTGTATGACTATTCCGAGTCAGATGTAGATCACAGCAACAACAATGCTAATATGAAAGACTATTGGGATGGTTCAATTAAATACATAGAATGCGAATGGTTCAAGATGGCTCTCAATGCTTCTGACCCATACCATATATGTATTTCTCTGGACGAGAACCAATCCAATAAAGATAGGAAAGTAAAAATCCAAGTCAGTCGCCTGATAGGTAGTGATGAAGCTCTCATTGTCCAGAAAAGGAAACCATCACGCCAATAATCGCCAACGATTCTCCAAGTTATCTGAAATCCAAGACAACCACATAAAAACCTCTCCGTTATGTTTCTTATAAGCCGAACACAATGGCGAGGACTCTGCCGACCATTTACCCGGACAGGGCGCGAAGCGCAGGTCGCCGGAGTTTCTCATTTAGGCTTGATGACCTTGATGAAATCCTGCCGCCGCCCGTCCTTGTAGCCCACACAGTACGACACCATCCTGTCCTTGTACCCGGCCATAAACCACGCATCGCCTTCTGGTGTCCAAATGCTGTCAAGTTGCTTATCAATCTCTGTTCTTGTGGACACCGGTGTCCAAGAACCGGCTCGGTCGTGCGAAGCAAACATCCTATACTTCGGAGCATAGCCTGATCGTAAAACAGAGGTATAAACAATATCATCGCTCTGATATATTTCTTCCGGAATATAATCTGACAATAGCCTCTCGAATCTTATCCTTGACAGAAAGACCAATGAATCACTCACTATTCGGAAATAATCTGCCTTCCCTCCATTCCAAGCTCCGATTATGTCTTCGCCCTTGATGATCTGCACCATAGAATAAAAATCAGTATGAATCGTATCTACGGCAGACAGTGCAGGCGATATTTCCAAAACAGTATTCCTGTCTCCATATTCCCCAACTATGATTTTATCACCAGAGAACGCCGAGGTAAAGGGGACGTCAGGCTTCAATATTCTCCATCTCGCCCCCATATCGTTAGAAATGTGAATAGTATGATTAATCTTGAAAGTGTCATTTCCACCTTCTTTTTCCTCGGTGCATAACTGAAAAGATATTGTACTGTCAACAACCATCAAATGCTCCACATTACCATCAACAACCAACAACTCCTTCCACTTTAGACCATGATTCTTTGACTGAAGAATTCTACTGGACTTGGCGGATGGTGTCAAGCCCCAGCTACAGTTACGGACAGCGCAAAATAAAACATCATTGTACATCAATATTTCTTCACAAACCAGGTTTACATCAAGTTCTGAATAATATTCCCAATTCCTTCCTCCGTCCGGACTAAAAAAGAACGTATTTCTTGGCTCTTCAAGATCCCAAGCAACAAGTACCCACTCTTCATTTGAGCACAGCACTAATTTCCAAGGACGATATCTTTCCCCGATTCCATTCTCAACAAGATATGCATTAACCTCAAAATCAGCTTGCCCCTGATGGTGTCCCCTCTCGCCAATCGTAATGTAGCAAGACGAAAACTCCATAGTAAGGAGAATAGTAAACAACAACTTCTTGAACATCACAAAGGCGATTTAATAATCTATTGCAAAACCATCCACCGTATCGTAGAAATAGTTTACTATTTCTTCAAAGAGAATGTCACGGAGTTCATTAACCCTCTCTTGATTAACATCAAGCGAACCGCTTCTTGTTGTAATTCCGGAACAATAGTCATACAATGATTGTTTAATACTGCCCCAATTTCTTTTTATATCCGAAGCATCCTTTATGCATGCATCTGGATGTTTGATATAGTAATCAATCTGAGCTTTCACCACCTCATATATTTGATTTCTGCCTAATTTGGAAAAAAGATCCTCGTGCTCTACCGTCAAGATGATTTTTAATTTGTCGCCGACACTAAGCTTAAGCAGCCTACCTTCTAAATACGCCTCTGGATGCGTTTTAAATGCCACTGACATCAAACGTTTTGGATCATTTTCAATTGTAGGATCCGATTGTAGTTGGTGTTCTAATTTCTCTTGAAGCAATACCATCGTCTGCTTTATCCATTCTTTCAGATCGGCTGAAGCATCTTTGGTGTTTCCTAAATCAGAAAACGCTCTGCAATACTTAAGTGATTCCTAAAAAATAACTTGGTGCTTTTGTTCGTCTTTTTGGCCTAAATTTA
>CAVERO010000218.1:0-3845 GCA_963617915.1 Candidatus Methanomethylophilaceae archaeon | reverse complement strand
TAAGTTAAATCGTTGCAAATAAAACCGTTCTTTTTGGCATTCGCAAAATAATCGTTGTCCATAGAACAATATTCGAATATTGTTTTTACCTTTGAAAAAAATATTTTGGTATTGTTATGGTGACATTAGATTACTTGTATCAAATCTCCAACAGAAAGATTTCAGGGATTTCCTTAGACTACAAAAGGCCTCTGTATCATAAGATTAACTGGGACAATCGCTTGATTGGCATAAAAGGGCCCAAGGGCGTGGGAAAGAGTACTTTGATACTTCAGCACATCAAGGAATCATTCCCTGACAGGAGCAAAGTTCTTTATGTATCGCTTGACAACATCTGGTTCACCACAAATGACCTGACAGATCTTGTGGAATATCATTATACTCACGGTGGAAGCCATATCTTTCTCGATGAAGTACACAGATACAAGGGATGGCAGCAGGTAATGAAGAACATATATGACGATTATCCGGATCTTCATATAGCTTATACCGGATCATCGATTCTGAGGGTAAGGACAGCAGAGGGGGATTTGTCAAGAAGATTGCGTTCCTACGATATGAACGGGCTTTCCTTCAGGGAATATCTTGCGTTTGAGGGGGTGATGGATTATCGTATTCTGACACTGGAAGAGATATTGTCCGACCATGTTTCCATTGCTTCCGACATCACGGCCGGAGTCAAAATTCTGCCCTACTTCGAGAAGTATCTGGAATCCGGGTATTATCCGTTTTACAAGGAGGAAGGAGACGGGTATTTGTCCAGAGTTCAAGAAGTCGTGACCCAAACTATAGACATGGACATCCCTGCAATTGAGGATGTGGAGTATGATACTCTTCAGAAACTAAAGAAGCTGATGGTCATCCTGGCGAATCAAGTGCCTTTCATCCCAAAGATGAATGAGTTCTACCAAAAGATGCAGACAAGTCGCGAACAGTGTCTGAAACTATTGAACATCCTTGAATACGCCAAACTGATTTCAATGCTGAGGACCCCTGCAAAAGCCCTGAAGCACATCTCTGCCCCGGACAAACTTTATTTGGACAATACGAACATGATGTATGCGTTGAGTCCAAATGCCCCGACGGGAACCATCAGGGAAACGTTCTTTATGAACCAGCTTTCGCAGTCACACGGCGTTTCATTGCCGAATAAAGGGGATTTCAAAGTCAATGGAAAATACCTTTTCGAAGTCGGCGGCAGAAAGAAATCGTTTGAGCAAATCAAGGATGAGGCTGACAGTTTTCTCGCTATTGATTCGATAGAAACAGGGAACGGCAACAAAATCCCTCTTTGGCTGTTCGGATTTCTGAACTGAAATCCGTCCACTGCTTTGTACACACGCAAACCACCCTACTCGTGCCGGGGGATCCGGGGAGTAGGGTGGATTCGGGGTTTCGGGCAGGTTCTTCCGGGAGTTGTACGGGGACTGACGGGATTGTCTGTCAGTCCATCACCGCCAGATAACGGATTCCGGTGCCGACAGCCTCGAACAGTACCTGATTGTTTTTGTAAATCTTGTTGTTACTTAACATTGACATATAGACATTTCCTGCCGCCGACACAGCGATCTGGCAAGGACGGGCATCTGTTTCCGTACTGCATTCGATGCTGTAAAGCAGCGCGGAGTCCTTGTAAATCTCCAGGCGGTTGCCGTTGCCATAAGCGTAGTAAAGATGGCCGTTCTTCCACGTCATAGGGACATCAGGGATGAAACTGTCAAATTTCCTGTACAGTTCCGTACCCTTGTAGATTCCATAGGTGGTGGATGTGTAAACATTGTCGTCGGCGTCTATCGCCATTCTCAGCGGTCTGTTGTCCAGACTGTATGAGGAACCCGTTCCGTCCGCGGCGAATTTCCAGACCTTATAAGCATACTCTCCGAAGCCTACCTTTATCTCTCCGCACAGATACGCGTCGCCTTTCGAAGACACGACTATATCCGTAGGGTCGAAAACTTGCTCTGCCGGTTCGGTCTGGAAGAAGTGTGCATAGCTGCCGTCCGCATAGACCTTTGTAAGTTTTACGACATTTCCGTCAGCGGCGGTATAGTAGCCTGTGCCGTTCCGGACTTTGTCAGATATAACATTAACATTCCCTGAACCATACACGTTGACATCGGACCATTTCGTTCCGTTTCTATATGGAACTGCGGTCCTTATAGGCGCACCCGACTCGCGGTCTTGCCAGTAAACGTCTTTGCCGTCTATGCAGACTTTTTCACCCTCGGATATTCGGGCATTGTTAAGGTATATCTGATTGTTTTTGGCGTGATAGATGTCTTCGGCATTGTTCTTTACTGTCACGGCGCAGGTTGCCGTGTGTCCTCCATCTTTGGAGGTGGCGGTGATGGTGGCTGTGCCGACAGAAACGGCTTTAACCGTTGCATAGGTGCTTTTATCGGTGACAGTGGCCACGGACGGGTTGTCCGATGTCCAGACCAGAGACTTGTCCTTGGCGTCGGACGGGGTGAAGGTCACGGTTATTATTTCGGCCGCTCCGACGAGGGTCGTTATGGCGGTCTTGTCAAACGAGATGGCTGTCAGGAGCTTGTCGCCTTCCGTGACGGTGATGTCGCATCTTCCGAAAACCGAGTTGTTGGACTTGAGCATCGCGAGCACCTGTGTCGTACCCTGTCTGATGCCTGTGACGGTGCCGTCTTCGGCCACGGTAGCGACCCCGGTGTCCATGCTCTTCCAGATCACAGCCTTGTCAGGCGCTTCTTCCGGAGTGCAGACGGCTGAAAGCTTGAAACTCTTGTTTTCCTGAACGGTCACTTTGTCCGGTGAGACAGTGACCGCAGTGACCTTTATAGGTTCCACTGTCACCTCGCAGGAAGCTGTCTTGCCTCCATCGACGGTGGTGACGGTGACGACGGCCTTGCCTTCCTTGAGGGCGGTGACCTTGCCGGAGTTGTCCACTGAAGCGATTTCCGGCTTGTCGCTGCTCCACTTGACGCTCTTGTCGGTCGCGTCTTCAGGTTTCACTGTGGCGGTCAAGGTCTCGGAAGTCTCTTCGGTCAGCGTAAGCGAAGTCTTGTCGAGAGAAACTCCCGTCACGGCTATGGTCTTACTTCTGACGGTCACTTTGGCGTTCGCCGTCTTGCCGCCGTCCTTCGTGGTGACGGTGACGGTCGCCTCGCCAGGTTTCAACGCCGTCACGGAGCCGTCTCCACCCACGGAGACAATGTCCGGCGCGCTTGATTTCCAGGTTACGGTCTTGTCATCCGCATCCGCTGGGCTGACAGTGGCGGTGAACCTGCCGGTTTCGCCTTCCGTGAGGGTCAGGCTTGTGGGGCTGACGGAAACGGAACTTACCCGAATCTCGGCCGGTTCGGACTTGCAGCCCGGAACAGTTATGCCGATAATGGCGGCGAACACCGCCGTAATGGAAAGGATTGTCTTTTTCATCGTTGGTCTCATAGGAATAATCTTGTTGGAATGTTGACACGGAAATGCGGGGCACGTGCGTTCAGCATGCGCCCCAATTGTTTGGATTTTATACTATAATTTCTTGATTTAGAACACAATACCCCCCCCCCGAAGAGAGCGAGAGGTTGTCTGTCACTATGTGAGCTACGGTTCGGCATCATCAGTAAATGTCGTTGACTTCTGCGAAGATATGGTTTTTCCTCCACGATTGCAATACTTCCCGTGTGATAAATAGAGGTTCGCAATCATGTCGAAACTATGGGAATCACTCTGGATTGATGCGTTTGGCGTTTATGTTGATGAAAAGCAACTATGCTTAAAATTTGTTTCTTATAGGAAATAAAACTATCTTTGGGAAACAATTTGTGCACTATGGATGTTATATCGAGGTCGCAATATGCCAGTAAGGTGGATTC
>CAVERO010000217.1:0-3854 GCA_963617915.1 Candidatus Methanomethylophilaceae archaeon | reverse complement strand
GTTCCTGAACGTCTGTATCCCGATCGGATACCTGATCCTTTTCGCCTCCATAATCACAAGCCTTTAATGTTCAACTCCCAAAGATAATGAATATTATTCTTTCCCGCCAAAAAACGCAGGTGCTAACATGCGGCAAAAATGGCATTCTCGAAACCGATATCTATCCCGATCGGTAAATGCTTTTATGATTATACAGGGTCTTCCAGTCCCGGATTACGTTCAATCGGGGCGTAATGGTTGCGGGAATCGAAGCAAGCGGCACAAGTCCCCGGGAAGTCACTTATCAGCCTTGCCAAGACCACGTCACATTCGGCCTCCGCAAATACTGTAAACCATATTGACCAACCTCCTCTTGCCTCCACCAAATTGATGATCGTCTCAACATCGCAGTTGCCCGTTTCAAATTTTGCCAGATATCTTTTAGCCAGATTCCAATCTTCGGTTCTTTTACGAATACGATTATCCGTCGGTTTTGATTCCGCAGGTGTCTTATTAAGCCCTATCAGATTCAGAAGACGCTCCGCATTTTGCCTTGAAACGCCGGCAAGGACCTGATTGACCTCAACTACACCTCCCTCTTTATATGTCAGACTGAGGAATGTATTGTTTTTATGAGGAAGGTGACAACTCGTCAGGACAACATCTTTCTCTCCCTTATTGTCCATTCCATTGCACGTATTGCACCCAAGCAGGAAATTGTCCCAAGATGTCGCCAAACCTCCATACAATGATTTGGGCTGAATATGTTCGACTGCAAGATCGCGCGAAAGATGATAAGCGTTTTCGCAATAGGAACAATATGCGCCCAAATTCAATTCCAACAGCGGCTTGGCATCCGAATACGGGTCATACCTTGCACAAACAGCGCATTGTTTTCCATCTGGCTTTAGGACAATCCTGCCAACATTCCATTTTACCACCGGCCTCATATTCTTCCTTTTTCAGCCTTCAGAAGTGCGACATAGGCGGGGTCTTCAGAAAACTCGGATTCTATCTCGCCCAGCCGTCTCTTTATATCCTCCGCCCCTTTTGTTCCGGCAGTACCGTTCTTGACAAGTTGGTAATATTCCTCGGCACAGGTCACCATTTCATTGAACCTTTTGCTGCGCAACTGTTGTTCCAGTCCCATTCTTAAGGAAGCGATGTCCTCAAGACTCTCCTTGAACGGCTCACCGGCGACCAACACCCCGTCATCAAAACTTACAAGCTGGTCTTTTTTAAGACTTTGCACTATAAACGGGCTGTGTGTCGAGACTATGAATTGAATCATGGGGAACGCTTTGGTCAAATCTTGCAGCACATGCCTTTGCCAATGCGGATGGAGGTAGAGATCGATCTCATCTATCATAACCACTCCGGGGGTATTCCTGACAGAGTTTTTCCCAAGAAAGCCGTTCAGTTCAATGCATCGGTGCGCTATCTCGGACACAATGTTTATCATTGATTGAAGCCCATCACTCATATAGGAAAAATGATGACGTGTCGGCTTATGCCCTGACACCTTGACGACAGCCTCAATCTCACCATTGTCAAAATCTATTTCTGACAACGCCGGTATGGCAGTCAGCACGGCCTCGAAGAAAGCATCGCGGGTCCCTTCGAATTCTTTCTTGTCCCTGATGTCCTTATCGTAGTGCCGCAGCCATTCCATCGCACTTTTAAAGTCCACCTTATCGTGTAAGGCAAACTTATAGGCTTTCTCAATCCGGGATGACCGCTCTTTGATCTTGGTAGCAGTCCTTATCTGGGCATCTTCTGTCCTTTTGGCTCCGAATGAGAGCACCAGAGGATATACCGAACTTTCGTGAGCGTCATGTCTCCGTGCCTGCATCTTTTGCACCAAGGCCATCAAGTCTCCGGCACAAGCCTTGGAATGAGTTGTGTGGTTGCCGACATATTCCCTGTACCATCTGACGGGAGTCGGAATGAGGTCAGGCACCCCGTCATGAACCCTGTCAGTCAGGAAATAATCAGCGGAAATAGAAATACGAGGACGTTCTTTATTAGGAATATAATCCCTCAAGACAGGGTCAAAAGCCTTGAACTCATCCAACGGCCCGAAATTCCTGCGGAACTGCGGCCAGGCAGGCAAATTCCCGAGGCATTGGAGATATGCGCCAAGACCAACCTGAAGAGCCTTCAGGAGTGTCGTTTTTCCTGCGGTGTTGTTGCCGATGACCACAGTCAGATTATCTTTGAATTCTATGACCTTGTCTTCAAAGCCTTTAAAGTTCTTGATCTTAATCTCTCGGATCCTCATAAACAATGAATATCTAAGTTGGGAATATAGTCTTTGCCTGTCCCGTCAAATCGCAGGTCATCATTCTGCCGCCACCCCCAGTCGCCTCAAAGTTACTAAAAAGTAGCATATAACCGCATATTTTTCAAGACAAAAAGCGGCCTCGCACCTTTGTCGGTACGAGGCCGCTGACAGTCACGCGGGGATATTCCTACTTCCTGGTGGTGTAGCTGAACTCAATCACGACCGGGAAGTGGTCGGCGACGGTCAGGCCGTCCACATTGTAGGTCGCGCGGGTGCGGGTTGCCGCCGCCGGGGGTGGGGCAGGCGCTACCGCCTGAAGTTGTTGTCGATTATGGCCTGGGGGAGGAGGTCGCCATAGACCTCGTAGCAGCCGGACTTGAAGCTGCCCACCCAGTCCATCATTATCATTCCGGTGGAGGCGCACTCGCCGTCAGCCAGGCGGCGATAGACGGTCGGGTTGTTGTTCGCCGCGTTCTGCCGGTAGGTGTTGTCGGTGGAGATGCGGCCGGTGTAGCCGGACGTGTGGTTGATTGTCCAGGCATTCTTGGAAGAGTTCTCCGCCGCCCAGTCCATGAAGTCGCAGACGGCCTTCAGCTTGACCTCGGGCTTCTCGACGTTGTAGTAGTCCTGCACGCCGAGGGTCCCCTGGGCAGAGCGTCCCGTGATGACGGCGCCGGTCGTGCCCTCCTCGGAGAAGCTCCAGCCGGAGATGAACCCGCCCGTGATCGGGCTGTCGGCGTAGGCGTCCCGGGACAGGATGAGGATCTTGCCGCGGAGGTCGCCCACGGTCAGGTCGGGACGGTAGTCTATGCGGAACCTTGACGGGAAGGTGTCCTCGCCGGAGAGGAACTCGCACATCAGGGAGTTCCACACGGAGCGGTCGTCATAGAGAGGGCTGCCGTTCTCGAACTGCATGACGACCACGGCGAACTCCGACGGGTTCGCGTCGATCCTGTCCATCAGCGTCTGCACCGCGCCCCTGAAGGATGTCTTTGTCGGGATGAACCCGTGATAGACGTGAAGCTCGTTCCTGTACTTGAAGGCCTTGACGCGCACCTTCCGGTAGCCCGGACGGAAATCGAACGCCCTGATCCCCAGGTCCCACTGCGCCGACACGGTCAGGCTCTGCGTCCTGCCTATCGAGAACGCCGTGCCGTCGCCGGTGACGGCGTCGTGCGTCCCGGGGATGGAAAGCCGCGCGAACGGCGTGGAGTCGTCAAGCCCGGCCATCCAGGCCCCGTTGGAGGACACGGCCCGGGTGTCAGGCCCGTCCTCGGCCACGGCCTCCGGGCGGTCCGCCGCCAGTCCGTCGTCAGTCTCCATTTTCCCACAGCCGGCCGCGAGCAGCGCCGATGCGCAGAGGGTCGCGGCAAAGAAAGATCTTCTCGTCATGATTTTTTGTTGTTTAATGTGTTGATGCCGTGTCCTCAACCAAGGGGGCACTTAAAATGTTTTTGCCGACCCCCGACAGAAAAGCCGAAACGGGGCGGACGCACCAGCGCCGCGCCACCGTCCCGGTCATTCAGCGGATTCGGCGTTATTTAGCCCTCGTGATGACGGCGCGGCTCAGGGCCGGGTCGTCGTAGAACAT
>CAVERO010000216.1:0-3970 GCA_963617915.1 Candidatus Methanomethylophilaceae archaeon | reverse complement strand
CCCTCAGGGCCTTTCACGTTACCCCCTCCCTAAATCCCTCCCCTCGGGGGAGGGACTTGCTCCGTCATTGCCGTGACGGGATATAAGGTGTTTCGCAAATGCGAAACTTGAGTTACAAAAGAATATTTTCGTGTGTCTGCAAAGGTATCATTTTTTGCCGAAAGTTCAGAATCTTCTTTGAAAATGTGAGTGAACGTGTCTTGTTTTTTCTCAAATCATTTACCGTAAGCGGAGGTTGAAGGTTTCTAACTTACCTTGAAGGGCTCTTTTGTTGGAGTCTCAGCTGCCGGATGATGAGGCTAATTCATTAAAAATGCTTATTTTTGCAGCCGGGAAAGTCGTTTGCGTTTCTTCCGATGCGAGGAACCACTTCTTCCCCGGTTTGTTTTATCTAAAGAAATACGGTTTTGGCAAGGAAAAAGCAGAGTTCTTCGGCTCCGGCTTCTGAATATCTTAAAATGCGCAAGGCTTCGCTCAGACGCACCCATCGTCAGGTCATCTACTTGAACGATAAAGAATTGGCGGTAGTGAAAGAGTACTGTGACCGTTTCGGTGTCAAGGAACGCTCGACCATCTTCCGCGAGGCCGCCATGGAACGTATCCTCGCCCAGCTTGATGACAGTCATCCGACGCTGTTCTAAGCGACCAGCGTCGGATACTCCGACCATCCAACCCCCTAACCCCCTTTCAGGGGGACGGAACGGCCTTCGGCCGGTCGGCAGAAGCCGACTTGTCGCTCCGCTCCGTGGGTTCTAAGCGACCAGCGTCGGATACTCCGACCATCCAACCCCCTAACCCCCTTTCAGGGGGACGGAACGGCCTTCGGCCGGTCGGCAGAAGCCGACTTGTCGCTCCGCTCCGTGGGTTCTAAACAAACAGCGTCGGATACTCCGACCATTTTCCTTCAGTGCAAAACTCCTTGGAGGTGAGGGAACATATTCATTTACCTCCGGTCGCTGAGGAAAGAGAGATAGTAGAGGAGGGTGGCGAGGGAGCCGACGGCGGCGATGACGTAGGTGTAGGCTGCCCATTTCAAGGCGTCAATGGCCATCGGGCGGGTCTCGTAGTTGGTGATGCCGGTGTTCTCAAGCCAGTTGACGGCCCTGTGGCTTGCGTTGACCTCGACAGGGAGGGTCACGAAACTGAAAAGTGTGGTCAATGCGAAAAGAACCACTCCAGCAATCAGAACAGGGTAGCTGTGGAACATCGAGACCAGAATCACACCTGCCAGAAGAACCCACTGCACAATCCTGCTGGAGAAACTGACGACCGGCACGAGAGCCGTGCGGAGCCGCAGCGGCAGATAACCCTTGGCGTGCTGAAGAACGTGCCCGCACTCGTGCGCCGCCACAGCCGCCGCAGCGACACTGTTAGAGTTGTAAACCTCCTCGCTGAGGTTCACTGTTTTTGTCTGAGGGTTGTAGTGGTCCGTCAAACGGCCGGGTATGCAAGTGACCTTGACATCAGAAATGCCGTTGTCCGACAGCATTTTTCTGGCGACATCCGCTCCGGTCATCCCACCGTTGGTAGGGACACGTGAATACTTCTCGAATCTGCTCTGAAGCATGCTCTGGACAATCTGGCTAAGGATCATCACTGCAATCATTATTATCCAGATCAAACCTGTACTCATAATATTCTCTTTTTAAGATTCAACTTTCGCAAGCAGGCAATTACGTGCGGTGAAAACATAATCGTCCGGTGATTGCCCACCGGGATGACCTTTATCAAGTAGCAGGCCAGAATCTAAATATAGATATTTTGGCGGAAACTTTGGCGAAAAAACAGTAATTTTGTCAGAATATCGATACTGAATATGTCAAACGGCGTAACAGATTTCTCAAGATTGGAGCTAAATCTCCGGAATTGTCTTGGCAATTACCGGTATTTTCGTTCAAAACTTAATCGCTCGACGAAGCTTCTTGTGCTTGTGAAGGCCAACGCTTACGGTCACGGCGCTGTGGAGTTCGCCCTGATGATGCAGAATGCGGGGGCTGACTATCTGGCAGTCGCCCTGCCTGTCGAGGGAATGGAGCTGCGGCAGTCGGGAATCAGTCTGCCTATTCTTGTCCTTACGGCCGGCGCTGACTATTTCGATGAGATCATAGACAATCACCTTGAGCCCGGTATACCGAACCTGTGCACCTTGAAAGCTCTTGTCACCACCTTGCAAAACCGTGGCATAGAGAATTTTCCGATTCACCTCAAACTCGACACAGGAATGCACCGACTCGGGTTCATGACCAGTGAGCTGGATGGATTGATTGAATATCTGAAACTCCATAACGAAGTGAAAGTGAAGTCGGTATATTCACACCTTGCCGCCGCCGAGGATCCCGCTATGGATCACTTTACGTTAGGACAGATCTCGATGTTCGGTAACAATGCCGCCAGAATTGATGAGGCGATCGGCTATCATCCGATGTGGCATATCCTGAATTCGGCGGGAATAGAAAGGTTTTCCCGGTATCAGTATGATATGGTACGTCTTGGAATAGGAATATATGGGATAAGTTCCCTGCCGGAAGTCCGCTTGAGTCCGGTAGCGTCGCTCAAGGTGAAAATCCTGCAGATAAAAGAGCTTAAGCCTGGAGATGGAGCTGTCGGCTATGGCCAGCATGGAACCATCGCTCCGGACGGAACCCGTCTGGCCACTATCCCGGTTGGTTATGCTGACGGAATCGACAGGCGTTTTGGCTGCGGCCGGGCAAGTTTTTCGCTGAATGGCCACCGGGTACCGACAATCGGCAACATCTGTATGGACATGTGTATGATTGACGTGACGGGAGTGCCGGCCGAGGTCGGAGACACCGTGACGATCTTCGGGGAGGATCCTACCGTCACCGAACTGGCGGGGATTCTTGACACGATTCCTTATGAGGTCATGACATCTGTTCCCCGCAGGATAGAGCGTGTCATCGTACGTTGGTAGATCCGTGCCGTAAGTTGTTCCGGATCCGGAATCAATAACTGACAGCGGTTATATCATCATTGCCGCCCGGGTCTCCGAAGCAACGGACGAACCTTTGAGGCGCGAGAGAATGGCAAGTGCGAAATCCACGGCGCAGCCCGGCCCGCGGCCGGTGATCAGATTGCTGTCAACCACGAAAGGAGCCCTGACATATTCACCGCCCTTTGCCGTCAGAGCCGCCTCGAATCCATCGTAGCAGGTGAACTTCTTTCCTTCCAGAGTCGGAAGCTGTGAGACGACAAGGCCTGGCGCAGCGCATATCGCCGCGACAGTGCCGCCCTCGGCATAGTGCCGCTTCATCATGGCCATCAATTCCTGTTTTTCCGCAAGGAACTTTGTGCCTGGCATTCCCCCAGGGAAGACCATGACATCATTCCAAGTTGCTTCTTCCATGGTCACAGAAGCCAGAAATCCGCTCCAAGTCATGTCTGCCGCGACCTGAACCCCGTGCGCTCCGGTAACAAGCCCGGCCTCGGTCACGGATACTGTACTGACATCGATTTTCCCTCTGCGAAGGACGTCCAGTGTGGCCAGAGCCTCGATCTCCTCGAAACCATCGGCCAAGAATATGTGAATTCCTTTCATAAGATATGATTTGGTAAGAAGGAATATGTCGTTTCTGTCCCGTTTTTTAGGAGGGATTTTTGTATTTTATTGTTTTGTAATGACTTACAAGGATTTTGTTGAGATATCAGGACTCGAACCTGAACTGGCAGAACCAAAATCTGTAGTGCTACCATTACACCATACCTCAATTCCGACCGCAAATTTATTCAATTTCCAGCAATTCTGCAACCTTGCGGGGACAGAAAGTTCAAGGCGCAGTGCCGAAAGATGTCTGCTACAGGGGATTTACATTTCCGGTCCGGAAAGATTCCCTGGCCTTGCGGACGTAAAGCCTCACCACATCTTCAGGCAGGGCATTGCCTTTGCGGATATATTCATTGACAAAAGTCCGGGTCTTTTCGGGATTGACCGCCAAAGCCGACGCCAGCAGCC
>CAVERO010000215.1:0-4103 GCA_963617915.1 Candidatus Methanomethylophilaceae archaeon | reverse complement strand
GTTCCGTATTTGCACGACTCTTTTTTCCGCCATGGCTCATTCATTAAAACATAGGCACAAATATATCTATTTCATTCCGAAAAAACAAGCCCCGGAGCAAAAAAACTGCCCCGGGGCTGAATTATTTGAGGCCTCTCTCAAACTACGTTACAAATGGTCGGGATTTTCGGTTATGAAAAAGCCGCATAATTCAAGGACTGCTTCTGGCCGTCAATATTTTTCCTCCGGCCAACCGTATTTCCACCTTAAGATAGTTGCCATTGTCAAAGATGTCTTTTTTCAATTCGGGAAAAATGAAATGTGCGTGCGCAAAAACAAACGGATTGAACGACAGGTAATCTTTGACGCTCGAGCCTATGTCTATTTTACTGACACTTTTATGGTCAGATTTACCGTCAGATGCTATCAGGATGTTCTGAGCGCTTTCATCAAGTGAGAACCTGTCATACACATAATGGAACCGTGCCAAGTCTGTAACGTCCGACATAAAAAGACCATCTTTGCGATACATCTCAATTCTCAAGCCCTCGCAGACCTCTGTTCTATACTCAACCGTGACAGGAATGACTCCGTTAAAAGATTCTCCTGTTGTCTTTATCATAAATATGTAAAGATTATTTTCGATGTCTTTATCAGCCGCCGAATAATAGTACTTTGAGCCGGAATCCTTCAGCGGTCCATATGCCAGAACATCAACCAGCAAATCTGGACAATCCATATTGACTTCAGGCTCTGCAAGATAACAATTTGTTTTTAGTATGACAGTATCTGAAGGGCTATGGGAGAAAAGCAGACAACATCCGACATCTTCTCCCGGATTCCGCTCGCGACCACACGAGCACATCATTATCAGACACCAGACAAACAATACTTTTCTGCTATGTGAAATCATAACTGATAACTATAAAGATAAAAACAAAGGTAAATAGTGGAATAATAGAAATGGAACCAAGCTAAGCCTCGTATCATAAAAAAAGCACTAGATACAAGAATCGAGAGAAGATAAAAAGAAAGAGACTTAAATTGAATAGGATGCAATCTATGTTGCGTCTATATGCCAGTCACGCTGAACACCATTACACAGCCACTAGGTCATAGATTATATGTAAAAGCTTCCTTCACAAATATACCGATTATTTTTTAATCTGCAACACATTCTTCGGTCTAAGTCCTAAGATATCAATATTTCTGATTGGATTTCCAAGGCAATAGGCATACGGACTTACATTGTAATATTCATCCGCCAATGGGTCAATTGCGGTCCAACGGGCGATGGCCGGGTTGTACATGCGGGCACCGAAGTCGAGGAGCGGGATGCCCGCGTTCAGGAAGGACTGCGTCTCCTTGCCGGAGAAGAGCCAGCGGTTCCGGGAGGTCGCCGGGCCTGTCGAAGCGGCCGTGGCCGTCCTTATGACCTGACTCCATTCAGATGGATAGTTGTCAATAACGCCATACATCTCTGATAAATATTTGGCTGTCAGTTTGGAGCAAGATACGAATAATAATCGGATTGCCAACAGGCGACCCGGAAAAAAGTCAAGAAGATTCCGGCCGTTCCCAACCATAAGTTTGCTTCGGCGGAAAAGAATCGGTATATTAGCGGAACGATACATTAAGTCATCATCCATGAAAGCTATAGGGACAGTAATCATCGCCGCCCTCGGTGTTCTGGCGGGCTGCTCTCCGGCCGTGGCGGATCCGGAGGACTACACAAGTTTCGTCAATCCAAGAATAGGGTCAGGCGGCCACGGGCACGTGTTCGTCGGAGCGAGTGTGCCTTTCGGTGCTGTCCAGCTGGGCCCTACGAGCATCCCGCAGGAATGGGACTGGTGTTCGGGCTACCATTCCGGCGACTCCACGGTCATCGGATTCTCGCACACGCACTTGAGCGGCACCGGAATAGGAGACCTGTTCGACATCACGGTCATGCCGGTGGTGGGGACGGTGAGATATTCAAGAGGAGAGGAACCGAAAGACTCCACTCCCGAGGCGATAGCTGTGGCTCAGGCGACAGGAATGTGGTCGTTCGCCGACAGGACAAAGGAGGTCGCCAGACCGGGTTACTACAGCGTTCCGCTTACCCGCTACGGCGTCACAGCCGAGATGACGGCAACTGCAAGAGTCGGCTTCAGCCGCTACACTTTCCCTGCGTCCGACAGTTCGGCGGTGGTCATCGACCTTGAGAACGGCGGCTGCTGGGACAGGGCTTACGATACGAAATTCAATGTCATAGACAGTTGCACCATTGAGGGTTACAGATTCTCCACCGGCTGGGCAAAAGACCAGAAAATCTACTTCCGCGCCCAATTCTCGAAGCCGTTCGACTCCGCGGAAGTGGTTGCGGTGACGGAATATTCAGTTGACGGGCGGGGATATTCAGTCAACTACCTCCGCGCCGGCTTCCGCACCACGGAGGGGGAGCGGCTGATGGTGAAGGTCGCGGTCTCTCCGGTCAGCGAGGAAAAGGCGGCTTTGAATATGTCTGCGGAGCTTCCCGGCTGGGATTTCGAGGCGACTGCTGAAGCTGCCCGCAAGGCCTGGAATGACGAACTTTCCAAAGCCAAGGTGACGACAAATGATTCTGATGCCAGAACAATTTTCTACACAGCGCTTTACCACACGATGATAATGCCTTCCACATTCAGCGATGTGGACGCTCCGAGGACTGAATATACCACCTTCTCCCTTTGGGACACCTACCGTGCCCAGATGCCGCTGATGACGCTCCTGCATCCGGACAGGGAGAACGATATGGTGGCCTCGATGCTTGAGATTTACCGAAGGCAGGGCCGTCTTCCGGTCTGGCATCTGGTCGGCAACGAGACCGACTGCATGGTCGGCAATCCCGGAGTCATCGCCGTCGCCGACGCCCTCGTGAAGGGCTTCGACGGATTTGACCGTGACCTGGCCTGGGAGGCCCTGAAGACGACGATGCTGGACACAATCCGGGGGCTGGGCTACCGTCAGAAGTACGGTTATATTCCTTCGGACAATATGTTGGAGTCGATTGCGTTTGACATGGAATATGCCATCGCTGACGCGGCCGTAGCTTCGGCGGCCGACCGCCTTGGCAGGAAGGAGGATGCTGAACTTTTCCGCACCCGCAGCCATTCCTATCGCAACTATTTGGATTCCACTACTTTGTTTGCAAGGGGACGTTTGTCTGACGGCAGTTGGAGGACTCCGTTCAATCCATATTCTTCGGAGCACCGCGCCAATGATTACTGCGAGGGAAACGCCTGGCAATATACTTGGCTCGCTCCACACGACTATTCCGGCCTTGTCGATTTCTACGGCTCACGGGAGAAGTTCGTCGAAAGGCTTGACTCTCTGTTCGCTGCGGATTCCAGGATTGACGGCGAGGACGCTTCTCCGGACATATCCGGTCTTATCGGTCAGTATGCCCACGGCAACGAGCCGAGCCATCACGTCATTTACTTCTACACCATGGCCGGAGAGCCGTACAAGACCGCTGACTTGGCGCGGCGGATATATTCCGAATTCTACAGGAACGCCGACGACGGTCTCTGCGGCAATGAGGATGCCGGACAGATGTCCGCATGGTACGTCCTTTCCGCCTTGGGATTCTATGAGGTCGAGCCAGCCTCCACAAGGTACTGGTTCGGCGCTCCGGCATTCGAGAGGGTTGATCTGAATGTCGCCGGAGGTGTGTTCAGGATTAAGGCTTCCGGACTGAGCGAAACGAATCGCTACATCCGGAGCATCACACTGAACGGCAAACCTTATGGCAAGGCTTACATTGAATATTCCGACATCGTCAAGGGCGGGGAACTGGTCTATGTGATGGGAGCGGAGCCGACGGTCTGGTATTAGCCTGAATTTTTTGTGGGGAAATGAAAAAAAAGTCGAAAAAAGTTTGGCGGAAAGGAAAAAGTCGCTATCTTTGCAGCCCGTTTCGGAAATAACGGAAAGTTCATTGACAATATTGAAAGATTAGTACAACAAAGTACCGAGAACGAAAAAAGAGAGCGTTGATTCTTTTTTTTAGAAGAATGAAGCTGCCGGGGTCGAACTGGAAAAACAGTGTATATACAAAGAAGAGTTTGATCCTGGCTCAGGATGAACGCTAGCGGCAGGCTTAA
>CAVERO010000214.1:0-4115 GCA_963617915.1 Candidatus Methanomethylophilaceae archaeon | reverse complement strand
TTATGTTGAAAGTAGCGATTATTATGGGCTCCACTAGTGACTACGATGTCATGTCGGGAGCGGAACAGATTCTTTCCGGGTTCGGAATAGAGTTCGAGAAAAGGGTGATCAGCGCCCACAGAACCCCGGAGCTGATGTTTGAATACACTAAAGGCCTCAAAGGCCGCGGCTTCGGAGTGGTCATCGCCGGAGCCGGAGGAGCGGCGCATCTGGCCGGCGTGGCGGCAGGGCTTACGACGCTGCCTGTGATTGCCGTGCCGATGCAGACCAAGGCTCTCGGAGGACTTGACTCCCTTCTGTCGATGGTACAGATGCCGACAGGAATTCCGGTGGCGACCGTCGCTATCGGAGGAGCAAAGAACGCAGCAATCCTTGCGGCAGAAATCCTCGCCCTCCAAGACACTGCCGTCTCGGAAAAGCTGGACGCCTACCGCAAGGATCAGGCTGAAAAAATCTACAATACGACTATCTAGAACGACGCTTGAGTCGATTCTCCGCCGAAACGGCCTCCCAGCACAAGCTTAGCCTTGAGCAGGGAGGTCTTTTCTTCTTCCGAAGCCTTGTTCTCAATCATCTTTTGAAGGAGTTCAAACGACTTGGAGGCTATCTCCGGAATCGGCTGGATGATATGAGGCACGACCGGCTTGTTCAACTCATAGACATCGCTCTCATCAAAGCATACGAACGCGAAATCCTTCGGCAGGTTGAGACCGAGCACATTCAGCGCGTTGAACCCGTACATCGCAATCCTCTTTGTCGGAAGGATGAACGCCTCCGTCCCGCGCTTCACTGCGTCACGGAACACTTCTATGACATTCTTTTTGGCGGCTTCGGCCTCATATTCAATCTTGTGGATTCTGACATCGTCCTTAAGCCCCGCCTCCTCCATCGCAATGGCATAGCCGGACTCCCTGTCTGTCAGGCTGTTCACACCAGACTTGTAGGTGAACATCTCAATCTTTCCGAAACCCTGGTGAATCAGATACTTGGTGGCCATCTTGCCGGCATCGACATTATCGACAAGGACACGCCCGAACTCGTCTCCCGGCATATTCCTGTCTATGAGCACGGTAGGGATTCCGATGCTCAAGGCTCTCGCAAGAGCCGGTTCACCTCCCAGGCAAGGCGCCACGATAAGTCCTTCCACATTGTAACCCACCATTGTTTCCACAAGATGAGACAACTTTTGAGGATTCTCCTCTGAGCTGGCGAATATCACTGTGTAACCGGCCTTGTAGGCAATGTTCTCAATGTTTCTGCAAATCTCCGCAAAGAAAGGATTGGCAATGTCTGAGACAATCACCGCAATCGAGTGAGAACGTCCGCTTCTGAGGGAAGCAGCCGCATTATTCCGCCTGTAACCAAGCCTCTTGGCCACCTGCAGAACCCTTTCAGCCGTGTCAGGGTTGACCGGACAGTCCAAGCGTCCGTCTTTCCCCATCTTGGCATTCATCACGAAAGAAACCAGGGTGACTGACACCCCGGCCTCTCTCGCCACATCTCTAATGGTAACTTTTTTCATTATCATAATAACTGTAAGTTCGTCATATTATCATCAACCGTGAATCATGACAATCAGTCCGGCCATCACGATTGACACCATGCTCATAAGCTTTATGAGAATATTCAGCGATGGTCCTGACGTGTCCTTGAAAGGATCGCCGACCGTGTCTCCGACAACGGTAGCGTGATGGTTCACTGAATTCTTGCCGCCGAAATGACCGTCCTCCACATATTTCTTGGCATTGTCCCAGGCTCCGCCCGAGTTGGCAAGGAATATGGCCAGAATGAATCCCGCGCCAAGACCACCGATGAGAAGTCCCATGACACCAGCCTCTCCAAGAATGATACCAACAACGACAGGAACTATGATGGCGGTAAGCGCGGGAACCACCATCTCATGCTGCGCTGCCTTTGTGGAGATTTCCACACAACGCTTGTAATCAGGACGCTGCTTGCCTTCAAGGATGCCTTTTATCTCCTTGAACTGGCGACGGATTTCCTCCACCATCTTCTGTGCGGCGCGTCCGACGGCGTTCATTGTCATGCCGCAGAAGAGGAATGCCATCATGGCTCCGATGAACACTCCGGCCAGGACACGCGGATTCATCAGGTTGACCTGATAGTACTCCACGATTTGCGGAATCGTGGCTTCGGCCACACTGACGGCCTTGTCTCCTATCTGAAGCACAGCCGTACCAACGTGCTGAAGACCGATCTTTATCTCTTCTATGTATGAGGCGAGAAGAGCGAGGGCTGTCAAGGCCGCAGAGCCAATGGCGAATCCCTTGCCGGTGGCGGCTGTCGTGTTGCCAAGCGCGTCGAGGGTGTCCGTGCGGCGGCGCACCTCAGGATCAAGCTCACTCATCTGGGCGTTACCGCCGGCGTTGTCGGCGATAGGGCCGTAGGCGTCTGTGGCAAGTGTGATGCCGAGGGTTGAAAGCATTCCGACGGCGGCTATGCTTATGCCATAGAGGCCGTTGCTGATGTAGGCCGGATCAAAAGAGAAACCGGTGGCGCAAAGATAAGAGACCAGAATGGCCACAACGATTGTCACTACTGGGATGCAGGTGGAAATCATTCCGAGCCCGATGCCGTTGATGATCACTGTGGCCGGGCCGGTCTGCGAGCTCTCCGCAAGGTCCCGGGTCGGCTTGTAGGAGTGCGAGGTGTAATATTCGGTCGCCTTGCCGATGATGACTCCGGCAAGAAGTCCGGCAATCACGGAAAGGCTCAGCTGCCACCAGTTGCCGAAACCAAGCATATAGAACACGACGAATGTGAGCACCGCGATAAGGATGGCGCTGAGGTTCGTTCCGATGCTGAGAGACTTGAGAAGCTGTTGAAGTCCTGCGCCCTCCTTTGTCTTGACAGCGTATATTCCTATGATTGAGAGTACCACTCCGATCGCCGCGATCATCATCGGCGCGAGAATAGCCCTCATCTGGGCGTCCACATCACCGAAGAACGCAGAGGCGCCGAGAGCCATGGTGGCAAGCACGGAACCGCAGTACGACTCGTAGAGGTCTGCGCCCATGCCGGCGACATCTCCCACATTGTCTCCCACGTTGTCAGCGATTGTGGCAGGGTTCCTTGGATCGTCTTCAGGAATATCCTGCTCCACCTTTCCGACAATGTCGGCTCCTACGTCGGCGGCTTTTGTGTATATTCCGCCTCCTACCCTCGCAAACAACGCCTGTGTCGAAGCGCCCATACCGAAAGTAAGCATGGTCGTAGTGATCACAACCAAAGTCTGCGATTCGCTGGCCTCCTGCACAAAAGCGTTCAGGACAACCCACCAGATTGAAATGTCAAGAAGTCCAAGGCCTACAACCGTGAGTCCCATCACGGCTCCGGAACGGAACGCAAGCTTAAGACCGGCGTTAAGAGACTTGCTGACCGCATTGGCGGTTCTGGCAGAGGCGTATGTCGCTGTCCTCATGCCGATATAGCCGGCGAGCGCCGAAAAGAATCCTCCGGTCAGGAATGCGAAAGGAACCCACTCGTTCTGCACGCCGAAACCGAACGCAAGGACGCTGAAAAGAATGGCCAGGATGATGAAAACAATCCCGACAACCTTGTATTGTTGTTTGAGGTATGCCATCGCTCCTTCGCGGACATACTGTGCAATCTCCTTCATTGTCGGTGTACCTTCATCCTCTTTTCTCATCTGGTGGTAGAAGAGCCACGCAAAGAACAGGGCTGTCACTGAAGCCGCAGGTACGAAATAGAACAGATGATTCATAAACTGATTAGTTATAACGATTTAGATATTATTGCCTAAAAAAAAGGCTCCGCGAACCTTTTTGCGATGACAAATATAAGAAAAAAGTAGCGAGGTTCATCCTCCCTCCGCACAAAAAAGATTAAAAAAATGGCGGCCGTTCTCCGGTCGCCATTCTGATTATGCCCGCAGGACTGTTATTCAGCCTTCGGAGCCTCCTGTGCTGGAGCCTCGGCAAGGGTCTCTTCAACCACGGGAGCCTCAGCCTTCTTGGCGCGGCTGCGTCTTGTTGACTTCTTCTCCTCCTTCTTGGCTTCGAGAGCCGCCTCATTGAAATCAACGAGCTCGATAAGTGCCATATCGGCTCCGTCACCCTGACGGAAGCCTAAGT
>CAVERO010000213.1:0-4214 GCA_963617915.1 Candidatus Methanomethylophilaceae archaeon | reverse complement strand
GCACACTCCCTCCCCCGAGGGGAGGGATTTAGGGAGGGGGTAACGTGAACTGATTATTCGCAGGCAATACTCTCCGAACGTGAGATAAGGTATTTTATCACAAGCATATGGCCACTTGCGAAACTTGAGTGATGAATCACTTATTACCGCCCTGAGGCGAATTCAAGGATGGACTCGTCCAGCCACCTTGTACCGACAAGAGCCTGATAGTCACCTGTGTCCCTGCCGGAACTGAAATTGCGGAAATAACGGTTCTCCGAAAGAATCTTTCCTTCTGCCGAGGTCAATGTCAGAGTCACGATGCAAAGACCGTCAGGGACATCGGAGATGTCAAGCGCCGCGGTTGTCGTGTCCTCCGCTGGACTGACGACTGCGGTTTTCGAATACACGGACTTGCCATCCGGATTAACTGCGGAAACACTTGCGGTCAGATTATTCAAGTCGCCGGGACCGGCATTGACAACCTCTACCTCGCATGATGCCGGATTGAGCTGGATGTGAACCGGTTCGCAGGCTTTCCGCACGGCGGCGCAGGCGGCCGTAGGACGGAACCAATAGTCGTAGGTCTGCCATGCGAGGCTTGGCCATGCGCTGTGCGACATCCAGATCAGAAGACCCTTGCGGGCCACGTTGTTCGCCTCGTACATCGCGCGGTAACCGTCATAGTTGATCCACTGGGCATATTTTGCGAATGACTCGGCTGATTCCAGAGCCTGGTCGCCGAAACGTCTTCTGACCATTCCGACAAAGGCTGTGTCGCCCTGGGCTCCTGTCCTTGTGAAATCGTGCTGTCCCCAAACATCGTCCGCAGGCCAGAGATGGTCAGGGGTCAGCATCCGGGACAGACTTCCATATTCCATTATGGCAGGCATCCCCCTCTCGCTGTGGAACTTGGAGGTCGGATTCTCGAAATAGAACGACGGTTCCACCGCGCGGTACGGACCGTGGCCGCTGACCCCGTCATCGGCCGAACTCGGGATGTATGCAATGTCGGAATGAAGTGTCCTGACCGTTTCGGCAAGCCCGGCGTTCAGGGCCGCAGGTGGATAGCCCTCGTTGCGCCCACAGTACAGACCTATGCTCGGATGCCTGCGGATCAGGCCCACATAATCCCGGGCATTGTCAAGGAACATCACGTTATCGTCGGGATCAGGGCCGTCCGCCGGATTGGCCAGCCAGAAATCCTGCCAGACTACAATTCCGTACTTGTCGCACGCATCGTAGAACTCCTCGTCGCCGGTCTGCCCGACCCAGTTGCGGATCATGTTCAGATTCATTTCCTTGTGCAGACGGACCGCGGTGTCATATTCATCGGCCCCGTAGCGGAGATTGTATTCGCTGAATCCCCAGTTGCCACCTTTCGGGAAGAAGCGGCGGCCGTTGATGAACAACTTGAGGTCGCTCATCAGATCTTTGTAGGTGAATTCTCTGATGCCGGCCAGCCATTTGATTGAGGCCATGGCTTCAGTAGCTCTGTCCGGGATGAATGAGAATGTCGCTTTGTGAAGGGTCGGTTCTCCGTAGCCGTTCGGCCACCAAAGCTCGATTCTTTGATCCTTCAGTTGCGGATATTCTTCAGGGGTGAATATGATTGTACTGCTTTCCCCCGCCCTGACTTCCAATTTCTTCGAGAATTCTATGTCGCCGATGGTTCCGCGGATGGTCCCGCGGATAATTCTCCCAAGCGACACATCCAGCATGTCACTTATCTTGTCGAAGCGCCTGAGTCTGTCGAATCGCCGGGGGGCGTCAAAGCTCCTGAGCGGTCTGGGAGCCCCCGCCACTACCTTTACCGAAACTGTCATCGATGCAAGGCTGTCCGTTATCCTGCTTTGAACCAACGGATCGCTCAAAGTAACAGCCCTCACCTTCTCTAGCCGCACATCGTTCCAGATACCCATGTCACGTCCCCTGACAGTCGGCATCCAGTCCCAGCCGACAGTCGCGTGGAATGTCGGATTGTCCGCCCCAAGCTGGCCTCCGTTGAAATCAGGACTCTCGGCATTCTTTTCCTTCACGGCTGCGAAGTGAGCAGGCTTGATGATGTGGACGGCGATGACATCATTCTCGCCTTTGATCAGGTCAGTGACGTCAAAACGTGCCCGCTTGAAGGCGCCGGCTATGTTACCGACCCACTTTCCGTTCACATAAACTTCCGCTTTCCAATTGATTCCGTCGAAGGCCAGAGTCAGCCGTCCGTCATCGGAGCGTTCTGTAGCTTTGACAAGTTCAGCGACCGAACGAGGTGTCCACCTGTACCAGAAATCCGAATTGAAGAACGACTCGGAAATCTGAAGGTTATTGTCAGCTATTCCGGGATCCGGAACCGCACCGGCAGCGATGTAACTGTAGAGAACCGTCCCCGGCACGACAGCCGGAATCCACGACGAATCATCATATTCATAGGAGGAAATCTGCTCCCCGCTTTTCGAGACCGCGGAAGCACGCTGAAGTTTCCATTCCGGCTCCACACCTTCAACCACCTCGGGGCCAAGCACTTCCAATTCGCTCAAAGCAAAATGGCCGCTTTCGTCAGCGCCTTCCATCGAAAGGCGGACATAACGAGCTTTTCCCGCCGCTTTGAATGAATATGTCAGCGAATCTGACTGCGGAAGACCGGCGATTCTTTTCCATTTCATCGCATCGTCCGAGATTTCAACGCTTCCGCTCCCTGCCTTATGAATCCAGTGGAGACGGATTCCGCTGATTTTTCTCTTCTCGCCGAGATCCACCCTGATCCACTGCGGCTTGCCGTCAGCGCTCATCCATGCGCTTGAGTAAACCTCAGACGGCAACACGTTGAACCCGCGGGACTCCTTGGAGTCATACGGGCCTGTGTCAGAACTTTTCCCGAACACCGGCCCGGAGGAGAAATCCACCGCATAGATGACCCAGAAAAGGGCTCCTTCCATGTTGAACTCAATCTTGAAATGATTGAAGTCTGCGGCACCTTCAAGAGGTATCTCAAGTTCAAGCCTGCGTACCGGACGGGTGATGCTTTCCGTCTGTTTGTTAGGGTCGGTGATGACCTCCGGATAACGTTCGGTTCCCGGCAAGCCGGAATTTCCCGCAAAGCCCACCTGCTTCAGATTCGCTCCGGAATCTCCTGCCAGACAGGTGATTGACCATCCATTTACCGGCTCCTGATAGACCACATAGCCGCGCACACGCACGCTGCGGGCGGAAAAACTCCGGCCGCTCCATTCATATTCAAGGAAATTTGCAGCCCCCTCCAGTCTGTTGCTTGAATACGGACCGGCATCCACCGTCCATTCCTTCTCGCGCCGCGGCAGCTCCCCGCCGGCGGTGCTGACTTTTAGCCAGGCAGGTTCATCTGTCTCCACCACCCCGTCCGTGACCAGCTGCGCCGTTAGGTTGTAGTCATAGGAAGAGGAAGCACTGGCAGCCTTGTTCAAGGCTATATTCACAATCGCATCGTTCGAAGAACAACCGACAATCGTAGCGGCGATGATCACCGCCGACGCACAGGATAATTTCTTGGATGTCATAATACAAGTGCTAATAATAGGCTAATATAGTGATTCCTAAAAAATAACTTGGTGTTTTGCTCGTCTTTTTGTCTAAATTTATTAGTTCATCAGTTCAACCTCGCCCCGACCGAAGACATCAGGAACGAGAAACTGCACTATTCCGCAAGCTAAAGAAGGTATTTTAGAGAAATGCAGCACCAAGTCAAAGATTATCCGTATCTTTACGTCATAAGAAAATTTATTGACAGCGCAGGACAGCTTGCGTGACTTGAACAATTGAAATGGGAGATATAGAACTAATGCGTAAAGCCATCCGGCTTTCTGAAGAGAACGTAGTAAACGGAGGGGGTCCTTTCGGAGCCGTCATCACGAGAAACGGCGAGGTCATCGCCACCGGAACGAACAGGGTCACGGCAGACAAGGACCCCACGGCACACGCTGAAGTGAATGCCATCAGGAATGCCGCCAAGGCACTCGGGACATTCAATCTGAGCGATTGTGAAATCTACACGTCATGTGAGCCTTGCCCCATGTGTCTGGGTGCAATCTATTGGTCCAGAATAAAGAGGATTCACTATTCCTGTACAAAGGCGGATGCGAAGGATGCGGGGTTTGACGACTCGTTCATCTATGATGAGCTTGCACTTCCTCAGGATAAGCGTCATCTTCCGGTCGAGACGCTGCTGCGCGGCGAAGCCCTGGAAGCTTTCAGGATTTGGAAGG
>CAVERO010000212.1:0-4235 GCA_963617915.1 Candidatus Methanomethylophilaceae archaeon | reverse complement strand
GCACTATACTGAAAGCGGTGAAAATCAGTGCTTTATCAAATTCTATTGAACGGCTGAAAACCGCCGTTCGAGTCCGCCCATCTCCACGAATAACTATATAATAGTTAATAAGTTACAAAATTTACGCTCAGTTTTACGCTCACTTCGAGGTAAAGTTGAGCGTAATTCATTCAATGAAATTTTGGCAGAGCGCCGTCCTGAGCAATTTGTTTTTCATAGATATTAGAATTTAAATCGGTAACTTTGACCATCCAAAACTCATTTGATATGTACAAAACAATCATTGGCGCCGCGGTATGCTGGCTGTGCATCAGCGGCATGGCGGCGGCGCAGAACCTGACATCCTCGGGTTTCCCGGAGCTTGACCGCTGGGCTGAAGACTGCATTAACAGGCGCAGCCTCTCGCTGGGTTATCCGGGCAACA
This sequence comes from Candidatus Methanomethylophilaceae archaeon, assembly GCA_963617915.1. GTDB lineage: Bacteria > Bacteroidota > Bacteroidia > Bacteroidales > UBA932 > Cryptobacteroides. The sequence continues at coordinate 3,811 of CAVERO010000212.1, read as the reverse complement.
ACGACATCCGCCTTCAGGAATTCTACAGCTGGTACACCGCCAACAATCTGGAGGCGATGATCATCAACAATGCCGGCGACCCTTTCTCCGAGGGCGACCACACTCTCTCTTCGCTTGATTTCGAGCGTGAGGTCATAGAGTATTTCGCACCCAAATACGGTTTCGACAAGGATGACTGCTGGGGGCTTGTCACGATGAGCGGAACCGATGGCAACAATCACGGCATATACTTCGGAGTGAACTATCTTAAGGGACTGACCGGCAGGATGCCGGTCGTATATGTCTCGGACGAGGCGCATTACAGCAACTACCGCCTCTGCGACCTCCAGCATCTGGACGTGCGGCTCGTAAAGAGTGACCCTATGGGGCGGATGATTCCGGATTCGCTCGAAGCGGTGCTCGACACTTCTCGCCCCTGCCTGATGGTCTATGCGATGGGATCGACTCTGAAGGGAGCGATTGATGACCAGGAGGCTCTGAACGCCGTACTCGCACGGCATAAGGAGATGGCCGTGTACCGTCACGTGGATGCGGCGCTCTTCGGCGGGTATCTGCCTTTCACGCAGTACAGGGAGATGGTGGACCGGAGGAAGGTGGAGTTCGAATCCATCAGCGTGAGCGGGCACAAGTTCTTCGGCATAGACAGCCCGTGCGGGTTTTTCCTCACCACGCGCGGCATCTACGACAATCAGGCCACCTTCGACGTGCCTTACCTGAATGCGGATATGCGGATGATAAACTGCTCACGTTCTGGGATTGAGCCGCTCAAGTTCTGGTGGCTGACAAAGACAGTCGGCGACGAGGGATGGGTGGAACAGGCGCGGATGATAATGGAAAACACTGAATATCTCAAAGCGGAGCTCGGACGCATCGGCTGGCCATGCTGGAACAATGACCGCAGCAACACGGTACTTTTCCGCCGTCCGTCTGACGCCGTCGTGAGGAAGTATAATCTGGCCTGCGGCTATGACGAGGCTTTCGGCGGGGCTGTATCGCACGTGGTCGTGATGCAGCACGTCACTCGGGAGGCCATCGACCATCTCATCGCCGACCTGAAGAATGAGTGACCTGTTTGCTGTACCAGCTTTTGGAAGAAGACACGAAAAAAGGGAAAGCTTGGCACATCGCACCGCTACGACCTCCTACCCTTGCTGCCTTCCGACCCTGGGGGAATTCAGAGGGAGCTGGTCGTGTACGACTTTCCCTGACCGCAAATATACTACTTTTCGTTGAAACTGTCAAAAATGAAAGGCAGTATGTCATCAACTTTGTCAAATTTCCATATTTTTTTCGTTCCGTACATTATCACGCTCATCGGGCGGCCGGACAAAGTCTGGTACTCCGCCATCACCTGACGGCAGGCCCCGCAAGGCGAACAAGGGGTCTCGCCCAGAGTGCCGTTGAAGCCTCCGACAATGGCGAGGGAAAGCATCGCCTTGCCCGGATTGTTGGCGCTGGCCGCGAACATCGCGGTTCTCTCGGCGCAAAGCCCCGACGGGTAGGCGGCATTCTCCTGATTGGCACCTTTCACGATCGTGCCGTCCTCCAGACGGAGAGCCGCGCCGACATTGAAAGTCGAATATGGCGCATATGACCCTTTCTGCGCCTCGACCGCAGCGTTCACGAGCTCGATGTCCTGAGGGCTCATCTCACCGATGGAGGAATATTCAGTATAGTTTATGTCCAGTTTTATTGCTTTCATATTCAGTGGTTCTTCTGCAAAAGCTCTCAAAGTTAGCAAAAATTGTGCATATCCAAGCATTTGAGTAAATTTGTGGATATTTGAAAGGTGACAATTCATGAAAATCTGTGTAGGTCTATCCGGAGGAGTTGACTCCAGCGTCGCCGCTCTGCTGCTGAAGCGGCAGGGCTATGACGTGTTCGCGATGTTCATGCAGAACTGGCACGATGCGGACGCGACGCTGCATGGGGACTGCGAATGGGAGGAAGACCGCTTCGTGGCGGAGATCGTCGCCAGAAAAATCGGCATCCCGTTCTACTTCGTGGACCTGTCCAATGAGTACCGGCAGCGCGTGGTTGACTATATGTTCAATGAATATTCCGCCGGCCGCACCCCGAACCCGGACGTGCTCTGCAACCGGGAGATCAAGTTCGACGCTTTTCTCAAGGCCGCCGCGAAACTGGGGGCAGACATGGTCGCCACAGGGCATTACTGCCGCCGCGAGCCTCTGCTGGATGCTGAAGGCAAGCAGGTTGTGATTGACGGGCAGCCGCAGTGGAGGATTCTGGAGGGTGTGGACCAGAACAAGGACCAGAGCTATTTCCTCTGCCAGCTCACTCAGGAGCAGCTCGGCAAGGCTCTCTTCCCGATCGGTCACCTTACAAAACCGGAGGTCAGGGAAATCGCGCGTCAAGCGGAACTCCCGTCAGCGGACAAGAAGGATTCCCAAGGAATATGCTTCGTCGGGAAGGTGGACCTTCCTACGTTCCTTCAGCAGAGGCTTAAGGCCGCGGAAGGCGACGTGGTGGAGGTTTACGATGCCTACTATGCTCAAAATGAGCACTATCACTTCATTCACGACACCCTCGCCTCGCTCCTCAAAACTCCCGGCGAGCCGATGATGACCACTGAATATTCCTCCGAGGATTCCGGAGGGAAGCCGTTCAACAACCGGCGGGTTTATGATTCGGTCACTTCGACAGGATCTGTGACCGCCACGCACCGGAACGAGTTCGATGTGAACAGGATCGCAGAATTAAGCGATGAGGAACTGATCAGATTGTCCGAACCTGTCAGGTACGATGACATAAAGTTCGAGACGGAGACCTACAGAGCCGGGAAAAAGCACATAAAGAAGACCCGGTACAAGGAGAACCCGTTCGGGAAGATTGTCGGCCGTCACGATGGAGCACAGTTCTACACAATCGGCCAGCGTAAAGGCCTCAATATCGGAGGGCACAAGGACTCAATCTTCGTGATTGCCACGGATGTTCCGCGGAACATCATCTACGTAGGTGAAGGCCACACCCACAAAGGGCTCTCGCGCAGCTGCATCCGGATTGCCCCCGGGGATATTCATTGGATAAGGACAGACCTTGCGATGACAGACGGCGAAATCCGCCGCTACCGGGTTCGCATCCGCTACCGGCAGCCACTTCAGGACGCATTTCTCGTCAAGAGACCGGTCGGAATGTTCATTCTCTTCGACACCCCTCAGCGCGGCATCTCCGACGGTCAGTTCGCAGCATGGTACTCCGCCGAAGACGAGATGCTCGGCTCCGGGGTCTATTAATCAAACACAAGTTTCGCAAGCAGCTATGTACCTGTGATAAAACACCTTGTCTCACGTCCGAATAGCTTCGCCCGTGAAAAATCAGTTCACGTTACCCCCTTCTCTAAGAAGCTGTTTTGATTTGTTTGTTTGAAGGTTTGAGAGTGAAAAACTTCAGGTTCGACCGCTTCTTCCAAGGAGGATAGCGGTGCTATCTGACTGAAGAAGCGGGAAGAAGATGAAGTTTTTTCACCTCAAAGAACATTTCAAACAAATCAAAACAGCTTCTAAATCCACTGATGAGTCCACTTTAAAAAGTGCCTTTTGCCACCTTTAGAAATATCTGTGAGGCACATTTTCTCAAAAAAAATGGCTTTTTCAAGTGGACTCACTGATTAATCCTGGCGCTTACTGTCCCTGGACATCCAGAGATTTGGCGGCCGATTCGCCGGCGAGGTAGCCGGTGGAGAAGGCGCACTGGAGGTTGTAGCCGCCCGTGTCGCAGTCCATGTCGAGAACCTCACCGCAGAAGTAGAGACCCGGTTTGACGCGGGACTCCATTGTCTTCGGCATAACCT
>CAVERO010000211.1:0-4267 GCA_963617915.1 Candidatus Methanomethylophilaceae archaeon | reverse complement strand
AACCTGGCTCCGAACGTCATCACGAAATCAAACGGCCGATCCTTGTAGATTGTCTCCACTGATGAGCCGTCATCGAAATGATAGCTCACGCCAGGCTCGGCATAGAGCCCAAGATTGGAGGAAAGATTGACTTGAATTCCAGCAGCCGCATTCAATGACCACAGGACAGGCTTGACGGTCAAGTCCACGTTCTGTGCGTCACCTTGCCGCACACCGGACACGGTCTCGGTTACCCTGACCTTGCCGGAAACGCATTTCTCAGCCATTCCGCCTCCGCTGACATAGACGGAAAAACGTTCGGCTCTGAATGCGGAAGCCGTAAGGTTCAGCGGTATGCCAAGATACCTCAAGGTCTGCCTCTCCTCTTTCAGGGTGTTACCAGAATCAGTGGAGAAAGTGCTGCGCAGCACCGAATATGACAGACCGGACTCCACGCCCAGAAATCTACCCAGAGGCTTGTGGACAGTCAGCCGCATCCTTACCGGACGTTCATGGTCAACCGCTGTCTTGATGTCCGAGGAACTCGTCAACATCAGCGGCGACATCGAACGCGTCTGCAGGTTGTTGCCCGTAATGGAGCCGTCGCCGGAAAAGCCGTTGCTGTCAAAGGCGGGATCGGAACCCCGATAGAACATCATCGGGTTGAACGACCTCACATCGCTGCTTGATGTCGCTGCTCCGGAAAAGGACATATTCACTGCGACCGGAGAATTTCCCGCCGGTTCTTTTTGAGAAGTCTCGGAAAGATACTTGTCCAGACTGTCATATTCATAACTTCCTTCGGCCTCGTCCTTTTCTTCCGCGGCTGCTGGTTCCTGAACCACCTCGCATTCCGGCTCGGAGAAAGACGACTCCACCAGCCCGTCCGGAGAAGGGCCCTGGGTCTGAGGAATCACTGTAGCCTCATGAACATCCGCAGTCTCCTGAACGGCAGTCATGTTCCTCGTCGCATTCTGACCATACTCCGGCCTTGCGGTACGTGTGGATAATCCTGCGTCGGCAAGGAGTTTCCCTGAAGGCTGCGGACTCATAGTCATTCCTTCTCCGGACGTCGCGCCCGGAGATGATGAGGCGTCCTGGGCGACGGCAACGACATGAACCTGCCCCTCGGACAGAGAGTCAGAAGGGTATAACAGTCTCACCCCGAAAAAAGCGCCGACAGCGACAGCGGCGGCGGCCACTCCCCACCGGAGCCAAGGCAAGACAATCACTGAACGCCTTTCCTTCCCCCCGGACATAGAAGTCTCAATGTCCTCCCACAGACCATCCGGGACAGGCTCCTCGAATCCGTCCAGCTTGTCCTTTATCTCTTTCAGCCATCTATCGTCTTCTCTCATAGTCTTCCGTTCTTTTTCTTATAATCATTGATCTGACGGGCAAGCAACGCCCTTGCCCTGTGAAGCTGGGATGCGGACGTGGTCTCGGAAATTCCGAGCAGCCCGGCTATCTCCCTGTGGCTTTTCTCTTCGAAAACATAGAGGTTAAGCACCGTCCTGTAGCCATCGGGCAAAGCCTTTATCATCTTCTGGATCACGGAAGCCGGCACGTCGGCGGTGTCAGTCTGTCCGTCATCCTCATCCTGCGTGTCAGGAAGATCCCACTTGTACTCCACGGTGCCGGTCCTCTTTCTACTGCGAAGAAGCTTCAGAGCCTCGTTCACCGAAACCTGCCTCATCCAAGCCTTCAGGGAGCCTTCCCCGCGGAACTCAAACTTGTCCAATGATGAGAATATCTTCACGAAACTGTCCTGAAGCAAATCCCGCAAGTCATCGCCTTCCGGCAGGTAACGGGAGCAGGTGGCCGCAAGGTAACGCGAATAGCAGTCATAGATCCGCTTCATCGCCCCCCGGTCACCCTTCCTTGCCAGTTCGACAAGACTGCGTTCCTTATCTTCTGTCAGCTCTCCCATCAAGACTATCTTGACAGCTCAAACCTTCCTGAATATTTAAGCTTGGCCTCTTTCTTCTCTCCACCGGTGGCAGTCCAGTGCAGAGTCATTTCATCTCCGTCCTTGGCGTCAGTCAGGAGCTCGTCAATCTTGAACGACACAATCCCCTCGGCAGGGCGGCAGTTGGCCACATCGCCGTTCACATCGTGTCTGAAGTAAAGGCTGCGGGTTGCCTGATCGATTCCAAGGTTGACATAGTGAGGCTTCTGGTTGTCCGCTCCCCACCATGCGGCGAAGTGGAGGGTAAGATAGCCGTCCTCACAGATTGTCAGCCAGTCGCCTATCAGCTCGATCGGGTCATCCGCCCCTTTCTTGAACTCATCGGTGTAGAGCACAGCCTTTTTGGTCAGTACCGAATCAATCCAGACAACCCTCACGGATTTGGAGAAACTGCCGCTGTTCGCATCCGGAAGCTCCTCAAAACGCAGCAGAGCCCTGGTCTCTCCCTTATAAGGATTCTTCCAATCCACCGGCAGAAGGGTCGTCTTTCCGTCCACCTGAAAGTAGGTCTCTCCTGACTCAAGAGTCTTCACGGTCACAATTGCGTTCGGACGGGAGGAATCGATATCGTAGGAACTGTCGTCAAGCGAGCATGACGACACGACGGGAACCGTCAGAGCGGCGGCAAATGCCAAAGCGGCAAACTTGAATCTGAAATTTTTCATTTGTTTTGATATTATTATATTCATTCAACACATTTTTCAGTATTCTAAATCCTCCGGGACTGAATTCTTGCGTAAAAATGCGAAAAAAAAATTAACTTGCGCTCCATTTTGAAAAGGAACGAAAAACGGACTTACGCAGATGAAGAAAACAACCTTGTTCAGGGTGGGAATATCCTTGATTCCGATTCTGATTCTTGTGACGCTTCTGGCGCTGAACATCAGCATATTCGGCAGCGACGCAATCCTCGGGGCAAGTCAGGTGGCGCTGCTTTTTTCCGCCGGGGTGGCCATCTGGCTGGCCATGTGGCTCTTCAAGATTCCGTGGCAGGATTTCGAGGAGGAAATCAAAAACAACATAGGCGATGTGACAACCGCGATTGTCATCCTTTTCCTCATCGGAGCGATCTCCGGCACCTGGACGATGAGCGGAATCGTGCCCACATTCATCTATTACGGAGTCAAGGTCATCAGCCCCAAGGTGTTCCTGCTGACCGCCTGTCTGATCTGCGCCCTGGTCTCCGTGATGACCGGAAGTTCCTGGACCACAATAGCGACGATCGGTGTCGCCCTTCTGGGAATAGGCAAGGCCGAAGGGTTCAGCGACGGCATGATAGCGGGAGCGATCATTTCGGGAGCGTATTTCGGTGACAAGATCTCGCCCCTGTCCGACACCACTGTGCTGGCCTCCTCTATGAGCAAGGTGCCGATGTTCACACACATACGCTATCTGATGTACACGACCGTCCCGTCCCTCGTGATAACTCTTGTCATATTCCTCATCCTCGGCCTTTCGCACACCGGGGACGACGCGGCATTGATAGATGAATACACCACAGTTCTCGGCTCCAAGTTCAACATCACACCTTGGCTGATGGTTGTGCCCGCTCTGACGGCGATGATGATAGTCCGCAGGATGCCGGCGCTGATTGTACTCGCCCTGTCCATCGCGCTTGCGGCGGTGGCGGCAGTGATATTCCAGCCGGACATCGTAATGGAGATAGGGTCGCGTGTCTCGGACTCGGGCAGTCCCGCGAAGATTCTTTTCACAGGCACCATAGAGACAATCTACGATTCCGTCTCGGTCAAGACCGGCAATCCCGAGGTTGACCAGCTTGTCGCCTCAAAGGGGATGCTGGGAATGCTGAACACGGTCTATCTGATCATCTGCGCAATGTGCTTCGGAGCCTCCATGAAAGCCAGCGGAATGCTGCATCACCTTGCGTCGATGATTCTTCCGCTGACGAAACGCAGGACCAGCCTTGTCACCTCCACAGTGGTGACAGGCACAGCCCTGAACGGAATAGTTTCAGACCAGTACCTTGCCATCATCCTGACTTCCAGTCTGTTCAAGGACATCTACGAGAAAGAGGGCTATGAGAACCGGCTGTTGAGCCGGGCTGTGGAAGATTCCGCGACCGTCACTTCGCCTCTCTACCCGTGGAGCAGCTGCGGAATGACGCAGGCGACCATTCTCAATGTGCCGACTCTGACTTATCTTCCATATTGCTTCTTCAACCTGATCAGTCCTCTGATGAGCATAACTGTAGCCATAATCGGTTTCAGGATATTTAAAGCTCAAGGTTCGCAAATGCGAAACTAAGAAGCTGTTTTGATTTGTTTGTTTGAAGGTTTGAGAGTGAAAAACTTCAGGTTC
>CAVERO010000210.1:0-4295 GCA_963617915.1 Candidatus Methanomethylophilaceae archaeon | reverse complement strand
GAGCACCTGCTTTGCAAGCAGGGGGTCTAGAGTTCGAATCTCTATATCTCCACAAAATAGTCGGAACAGCTTTGCTGCTCCGACTATTTTGTGGAGATACTCCACCCCCAGTCACTTCGTGACAGCCCCTGAGGGGCACGGGGAAGGTTTTCCCCGGAACCCCTTCAGTCGCTGCGCTCCGATGCGGCGGAATTTGCTGCTCCGACTATTTTTGTGGAGATACTCCACCCCCAGTCACTTCGTGACAGCCCCTGAGGGGCACGGGGAAGGTTTTCCCCGGAACCCCTTCAGTCGCTGCGCTCCGATGCGGCGGAATTTGCTGCTCCGACTATTTTTGTGGAGATACTCCACCCCCAGTCACTTCGTGACAGCCCCTGAGGGGCACGGGGAAGGTTTTCCCCGGAACCCCTTCAGTCGCTGCGCTCCGATGCGGCGGAATTTGCTGCTCCGACTATTTTTGTGGAGATACTCCACCTTTTCTTTTCAAGCTCGGATGATTTCCACTTGGGCGTCGAGGCCGATCTTGATGATCTGGGAGGCCAGGCCTGTGGCACCGGCTTCGAGACGGGGATCTACCGTGTAGTCAACCGCAGCTTTGATTGCTTCGGAGATGTCGGCGAACTTCTTCGGGGTCGGTTCGCCGGAGATGTTGGCCGAGGTCGAGACTATAGGTCTTCCGAGCTTGTACGTCAACTGAAGGCAGAACTCCATCATCGGGATGCGGATACCGACTGTGCCGTCAGCCGCCACGGTGTTGTGTGCCAGATGGTAGCGGTCTGACTTCGCCGCTTCACCTTCAGTCGGAGCCGGGTAGGTCTTCGCTCCGGGGTAGATCAGCGTCATCGGCCTGTCATTGACCTCGACCAGGTCTATTGCCATCGGAGGAATCTCGTTCACGTACAGAGCAATCTGGTCCAGACTGTTTGCAAGCAGCACCAGCGACTTGCTGTCCGAACGATGTTTTATCTCATAAATCTTTGCGACAGCCTCCGGGTTGGTCGCATCGCATCCAAGCCCCCAGACCGTGTCGGTAGGGTAAAGGATGACACCTCCATCCTTGAGAACCTTCAGCGTCTCATTAAGGATCTCATCTATAGTCTTCTTTTGCATATTCGTAAAATTAATCAATAAAATGCAGGTAGCAGGCCGTCACCGCCGTCACCGCCGCCGTTTCTGTCCGGAGGCGGCTTGGCCCCAGATGTACCGGCACAAATCCCCGCTCCACGGCCAGCCGGGCCTCTTCCGGAGAGAAATCCCCTTCCGGGCCGATCAGCACCGTGATCTCCTTACCCGATGGAATCCCTTCAAGGACATCCTTTATGGAACGTCTCAAGGTCTCGCCCTCGAAGCAGTGGCAAATCATCTTGACCCCCTGATTCCCGGAATATTCCGTGATGAAATCCCTCACGGACACGGGATCCTCCACCTTCGGCAGTTTCGCCTTCAGGCTCTGCTTCATGGCCGAAAGCGCGATCTTGCGGGACCTCTCGGCCTTGAACACCTTCCGCTCGGAACGCTCACCGATGACCGGTGAAATCACGTCCACCCCAAGCTCCGTGGCCTTCTCCACGAACCATTCGAAACGATCGTTGTTCTTCGTCGGACACACCGCCATATTCAATGAATATGAATGCCCTCCCCATCCGGGAACGGTTTCAAGGATTTCCGCCGCGGCTCCTTTGGGCGAGTCATCGGTCAGTCGGCAACGGTACATGTTCCCGACGCCGTCCACCACGGTGATCTCGTCCCCGACCCTATGCCGCAGCACCCTTACGCAGTGTGCGCTCTCGTCGGAATCCAGAAGAGCCTTGCAACCCTCTGTCTCGTAAGCATAGAAAATCTCCATGCTGCAAAGATACAACATTGAATAATAAAGCGTAACTTTGCGCCTATGAAAAAACGTTACGAATCATTGGATGTCCTTCGAGGACTGACAGTCGCATTCATGTGCATCGTCAACAATCCGGGCACCTGGGCGCACATATTCCCCCCGCTGAGGCACGCCGGTTGGGATGGTTGCACCCCGACTGACCTTGTCTATCCTTTCTTTGTCTTCTGCATGGGATGCGCGATGGCGTTCTCCTTCTCGAAGTATGAGAAAACGACCGCCAAGGCTTATCTGAAGGTTCTGAAAAGGGGAGCTCTGATCTTTCTGGTCGGTTTCGCTCTGAACCTGTACCCTTTCTTCCCGACCTCGCCGCATGACGAGACATGGACCTTCGGCCAGAACTACCTCTACTGGCTTCAGCATAAACGAATATTCGGAGTCCTGCAAAGGATAGGTATGGCGTATGCCATCGCCGGCTGTCTTGCCCTGTGGCTCAAAAAGCCCGGAAAGATTCTGGCCGCGATAGCGACGCTTTGCGTGACCTACACCGGAATATTACTGATTTTCGGCCGCGAGCCTGGCGCTTTCACCCTTGAGGGAAATGTCTCGGTGAGGATTGACACTTGGCTGGTCGGCGGAAACCATTGCTACCACGGCTACGGTGGAACCAACTTCGATCCGGAAGGACTTCTCGGCTCGATGACCGCGGCCTGCTCCTGCCTTCTCGGCTACCTGATCGGCTCGATGATCCACAGGTCACAAAAGAATATGTCCTCTCTTTGCGACGCTTCGTCCAAAGATGGCGGAAACCTTGCAGAATCTACAGACAATCGGTCACTGGGCTTGTCGAAGTGCCCGTCAGTTGTCAACTATACCCCTGACAGGGTAGTCAACAGAACGTTTGTCTATGCTTGCCTGTCCCTGATTCTCGGAGTCGTCCTCAGCATCTGGGTTCCGATCAACAAACCTCTCTGGTCAGTTTCCTACGTCTTCTACGCCGGAGGCTGGGCGATGCTTGCGCTGGCTTTCCTTGCATACCTGCTTGATGTCAAGGGGTACGGGAAGCCTTTCGTGCCATTCAAGGCTATGGGTATGAACGCCTTGATGGCATTCGTGTTCTCCGGGGTGATAGCCAAGAGCTACGGATTCTTCGGGTTCGCCCCGAGCCGCTACTTCGGCGCCAATGAATACGTCTCCCTGCTGTGGGCGCTCATATTCGTCACAATCATATTCAGCCTCCTGTGGATTCTCTACAAGAAGAAGATTGTGATTAAACTGTAAGCGGACATGTTCATCGGACTCATTTCCGACACTCACGGAGTGTTCGCGGAGGATGTGAGAAAGTTCCTTGAACCGGTGGACCGGATTTGGCACGCCGGAGACTTCGGCACTCTTCAGTGCGCCCGTGACATCGCGGAGTTCAAGCCTTTGATAGGGGTGCACGGCAACTGCGACGGACTTGATGTCAGGCAGGAATATCCTGCCTTTCAGAGCTTTGAGTGTGAAGGGATGAGGGTTCTGATGACCCACATCGGTTTGCGTCGAGGCAGTTACTGGGCCTTCAATCCGCAGCAGCCCATGTACGACCTGCGCGCCAAGGCTCTTCTTGATTCCTATCACCCTGACATATTCGTATGCGGTCACACTCATATCCCTCAGGTTTTCCGGGACAGGCGGAACGGTTTCATGTTCATGAATCCCGGCGCCTGTGGCTTCCAGGGCTCTTCAGATGTGCCGAGACTTGCGCTTCGCTTTCAGATTGTAAGCGGTGAAATCCTCCGTTTGGAGAAATGCGAGTTCCCCGGATGAACGTTTTTGGTGAAAAAAAGTATAAAAAATATTGTAAATTTCAGAAAACTATGTACTTTTGCGGTTGAAAGACGAGTTTAGAATAACTATAGTTTTTATTTATAATTATTATGAAGAAGGTATTTATGTCTGTTGCGGTTGTGGCTCTCATGGTAGCCGCTTCCGCTTGCGGTAACAACGCAAAGAAAGCCGAGGCCCAGACAGAGGCTGTTGAGGCTGTCGAGGAAGTTGTTGACTCGGTCAACGCTTGCTGTGGTGATTCAACCAAGGCTTGCTGCGGTGACACGACCAAGGCTTGCTGCGATTCAGAAAAGGCTGAATAATTTCAGCCCTATCCCTCGGGACTTTTTAGTGCGGTGTCCGGGTTCAACCCCCAGATGCTGCAATTTTTTTGTCTTACCGCTTCCGTTTGCCTATCTTTGAAATCCCAAGTGATGATGAAATAACTCAAGTTTCGCATGTGCGAAACGCCTTATATCCCGTCACGGCAGTGACGGAGCAAGTCCCTCCCCCGAGGGGAGGGATTTAGGGAGGGGGTAACGTGAAAGGCCCTGAGGGGTGCGCAAGGCGCATCCCCTCCCCCGAGGGGAGGGATTTAGGGAGGGGGTAACGTGAACTGATTATTCGCGGGCAATGCCCTTCGAACGTGAGATAAGGT
>CAVERO010000209.1:0-4305 GCA_963617915.1 Candidatus Methanomethylophilaceae archaeon | reverse complement strand
TATTCAGTCAGATAGCACCGCTATCCTCCTTGGAAGAAGCGGTCGAACCTGAAGTATTTCACTCTCAAACCTTCAAACAAACAAATCAAAACAGCTTCTTAATCTTTTTCATGTTTCTTGGTCGGGGAAGTAGAAAGCAAAATTCGTGCTGATTAAGGATATATTTGCTATTTTTGTATTCTGACAGCTGAATGCAAAAATGAGAATATTCAAAAGAATAGCTTTGACGGCGGTGCTGTTTCTGGCCGCAGCGGTTTCCTCAAGGGCCGTTTTCAATGAGAAGGATCTCTCGCAGACGCTTCAGGTTCTGCGTTTTGAACTACGGAAGGCGTACGTCGAGATGGAGAGGAACCAGATGTCGTTCGAGTTTCAGGATGACAGGCAGCATGAGGAACTCGTGCGTCTGGTCCAGAGCTGCAACGAACTCTCGCTGATGCTCTACTCGCAGAAGCAGGATTTCACGTTCGACCTCACCTACGCTCTCCAGCAGGTCACTGACCAGTACCATAACTTCACGCAGAGCCGGATGCCGTATGACAACATCATCTCTTACCTCGATGTCGAAATCGACAGGTACGACAGGCTGGTCACGGCTCTGAAGGTGCTTCCTCCCGAGTTGATAGAGTTGCCGGACAGCCTTGGCGGGCCGTCGTTGCTGGACTCTCTGGCATCTACGCTGCAGTCTCATATTCTTCCGAACGGCTCCTACACTGATGCCCATTCAGATGACCCTGATCATGCAAGGCACAATCATTTTACCGGGCTTGAGGAAGATCATGCCCACGGCTCTTTCCATCTTGACAGCCTGTCGCAGGTGGCGCGGGACAGCTGCCTTTTCTATTCCACAAGGCTTCTGAAGATGTTTACTGACATCCGTGACCATATTGTCGAGGACAATGGGTATTACGAGACCACCGACAAGCGGCTGAAAGAGGCTTACGACTATGCGCAGGACCGCTACAAGATGGTTCAGAAGCGGATATTCATCGAGGGACAGGACAACTACTGGACAATCCTGACGAACTTGAGGTCATACACTTCCAAAGCGGCGAAGGATTTCAGCGACAAATACGGCAGGGCTTATTTCACTGACGTCAAGAGCGAGTGGCGGGGACCGATAGTCATCGGGTTTTCCTTCATGATCCTTGTCTATCTTGCCATAGCCACGCTGCTCAGCATGCTTATAGTAAAGATGCTGATGCGCCGCGTCAAATATTTCAGGTCGGAGAGGTTCCGGAAAAGGGAGGCGGCCATATTCATGCTTGGAGCGGCTGTCCTGTTCGTGGCGGTCATCGCTGTGGCCAGGAACATCTCCATGACATCGCATTTCTTCACGATGGCGGCAGGTCTGCTGATTGAGTTCGCGCTGCTGCTGATCGCTGTCCTGACTTCGCTTCTGATCCGTCACGACAGCCATCAGATCAACTATGGGATGCGGATCTACACCCCGATAATGCTGATGGGATTGTTGGTCATAACGTTCAGAATCATATTCATACCCAACAGTCTGATTGCGTTGGTCTTTCCTCCGCTTCTGGTAGTGTTCGGCCTCTGGCAGTGGGCTTCCATCCACCGCAACGGCCCCAAGGTGCCCAAAAGTGACAGTTCTTACGCCATCGCTTCGTTTGTGGTGACTGCCATCACATTCGTGATTTCAATTCTGGGGTACTGTCTGCTGGGCTTGCAGGTGTACATCTGGTGGATATTCCAGTTGACTGTGCTTCAGCTGATTGTCGCCTGCGATGACCTGTTGAGGAAGTATCGCCACAAAAGGGTTGACATCCTTGTCCGCGCTTACCGGCTCAAGCATCAGAACGATGTCGGCAAGGACAAAGGCTCGTTCATCCTTGTGACATGGCTCTATGACCTTGTGGAGATGGTGTTCATCCCGGTGCTTTATTTGCTTTCGATTCCGTTCTGCCTCTACATGGCCTCGGAAGTTTTCGACCTGACGGAAATATGCATGGATATGTTCTTCTACCCGTTCTTCAATTACGAGTACCTGCATCTGTCTGTTTCCAAGATGGTTCTGGCAGCCGGTCTGTTCTATGTGTTCAAGTACGTATGTTATGTCGCGAGGGCTCTTTACAGGATTTACAAACTTCGCAAGGCCATCCGGCAGACCGGCGCTTCCTTGATCAGGGAGAATGAGTTGAACCTGACCCTCGCGAATAATGTGATAGGAATCCTGGCGTGGGGCACCTATTTCATAGTGACAATCTCGCTTCTTAACATCCCGACGAAATCCCTGTCCGTGATCACGGCCGGTCTTGCCGCCGGACTCGGTTTCGCGATGAAGGACATCCTGAACAATTTCTTCTACGGCGTGCAGCTGATGTCTGGACGTCTCCGCGTCGGAGACTACATCGAGTGTGACGGCGTACGCGGAAAGGTTGACAGCATCACTTACCAGAGCACCCAGATAGAGGCCACCGACGGCAGCATCATGGCATTCCCGAACAGTTCCCTGTTCGCCAAGAACTTCAAGAACCTGACGCGCAACAATTCCTACGAGTTCCTCGGTCTGCCTGTCGGGGTGGCTTACGGAACTGATGTGGAGCATGCGAGAAAGGTGATTGTCAAGGCTTTGGCTCCGCTTTGCAAGCCGGACGCGTTCGGCCGTCAGGTGGTAGAGGAAAAGTACGGTGTTCAGGTGGTTCTGAACGCTTTCGGGGACAGCAGTGTGGACCTTGTGGTCAAACAGTATGTTCTGGTCGAGCAGCGCACCGGCTACATCGCCGCCGCCAACGAGCGGATCTACAATGCATTGAACAAGGCCGGCATCGAGATACCGTTCCCTCAAAGCGACATAAACATCCGCCGGATGCCGGCATCCGATGACAAATAACTGTTAATGAATATGATGAATTTGGCGATATTCGTGTCCGGAGGCGGCACGAACTGTGAGAACATAATCAAGTACTTCAAAGGCTCCGACAAGGTGCGCATAGCATTGGTGGTGGCTAACAAGGCCGGAATCCCAGCTCTTGAAAAGGCCGAAAGGCTCGGTGTTCCGACCCGTGTGCTCCCGAAGGCGGAGTTGAACCGGGAGGATGTGGTGCTGCCGCTGATGAAGGAATATTCAATCGGCTTCATTGTTCTCGCTGGCTTCCTTCTCGTCATTCCGGATTTCCTGATCCGTGAATATGACCGCAGGATGATAAATCTGCATCCGGCGCTCCTTCCGAAGTTCGGTGGGATGGGGATGTACGGCCATCACGTGCACGAGGCCGTCAAGGCGGCAGGGGAGACCGAGACCGGAATGACGGTCCATTGGGTCAGCGGCAAGGTGGACGGAGGCGAGATCATCGCCCAGTTCCGGACCCCGGTCGCCCCCGATGACACCCCCGAAGACATCGCCGCCAAGGAACACGTCCTTGAGATGGAGCATTTCCCGCAGGTTATCGAGGATGTGCTGGACAAAAGGTAAAACACCGGCGGCTAATTGTTTTTCGGACTTTGATAAATGAATTGAGAACTTGTTAAATCAAGATTTGAATAATAATGTCGAATTCAGAAAAATTTTCAGATTTGCAAGCAGACTTCTACCACTATATGATGAAGTGTGGTGGAATTACAAAGAAGACCTGTGGAGACTATGTGACAAGAATGAAGTTTCTGGCGCACGATTATTCTTTGGACGAAACGCTCACAAAAGAAAAGGTTAATGAAATATTGCGTCAAGAAGATTTAAAACGTCAAGGACGAAAAGTTTACAGCAGCAAGAAAAGTTTATCTGACTTTAGAGCTGGACTGAATATGTTTCTTGGTTTTATCAATTCTGATTATCACAAACGTATAACTGATTCTATCATTGCCGAAATCCGATCCATTGAAAAAGATAATACCATAAATGCAACAGAAAAAGATTCTATTGTGAAATCCAGAATAGGACAGGGAAGCTTCCGGAAAGACCTTATTGAATATTGGCATGGATGCGCCATCAGTCAATGTCCATTGACTTGGATGCTTATTGCCTCCCACATCAAGCCTTGGAAAGATGCGGACAATCAAGAACGCCTGGATGTTTATAATGGGCTGCTATTACTCCCTAACTATGACAAATTATTTGATTTGGGCTACATTTCATTTAACCGAAATGGGAGAATTATGTGTTCTCGATTACTAGACAATTTTGACAAAGACGTTATTGGTCTTACCAATGATATGAATTTGGTAAAACTAGATAAGCGACATTTGCCGTATCTCAAGTACCACAATGAGAACTGTTTCTTGTTGTAAAGGAATTAAGAAGCTGTTTTGATTTGTTTGTTTGAAGGTTTGAGAGTGAAAAACTTCAGGTTC
>CAVERO010000208.1:0-4382 GCA_963617915.1 Candidatus Methanomethylophilaceae archaeon | reverse complement strand
AGATGAGATATTTCTTTGACCCGATCGTCCTTTCCAGGGCGGAACCGAACATCAGGAGGCAGAACATGTTGAAGAACAGGTGCCAGAAGCCTCCGTGCATGAACAGGTAGGTGACGGGCTGCCAGATGCGGAAGAACGGAGAGGTCGGGTAGAACATCGCGAATGTGCCGACCATGAAGTTCTGGTTGATCGCCGTGGCGATGTACATCACGATGTTTATCAGCAGGATGTTCTTTGTCACCGGCGGAAACCTGTTAAGGAATCCTCCTATGCCTGATTGTCCGCTGTCGTAGTAGTATGACATATTTCTATATTCAAAAAATCAAAATAACTTTTCCACTTGGGCGGTGGTCATGATCGCCATGATTCTTTTCCCGTTGCCGGTCAGTTCGGGGTTGCTGCCGGAAAGCAAGGTGTCCAGCAAATGCCTTGCCTCCATCGGAGAGGTCAGAGGATCGCACTCCGACGCTCCCAGAAGGGCGATTTTCTCCGCCATAGCGGCCTCCATCACTCCGGGCAGCGAGTAACTGTCGTCCGAGAGGATCAGCAGCAGGTCCGAAACCATCGTCTGAACCTTTCCGGCCTCGCACGAATATCCTTCCGGAACTCCGTTGACCACAATCGTGTCAGTCCCGAACGGCGAGATGTCGAATCCAAGTCTGGCGAGCAGTTCGGCCTTGTCGTCGAAAACGGCTCTGTTCCCGGCTCCTACCTCCACCTTGACGGGGAACATGTTCGCCTGTGTGACGTGCCCGTTCTTCGTGAGGGCGGCCAACGCCCTGTCGTAAAGGATTCTCTCTCTGGCTCTTCTGACGTTCACGATCATCAGGCCGTCTCTCGTCGGGGCTACAATGTATTTGCCGCCGAGGATGATGGTCTGCGTGACCGGCAGCGTCTTCTCTTCGAAAAGTTTGCCATAATCCTCCCGTCGGTCAACATATTGCCCGAAGCCACCGTTGCCGGAACCTTTCCATCCGGCCGCCGGGCTTGTCGAAGCACCCGTCACCGAGTCACACCATCCGCTCGCTGATCCACCCCGATCGCTCGCTGAGCCGCCCCGATTGGTCGCCGATCCACCCCAATTGGTCGCCGAGCCATCCCAATCGGTCGCTGAGCCTGCCGAAGCGTCCCAATTGGTCGCCGAGCCACCCCGATTGGTCGCTGATCCACCACAATCGGTCGCTGAGCCTGCCGAAGCGTCCGAAGCGTCCGAAGCACCACCGGTTGAAGTGGCCGGATCAAACGGATTGTACCCGCTGTCCACCGCCACCTGCGGAATCGATTCGGGTTGATATTCAGAGAAATGCGCCCCCAGCACCGGCATGTCGCCGGCCTCCGGATTGCTGAAGTCAATCCCTCCCGCGAACGAATTTTTCCCCAGCGTCTCCTTCACCGAAGCATAGACGACTTGGAATATGAACGAGTCGTCCTCGAACTTCACCTCGGACTTCGTCGGGCTGATGTTCACGTCCACGCTGTGAGGATCCACGTCCAGATAGATGAAATACGACGGAGTCACCCCGTCCGCGACCATCCCTTCGTAGGCCTTCATCACGGCCTTGTGCAGGTACGGGCTCCGGAAATATCTTCCGTTGACAAAGAAGAACTGGTTGCCCAGAGTCTTCCTCGCCGTGTCCGGTCTGCCCGCGAATCCCCGAAGGCTGACCACGGAAGTGTCCGCGGTGACATCCACCACGTCCCCCGCGACGGATGCCCCGAGCAAATCCATAATCCTGAACTTAAGTGATTTCGCCGGCTTGAGAACGAACACTTCCTTGCCGTTGTGGCTGAGTGTGAATCCTGTCTGCGGCCTTGTCAGAGCCACTTTCGTGAACTCTTCGACAATATGCTTGAACTCCACGTTGTCCGATTTCAGGAACTTCCTTCTGGCCGGCACGTTGTAGAAAAGGTTGCGGACGGCAATGTTGGTTCCCTTCGGGGCCGCCACCTCAGTCGTTGAATTGTGGACGGAAGCGGCGAACTCGACCTGACAGCCGACCTCCTCGTCCTCCGTGCGGGTCTTCAGCGTCACCTCCGCCACAGCCGCTATCGAGGCCAAGGCCTCACCCCGGAACCCGAAAGTCGTGATGTCCTCCAGATCCTCGGCTGTCGCTATCTTCGACGTGGCGTGCCTCTCGAAACAGAGCACGGCCTCGTCCGGAGTCATCCCCTTGCCGTTGTCTATGACTTGGATCAGAGTCCGTCCCGAGTCCTTGACTATCACCGAGATTTGTTCCGCCCCGGCGTCCACGGCATTCTCCACAAGTTCCTTGACCACGGACGCCGGCCGCTGCACGACCTCACCCGCGGCGATCATGTTCGCTATGTTTCCGGGCAGGATCCTGAGTTCCATCCTAAAGAATCGAATAGAATTTCGTGAAGTAAATCAGAATCACCGCCAGAAGAATCAGTCCGACAATTCCGATGATTCTCTGCGCCTTGGTGGACACGGTGTTCCTTCTGGCGTAATTCCCCTCGCGGAGCGAACCCCGGATGTATGAACCCGGTTTGTACTCACCGCTTTCCTTTTCCTTCTCGAAAGTCCCGTCAACCTTTCCGAACTTCTGCCGACGCTCCTCCTCTTCCTTGTCGTAGTAGATCGGCTTGTAGTTGAACCTCCTGTGTTCCTGTTCCCCAGGGAAAGTAAAAAAGCCCATAATCTTTCAATAATCCTTAATCCAAACAAAGATAATCAAAATCTCCGAATATGGGTTTAATCTTTCACATCGATGTGGTCACTCTCATTGCGCAGCTGCTGTGTTTGCCGGCTTACAGCCTGTTGTGGATAAGGCCATTATGTAGTTGTCTAAAAACTCAAGGATCTCTGCCATACCATCGTAGTTGAGTCTGTCTCCGGTGTCATCGGCAGTGTGGGCCACCGGGTCGCGGCCGGTGTGAACGTAGGTTGCCGGCATATTCTCCTTTGCGAAATCATAATGATCGCTCAACGCATCCTCACCTTCGGTCAGATGCAGTACCGGCGACGTTATGCTTTCCGGTTTAATTTCAGGATTGTTGAATTGTCTATAATAAAGCCGGCCTTGCTCCAGCTGTCCGACCATATCAAGATTGATCATTTCCCTTACATATTCTTTCCTGAAAGGCATCCGCGCCACAAACTCTTTTGATCCGAGGCATCCTTTCTCTTCTCCGCCGAATGCAATGAACATGATGTTGTGACGTGTCTCTATGCCGCTCATCCGTTTAGCCAAGGCTATCAGCATCGCCACTCCTGATGCGTTGTCGTTGGCGCCTCGCATGGTGTTGCCGCTCTCTTTATCGGAAGCGACGGTGTCATAGTGCGCTCCAATGATGATGTAGTCATCACTCGAACCTTTTTTAGTACCGATGATGTTGGCTGCCTGCAAGTGATTCTCATGATGCTTTGTGGCTATTTGTATCCTGTGCGAGGGCGAAGCTGCGTAGATGCATCCCGTCAAAGTGTCCGCAATGCTGTCAGGAATGAATGCCGTGAGTTCACTGCTGTTTATGGAAAGGAC
This sequence comes from Candidatus Methanomethylophilaceae archaeon, assembly GCA_963617915.1. Taxonomy (GTDB): domain Bacteria; phylum Bacteroidota; class Bacteroidia; order Bacteroidales; family UBA932; genus Cryptobacteroides. The sequence goes on along the minus strand of CAVERO010000208.1, from coordinate 882 downwards.
TGGAATCTTGTGAGTGTTATGGATTCGTCCGCCTTTCGACACTGTTGGCATTACGTTTCTTTGCGGAGGATTCACATAAATTGCGGCCACCGCTCCGGCTCTTTCCATTTCCGCGATGGTGGGTGTCCGCCCTTTCTCGCCTTTGTAGGGGCATATGACCGCTTTGCCTTGCATCAGGCACTGACAAGAATCAGGGATGGCGTCTAATATGACTATATATTCCGCAGAAAGTGTGTCGGTGGCGCTGCGGGACTGAACCACGAAGTCCTTTCCGAATATAAATGGGGTCATTGTGTTATCTATAGTTAATTTCAGACTGCCTTCGCCCCACATATATTCAGTAATGTCAAAAGTTTGTTCATAGCACTCCAGCCCATAATCCGCAAACTTCCGCAGCAAGTGCTTCCTTACCCTCAAATCTTCCTCGGACGCTGGATACCGATTGCCAATCGAATCTGTCAGAAAAACCACTTCATTCCGTAGCTCATCAGTTTGTCCAAAAGCACATAAGGCATAAATGCTGATCAATATGGAAAAGGTCATCAATTCCTTCAAAAACATCATCTTTTTTTGCAAATATGCAGTTTTTCTTTATATTAGGCAAAACTAACAATCATATGGAATCGTCGACATTTCAAATTCATCAGGATCAATGTTCCGGATGTGGCACTTGCGTTGAAATAGCACCAGACCATATCATTTTAAATCTGAAAATCCCGAACCTTTATACCTAGGCTCGGGATTTCCGCTTCAACGTGGCGGCCCTACAGATCCTGCGGCGCTTGCTGCTCCGCGTTCTGCTCCTCGCCCTTGAAGACGTACTTGACGCCCAGAAGGTCGAAGATTTGACGCTGCCTGAGCGTCGGGGTCGTGAAGCCGTCC
>CAVERO010000207.1:0-4387 GCA_963617915.1 Candidatus Methanomethylophilaceae archaeon | reverse complement strand
GCACTTCGGTGCTTCGACAAGCTCAGCAACCACAGGCTCGGTGACCGCACTTCGGTGCTTCGACAAGCTCAGCAACCACAGGCTCAGTGACCGCACTTCGGCAGGCTCAGTGACCGCTGAACATCGGTTGCTGAGCTTGTCGAAGCACCGAAGCACCGAAGCACCGAAGCGTTGAGGCATCGAACCATTGAACCACCGAAGCTCCCGTTCAGAGGTACATCGGGTAAAACGCGTTAGGGAACCATTCCACAATCGCCTTTCCTCCGTCGAACGTCACCGCCACGATGTCGAAATTCACCTCCGCATCGGAAGGAATCCTTTTGTCCTTGGCCATATTCAAGTACCTCAGGGCCGCATCCGCCACCTTCCTCTGCTTGGCCGCCGTCACATTCTCTTCCGGAGAGACCGCCACGGGCGCGACCCGGCTCTTTACCTCCACAAAATGCACACCATTTTTGTCAAGACTGATGATGTCGAGCTCAAGATGTCCCGACCTGAAATTCCGTTGCACGATCGTGTGCCCCTTACCGGACAGGAACTCACAGGCGACATCCTCGCCCCTGCGTCCCAACTCCATTCTCGGGGTAGTCTGTATTTCAATGTTTTTCATAGTCAGTCCGTTTAGAAGCTGTTTTGATTTGTTTGTTTGAAGATTTGAGTGTGAAAAACTTCAGGTTCGACCGCTTCTTCCAAGGAGGATAGCGGTGCTATCTGACTGAAGAAGCGGGAAGAAAATGAAGTTTTTTTCACCTCAAAGAACATTTCAAACAAATCAAAACAGCTTCTTAGTTGTCATTGTCTGGCTACCCCAATGTCACGATTGTCACTCCCGAACCCCCGAACTGAACCTGCTCGTCATGGACGGAAGAGACTCCCGGGATTGTCCTTAAATATTTCTGTAACTCATCGCGGAGCGCTCCCGTGCCTTTGCCGTGGATGATGCGGACGGAACCGATGTTCAGCATTATGGCGTCGTCGATATAGTGCACGACGATGTCCAGCGCGTCCGAAACCCGCTCCCCGCGCACGTCCAGTTCGGGAGAGAACGCCAGCCTGCGTTCCCGCAGACCTGAATCATCCCGGGCGGCCCGAGGCTTGATGTTCTCACGCACCGCGGCTTTATATTCATTGGAAGAGATCCGCTCGACTCTGTCCAGAGGCATCTTGCTGGTGATGTTGCCTATGGCGACGGTCACGGCCTTGTTAGACACCCTGATGACCTCGCCGGCCATGCCGTTGTCCTTGATCCGCACCTTCTCCCCGACTTTCAGCACACCGCCCCGGAATTGCCCGGAGGTCTGCGGCTGGCTGTCATCCTGAGGCTTACCCTTGCGTGCGTCGCGCCGCGTCTTCCTGTCCTCCAGCTGCTTGAGCTTCCTGTCTATGTAGTCGTCGTGATTCCGTTGCTCGTTCTCCTTCCTGGTCTGGAGCGAGGAGACGAAATTCTGGAGGGCCTTCCTCGCGTCGGAAGTCTTCTCCTTGTCAGCCTGGGATTCCTTGATGGTGCGGATGGTGTTCTCGACCGTCTTGTTGGCTCCCTGCACAATCTCCTGCGCCTCCTTCTTGGCCTGGTCCAGAATCTCTTTCTTGGTCTGCTTCAGTCCTTCCAGCTCTTTTTGATAACGCTCCGTGATGTTCTCCAGAGTCTTGTCCGTGTTCTTGATCTTCTGGAGCTTCTCGTCAAGGGCGCGGCGGTTGCGCACAATCCTGCGCAGGTTCCGCTCCATCCCCACGAACTCCTCTCCGGCCCTGGCCTCGGCATCCTTTACGATGTTTTCCGGAAGTCCCATCTTACGTGCCAGCTCGAAGGCGAACGAATTGCCCGGCATTCCGATGTCCAGTTTGAACAGAGGCTGGATCTTGGCGGCGTCGAACTGCATCGCGCCGTTGATGACCCCGGTCTCCGGACCGGAGGCGTAGAGCTTGAGGTTCGTGTAGTGGGTCGTGATGACTCCATACACCCCCCGGCGGTCCATCTCGCTGAGGATGGCTTCGGCGATGGCCCCTCCGGCCGCCGGCTCCGTGCCCGAACCGAACTCGTCGATCAGTATCAAGGTCTTGCCGTCGGCTTTCGCAAGCATCGTCTTCATGTCGTCCAGGAACGAACTGTAGGTGCTCAGGTCGTTCTCTATGTTCTGGTCGTCCCCGATGCTGACCATTATCCTGTCGAACACGGGCAGTTCCGAGGTCTCGGAGGTCGGCACAAGCATCCCCCACTGGAACATGTACTGGAGCAGCCCCGCAGTCTTGAGGCACACGGACTTGCCGCCGGCGTTCGGGCCGGAGATCAAAAGAATATGCTTGCCCGGAGTCAGGCGGATGGAAACGGGCACAATGTCCTTTTTCTCTTTTTTGAGGGCCCTTTCCAGAAGCGGATGGCGTGCCTTCCGGAGGTTCATCTCCCCGTTGTCGGAGATGATGGGGGCTCCGGCCTTGAAATCGAGGGCTACCTGCGCCTTGGCCACAAGAAAGTCAATCTCGCCGATATATTCAGCGGCATTGACAAGATCCGGGACGTAAGGTCTGACGAAGTCGCTGAACGCCGCCAGAATGCGCTGGATCTCCTGCGCCTCGTCAGCGCGCAGGGAGACTATCTCGTTCTCCAGCTCGATGATCTCCGCCGGCTCCACGAAGGCTGTCTTGCCTGTGGCCGAGGTGTCATAGACGAATCCGGGGATCTTCTTCTTGCTTGAGCTGTTGACCGGAATCAGCAGCTTGCCGTCGCGCACCGAAAGCCCGGCGTCCTCGTCCGCGAGCCCGTCGGCCTGGGCCTGCCTGAGGATGGCGTTGGCCCTTTTGGAGATCGCCCCTTCCTTTGTCTTTATGTCTCGTCTGATTTCCAGCAGTTTGTCCGAAGCGGTGTCCTTGATGTCCCCGAACTTGTCCAGAATCAGGTCAATCCTTCTCTGTACCTCGGGAAAACCGAGCACCGGGGAACTCATTCTCTTCAGATTTGGGTAAACCCCGTCCTTTATGGACATGAAAAAGCCGGTCAGCCTTCGCACGGTCTCCACCATGGTGCGCAGTTTCCCGAGCGAAAGGACATCAATCGTGTAGCCGGTTTTTTCCAAAGGGATGAGGAAATCCAGGCAATCGATGTACCCGTTGGTCGGGAAGTTCTCCTCGAACATCACGACCAGCCTCATCTCGTCCGTGAGCGCCAGCCTTTTCCCGATGACTTCAGGGTCGCTGCTGAACGTCTCCTCCGCCACCCTTGTGACGGCATATTCGGTGGAACATCTGTCGGCCACAAAGGTTCTGACCCTGTCAAATCCCAACTTGCTCTCCAGTCTGGCGTCAATCTCTGTTCCGTGTTCCTGCATATTCGTAGATTATTGTTTTTCCTCCGGCGACCCCTCGCCAGCCCCGAGAAGGAGTTTAAGTTCGTTGATGTTGCTGATGCTCTTGATGTTGCCGCCGCGCACGAAGGAGATTCCGCCGGTCTCCTCCGAGACCACGACCACATCGGCGTCTGTCTCTTCGGAGATTCCTATCGCCGCCTTGTGCCTCATCCCGTAGTGCGGCGGGATGTTGGAGCGTCCGGTGATCGGCAGGGTGCAGCGCGCCGCCACGATCCTGTCTCCTCCGATGATCATCGCCCCGTCGTGCAGAGGGGAATTCTTGAAGAATATGTTCATTATCAGCCTTCTGGTGACTTTGGCGTCCACGACGTCACCTGTCTCGATGATGAAGTCGAGCGAATCCTTGCGGGGGAACACTATCAAGGCTCCGGTCTTGTCGGCGGACATTGCTCTGCACGCCTCGGCGATTTCGTTGACGGTACCCCCGGCCATCTTCTGGTCCCGGATGCCCATCAGCTTGTTGAAGAAATCCCGTCCCTTCCCGGCCATCCCGTAGCGCGAGCCGAACTTCATCAGGAAGTGCCGCACCTCCGGCTGGAATATTACTATCAGCGCGATCACTCCCACGTCGATGAAAGTTCCAAGCAGGGCGTTCATCAACTTCATGTTGAAGGCCGCCACCACCACCCTCAGGACGAAAAGCAGGATTACGGCCACGAAGATGTTCATCGCCGAAGAGCCTCTTATCCATCTGAAAGCCAGATAGATGAATATGGCGACCATCAGTATGTCAAGGATGTCCGCAAACGAGATGTTGAGGAATCCGAAGATATTCAAAAGCATCATTGTCCCTTTTCGTGGTACAAAGATAACTATTCCTTGATTTATTCCCCAAGGCTTGAGGACGATTTCTCTGATTATTAGACAGTAGGCTTGTGGAAAACTTTGTGAATTGAAAAAAAATGCCTACCTTTGCAGTCCGCAAAATAGTGCGGATTAACGTAAAATATTTATTTACAATTAATTAATCAACCAATGCCTGGATTAATTGGAAAGAAAATCGGAATGACTTCCGTTTTCGGTGC
>CAVERO010000206.1:0-4439 GCA_963617915.1 Candidatus Methanomethylophilaceae archaeon | reverse complement strand
AACTTGACCAAAGCCTGGACGCGATGGTTCGTGATCCAGTGGAGGTTGTCCTCCGCAAGGCCGTTGGCCCCGATGCACTTCACACCGTCAACAGTCTTGTAGTCACCGTATTGCACGCTTGTGAGCTCATATTCGAGACCGATTGCGAACTTGCCGATGTTGCGGATCACGGTTGGGGTGAGCCTGTACATCTGATTCATGTTTGAGAAACTGTTCTTGCTGAAATAGAGGTTGGCGGCCGGAGCGTAGCCATCCTTGGCTTGGTAAAGGTCATCCTTGGTTCCGAAATTCTTCACGTAGCCGCCGAACAGGATCCACTGGGTTTTCTTGCCGTACATGAGGCTGACCCAGGTGGAGGAGTTGCGGGTAGGGGTATATTCATAGCTCACTCCGTCAGACTTGACTCCGGAGATTCCGTAGCCACCGTTCAGGTTGACGTGCTCGCCGGCCTCGGCGAAGACTGTCTTGGCCTTGACTGAGAACAACCCCTTTTTGTACTGTCCGTAAAGGAACGGGGTGAATGTGGTGATGCGGTCGTCGACCTTGACGGTGCCGTTGTTGCTCCTAGGCTTGATTGAGAGCATGTTCACTCCTGCCCGGAATAGGAATGCGTCACCGCTGTAGTTCAGGCCGAGGTAGATCTCCGGTGTGCATCCGTCCTTGATGTAGTTTGCGGAGGCTCCGCCGGGGCCCGCGGAAGTATATTGCATCTGCCAGATGGCCGATCCTGTCAATGAGAGCGCGTCGCCCAACCTGTAGTCAAGCCTGACCAGCGGTGTGCGGCTGAAAGGCCCGAAAGGCGCTCCGGTGTTCAGTGAGAAGACATCCGGCATGTCGGCTGCCATAGGATGCCAGGCCTGTCCGGCCGTCACCGTCCAGTCATTCCTGCCGATTGTGACATAGGCCTGCCGAAGACGCAGGACAGCGGTACCGGTGGAGCCGGAAAGCCCGTTGTAGAAATCCGTCTCGATTTTGGCTCCAATCTTGAACCCGTCATATTCATAGCCGGTCACATTGAGGCCGACTCGGGAAGTAAGGGCGGCGAAGCGGAAGGAGTTCTGCTCATTGAGGTCAACATCACCCTGCTTGTTCTCGTCCTTTGGAAGATAATAGAAGAAATCCTCTGTCCCGGCCACACTCTCGCGTGTGTCGAAGGCATAGAAGTTACGGATGAATCCGTAGAGATTTACCTGCGGCTTGGTCTCCTGCGCCCCAAGCGAGGTACAGACAGCCAAGGCCGCGAGCGAAACTGCGATTTTGTTCATTTTACAACAACAATTAAATTTTACAAATTGAGAAGCTGTCCTGACACCTCTGCCAAAACAGCTTCTCGACAATATTCTCAAATTACTGGGCGAACGGGAATATCTTGGTAAGCCAGAGGAAACCGAAGATGAATCCCACGACACCGATGATGATGCCGACCTTGGCCATGTCCTTGGTCTCCACAAGTCCGGTGGAGGCAGCGATGGCGTTCGGAGGGGTGGATATCGGCAGAACCATGGCCAGAGAGGCGCAGACGGCGATGAATATGATCATTGCCTGCGAGCCGCCCAAAGCTATGAAAGCCGAATTGTTCGCCGCCGCCGGATCGGCCATGCCCTCGGCCACGACAATAAGGATCGGAATCAGCAAAGCCGCGGTGGCGGAGTTGCTGATGAAATTCGACAGAGTGTAGCAGACCAGACCGGCCACAATCAGCACAAGGACAACCGACATCGTGCCGAAAGGAATGGCCGTTATCAGCACCTTGGCAAGTCCCGTGTCCTGAAGCAGATAGCCCAGGGCGAATCCTCCGGCGACAAGCCAAAGCACCGTCCAGTTTATCTCCTTGATCTCCTCCTTGCCGAAAAGGCCGGTGGCGGTGAACACTCCAAGCGGGATCAGAGCCACGATGTTGGAGCTGATGTGATGGAGCTGCTCGGTGACCCACAGAAGAATCGTGACGGCGAAAGTGATCCAGACAACCTTGCTCCTCCAGTCTTTCTTCTTCGTGTTCTCCGGAATCTCAAGCACGAGCTTCTCGGTCTTGAACGGGAAGAACACAAGGAGAAGAACCCAGGCCAGAAGCACCATGATGATGACGTAAGGAATCATGTGCACGCTCCAGTCAACGAATGAGACATCGATTCCAGCCTGCTCAAGATAGCCCTTGGCCGTGGCGTTCGGAGGGGTTCCGATAGGGGTTCCCATGCCTCCGAGATTGGCGGCGACAGGAATGGACAGCGCCAGACCGACCTTGCCGCGGTCATCGCTCGGAAGTTTCGAGAGCACAGGGGCGAGGAAAGCCAGCATCATGGCAGCGGTGGCGGTGTTGCTCATGAACATCGAGAACACGGAGATTATGGTAAGGAATCCAAGCAGCACCATCTTAGGCTTGGTTCCGAATATGCTAAGGAGTCCCTTCGCCAGGGTCACGTCCAGACCGAACCTCTCTGCCATGATCGCAAGCACGAATCCGCCGAGGAACAGCATGACGACAGGGTCTGCGAAAGAGGACATTATCTTCTTGTAGCTGACGAGCTGTCCGAACTCAGGATTACAGAAGAGCCCGAGTCCCTTGTCGGACATGGTCAGGAGGGCAATCACGATGATCAGCACGGAGGTGGTCCAGTTCGGGATAATCTCGAAGATCCACATCAGGGCGGCGAAGACAAAAAGGGCGATCACCCGCTGCTGGACGACAGTCAGCGCATCGATGCCGAAGAAAGAGGTAGGCACACACCACAGGGCGAGTGTGACCAGAAGGACGATTGGCAGAAGCACGCAGTACTTCACATTGAATTTTTTTTCAGCCATTTCAGTAGTATTGATTATTAGTTGTTATCTCTGGAACGCGAACCTTATGTCTATAGGGATGTTCTCCAGACGGATGTTCATAAGGTCAGCCTTGAAGTCTTCCGACTGAACGCAGTACGTGTTCTCAAACTGCTCGGCGAACCCGTAATCGCCTGTCGCCTGGGTCTTGATGGCGATGCCGGCGAACTCGGCCACAAGCGACAGGGTCTTCTCGAAGTCGATTGAATATTTCCCGCTGTCCCCGCGCCTGAATGCACCGTTGGTGTTGAGGTAGTTGAAGAGCATCACGTAAGCCCTTCCGAGCTGCGAAGTCTCTCCGAAACGTTCCGAGCGGATAAGGTTCGCCACGAATGTGGTGATCGCGTCCTCCTTGGTGATGAGAGCGGGAATCTTGTGCTCGTCAATCAGTCTGCAGACGAAGTAAAGCCCGAGTGCGTTGGCTTTGGCGTCCTCCCACGTGAGAGCCTTGTTGCCGAGAGCCTCATTGACCGTGCCTTTGCCGTTGACGGTCTCCTTCACGCCAAGTCCGTGGGAAATCTCGCGGAAAGCGATGTTCCAGTAGAAAGCCTCCTCGTCAAGATGAGCCTGCTGGTCGGGAGTCAGAACCACGATGCCGACAGGATTGACGACCCTGTTGAACTTTTCCAGCATGATGTTGCGCAGCAGCGCGGTACGCGTCCCCGCCTTTGTCTGGACTTCCTCGCTGTATGGAAGATTCAGGGCGATCAGCTTGATGCCGGCGTTGGCGTGACCTGCGCAGTAGATGGCGTCGTAGGCGTAGATGTCCGACTCGTCTCCAGGAACGAAAGTCTTGTACTGATCCTCGCAAGGAATCTGCTTCTGGAGTTCAGGGAGCATCGAGGTGAACCCGTCGAGAACTTCCGTGCGCTTCAGGTCTTTCAGAAGCACATAAGCCTCGTAGGAAGCCTTGAGGCCCAACAGACGGTCGTCATTCACCTCGTTCGGGCCGATGACCAGATCCATTTTGCTGTCGGTCATCTCCAGCCACGCGAGGTCACTGTCATAATAATAGTCACTCTTCAGCGCGTCAATCTTCTTGAGGAGATAGTTGCGCACGCTCGGCTTGATGGTGATGTCCGCGGCGGCCTTGAGGTAGTTGCATATCTTGTCAATGTTGTACTCGAAGGCATCGTGGTACCAGACAGAAGCGAGTTTGCCGTCGGCTCCGCGCCTGATGAGTGAATATGGACTCGTCTTCACGGGATCTGACAATGAATCAAACTCGGCCGCCGTCATGTCAGCCGGGTAGAAGTTCGCTCCAAGCGGAAGGTCACCGAAACCGCTGACGAAGGTGGAGCCGTCGAGACGGTCCCAAGGGCCGTAGTTGATCATCGCATAGTCCCGCAAATCAGCATCCTTCAGATTATCCATCAGCGTCTTGTCGCCGAAATACTGTTTCCAGTAGATGCTGTCGGCCTGGTCGGCCGCGAATTTGTAGAGGTTAAGGACTTCCTTGCCGTTGTCCGTGATGCCGGAGAGGTCAGGCGACTCGATTTTCACGAGCGCGTAGGCGTCGGTCTTCTTCTGGACAGCGGTCTTCGGCCTCGTGTCGCATGAAGCCACAAGAGCGATCAGCATTAATGCCAGAGCGGTTCTCTTCATTTCGTAAAAGTGTTATT
>CAVERO010000205.1:0-4462 GCA_963617915.1 Candidatus Methanomethylophilaceae archaeon | reverse complement strand
GACATGACATCGTAGTCACTAGTGGAGCCCATAATAATCGCTACTTTCAACATAATTAAATATTTTGGAATATCACACCTGCGTCCAGTGGATCGTGATGCCATCCTTCTCCATCCCCCTGAACCACGTCATCTGACGTTTGGCGAACTGGTGGATGGCGTTGGCAAGAAGCGTGCGCATCTCCCCGAAAGTCAGGACTCCGAGAACGTACTGCGTGACGAATTTGTACTCAAGTCCGTAATAGACAAGGTCTTCAGGCCTGATTCCGCTGTCCAGAAGCCCTTTGACCTCCTCGACCATCCCGCCCGAGAGCCTTTCGTCCAGCCTCCGGTCGATTCTTGCGACCCTTTCCTCCCTGCCGACCAAAGTCCCTATACAGTAAGGATTCTTTGGCATGAATCCAGTTCGTTTCACGGGATGCTCCAGCTCGTACATCGCCACCTCCAATGCTCTGATTATACGGCGCTTGGACTGAAGCACCCCCTCGTCGGGAAGAGGGCCGTAACCGCTCAGTTTGGCAATCAGTATTCCGGTCTCGTACTTTTCGAGTTCTTCTCTGAGCTCCTCGTTCGGAGGAACCTGCGGCAGCGTGTAGCCGCAGGTCGCAGCTTGGATGTAAAGCCCCGTGCCGCCGCACAGAATCGGGGTCTTGCCTCTGTCACGGATGTCTTTGTAGGCGGCTTCAAAAGCCTGCTGCCACTGGTAGAGGTCGAATCTCGTCCCGGCTGGAGCGATGTCAATAAGGTGATAAGGGACATCGCCGTACTCGCTCAGGTCCTTTCCTGTCCCGATGTCCATCCCCCGATAGACCTGCCGGGAGTCGGCGGAGAGGATTTCCCCGTTGCCGCATCTGTGCGCCAGTTCCACGGCGAAGCGGGTCTTTCCCGAGGCCGTCGGCCCGAGCACGACGATAAGGTCAATGGCTCCGGAAGCATATTCATTGAATATGCTCCCGAAGTCGATGGTCTCAGGCTCCGGAAGGGGAGCGGGGGGAGGAATGGGAATCGCCTCCCGCAGCTTGTTCTTGGGATTTCTGCTCATCCGCTAGTAACCGAAGATTTCCTCAAGCGAGAGTTCGGTGACAGGCCCGAGCGAACTGACGAAGTCTGTGTCCAAGCCATCTTTCCTGCCGAGGAATCCATAGACATATTTGCGTCCTTTGATCCACTTTTCCTGGAATGCCTTGACATCGGCGAGGGTCATGTCCTGTACCTTCTCGAAGACTGCCTTCCCGCGGTCTTCCGTGAGGCCATAGTCCTTAAGGTCAAGGTATTTGTAGAGAACGTCGATGCCTGTCGTCCTGCTTGTGCGGATGCCGGTCAGCAGGGAAGTCTTGGCCACCTCGAAAGCCTTTTCAGACTCCGGCATGTCGTTGATGATGCTGTCGAAAGCCTCCACGGCCTCTTTCGCCTTGTCGTTCTGCGAAGCGATGAAGGCGTAGAACATGTAGTCGCAGTCCTTGTAGCCAAGGTCGCCGAGGTAGGCGGAGGCTGAATATGCAAGGCCTCGCGCCTCGCGCATCTCCTGGAAGACTATCGCTCCCATTCCGTTGCCGAAGTAGGAGTTGTACATCCTCACTCCTGGGTCGTTGGCCGCGCTGAACTTCTCTCCTCTGTCTGAATATTGCAGATAGTAGAACTGGTTGGCGTCGTAAGGAGCGATGAAGACCTCGCTGGAGGCCACCTGCCGCGCCTCAGGATGTATCCTTTCAAGAGGCTCCGGATTTCCGCTTGTCTTATGATGCTCCGCGATCATCTTCTTGGCTGCCGCTTCGTCGGACGGGCCGTAATAGAGGACGTCGTGCTTCTTGGAGTACAGGTCTCTGACGGCCTGAAGAAGTTCATCGGAGGTCAGGGCCGCGATCCGCTCATTGGTGAGTGTGGTCTTCCGGATGAACTCCGGACCGTAGAAAATGTACCTCTGGAGGGCGCTGAAGCAGGAGCGCTGGCTTAACTTTCTGTCGGTTCTGCTCTTGAATATGTCGGATTTCAGCCCGGCGAGTATAGCGGTGTCAGGCTGGGCGTTGAAGATGAGGTCTTCGACGATGTCCATCGCCTTGCCGACATTCTCGTCAAGACCGCTCACTCCGATGTTCGACTGCGTCGAGCCGCAGGAAAGCCTCTGGGAGCAGGCAAGTCCGTACATCTCTTTCTTGATCTGTTCGGCGGATCTTGTCGGAGTGCCGAGGTAGCCAAGGTAGTCGAACGCGAGATCGAGGCGCGGGTCGCCCTGGGTACCGCGGTCGAACACGCAGGTCAATGTCGTGATGTCGTTGGTCTCGTTCTTCTTGTAGAGAAGCTCGACACCTTCCGCCACGCTGCCCTTTGACATGTCCTTTGAGAAGTCCACGAACACAGGCTCGACAGGAGTGACTTCCGTGTTCTGGATCTCTGTCAGGAACGCGCTCTGTTTGTCACGGTTGGTCTCGATCGGGGTGATGGCCGGGGCGGCGATCTTCTCGATGCCATTGTCCTCTCCGATGCGCTTGTAAACAGCCACGTAGCTGTTCGCTCCGAGATGCTCGTTCGCCCAGTCCACAATCTGCTGCTTGGTGACTTTCTCAAGCCTTTGCATCCGAAGCGCGTCATCCTTCCAGTCGTGTCCGTTGATGAACGAATAGACGAAACTCATCGCCCTGTCCTCGTTGTTCTCAAGCCGGCGCATGTTGGAGAGCTTGTAATTGTTCAAGGTTGACTGGATGAGGCTCTCGTCGAAGTCCCCGGAGCGGAGTTTCGCCACCTGCTCAAGCATCAGGTCGCGCACCTCTTCAAGCGTCTGACCCTCGCGTGGATAGCCCACGAGCATGAACTCACCGTAGTCCGGACGGGAGTAGTTGAACCCGTAGAATCCGTTGACCTTCTGGGCCTGGATGAGGTTGAGGTCTCCAAGGCCCGCCTGCCCGTTGTAGAGGATGTCTCCGACGATGTCGCCGACCTCGCTTCTGAGGATGTCATTCGCCCCCGGGACTCTCCAGCCCATCATCACGAACTCGGCGTCTAGTCCATAGACATCCTTGTGCACGGGAGCGGTGATGGCCTGTTCAGGTTCATATTCAAGGTACTTGATGTCAGGGTTCGGCTTCCATTCCCCGAAGTATTTCTCGATAGTGGCGACGAAGGCGTCCGGGTCGATGTCTCCCGACACGCAGATGGCCACGTTGTTGGGCACGTAGAAGTTCGAGCGGTAGTTCTCGATGTTGACAATCGAAGGGTTCTTCAGATGCTCCTGTGTTCCGAGGGTGGTCTGAAGCCCGTAAGGGTGGTGAGGGAAGAGTTCCTTGTCAAGAGCCTCCATTGCCTTCTCGCTGTCTTGCGTGAGGCTCATGTTCTTCTCCTCATAGACGGCCTCCAGCTCGGTGTGGAATCCGCGGATCACCGGATGCAGGAACCTGTCCGCCTCGATTTTCGCCCAGTTGTCGGTCTCGTTGGACGGGATGTCCTCCTGATAGACGGTCATGTCGTTGGACGTGAAGGCGTTGGTGTTGCCGGCTCCGATGATTGACATCAGTTTGTCATATTCATTCGGAATGGCGATCTTGGAAGCCTCATAGCTGATTGAGTCGATCTGGTGGTAGATGGCCTTGCGCTCCTGCGGGTCTGTCTTGGTGCGGTAAACCTCGAAGAGGGCCTTGATGGAGTCAAGCTTCGGTTTCTCGGCCGCATAGTCGGAGGTCCCGAAGCTCTCGGTGCCCTTGAACATCAGGTGCTCAAGGTAATGGGCGAGTCCGGTGGTCTCCTTCGGGTCGTTCTTGCTGCCGACCTTCACGGCGATGTAGGTCTGCACGCGCGGGGTCTCCTTATTGACCGTCATGTACACCTTCAGCCCGTTGTCGAGGGTGTAGATTTTCGTGTTCATAGGGTCTCCCTTGACTGTCTCGTACTTGTACTTCGCGCATGATCCGGTGAGGAACATCGCGATGACGGCCGTCGCCGCCAGCATAAGTCGTCTTTTCATAATATTGAATGTTTAATATTTCCGCCCTGAATGGCTGTAATAGACAAACTTAATCATTTTTGTCCGCAACACCAAGAAAAGTGATTATCTTTGTGGGAATTGAATATTACCCTTGCCTCGGACTGTGTCGGGAATTGTTGTGAAGTTGTTTGTCGCCGCAGCGGTAATTAGCGGAAAATGATTTTTTGAATATGCCGAAACAGAAAGAACATAAAGTTGAGATACGCAACCGCCGGGCCTCGTTCGACTACGAGTTCCTTGAGACTTACGTGGCCGGAATATCCTTGGTCAGCACTGAGATAAAGTCGATCCGTATGGGCAAGGCCTCGCTGGTCGATTCGTTCTGCTATTTCGTAGGTAACGAGTTGTTTGTCAAAGGGATGAACGTGGCGCAATACTTCTGGGGCTCCTGGGGGCAGCACGAGCCGCTGCGTGACCGCAAGCTGCTGCTGACCAAAAGGGAACTCCGTCATCTGCGTCAGGCCGTCAAGGAGAAAGGCCTCACAAT
>CAVERO010000204.1:0-4561 GCA_963617915.1 Candidatus Methanomethylophilaceae archaeon | reverse complement strand
ATTTAGGCCAAAAAGACGAACAAAAGCACCAAGTTATTTTTTAGGAATCACTTAATGATTCTTAAGTTAAATAATGGTTAAATGACAGGAACCGGGCCGGTTTACCCAACGGCCCGGTTTTTAAGAAGCTGTTTTGATTTGTTTGTTTGAAGGGTTGAGAGTGAAAAACTTCAGGTTCGACCGCTTCTTCCAAGGAAGATAGCGGTGCTATCTGACTGAAGAATCGGGAAGAAGATGAAGATTTTTCACCTCAAAGAACATTTCAAACAAATCAAAACAGCTTCTAAATATCTTAAGAGAATTAAACAGACATGAAGACTCAACTACTTAAATTTGCGGCTTTGGCACTGATATTCTGCCTGCCGGCCTGCGAGAAGGATGACAAAGGAGGAAGCACCGATGGAAGCACGGCGAAATTTGCTCCGGACATCTACTGGTCAGACAACTACGCCGGAAAGTACGGCATCCAGACAGGCACCCTCGCATCCCTTCCCGGCAAACCGAGGATGATGCTTGGCGGCGTTCCGCTTTACGCCACGGGGGTCAACTGCTACAATCTGTTCGTCCAATGCCACGAGACCGACAACATGCAGACCAAGGAGATGGAAGAGACCGTCAAGGTGCTGGCGGAAGAGGAGGTTCCGGTCGTGCGGTTCAGCTGCAGTCCTTACTACCCGACTCAGATGCACTTCTACACAGAGCAAAAGGAGAAATTCCTGTCCAACCTCGGAAGGCTGGCGGATCTTTGCGACCAGTACCACATCCTCATCATTCCGTCCGTGTTCTGGAACACTTCGTGCCTTCCTGAATATTTCGGCGAGGAACTTGCCGCGTGGGGCGACACGTCAAGCCAGACCTACAAGTTCATGCTGACCTACACCAAGGACATAGTCAACACTCTGAAAGGTCACAAATGTCTGGCGGCGTGGGAGTTCGGCAACGAATTCAATCTTGCGGCGGACATCGGTAACGCGGGTTATGCGCAGATCCCGGCCTCTGCGGTCGGCACAGCCTACAAAGGATTCGCCGAGACGGTGCGCTCGCTCGACGAGCAAGGCCGCGTGATTGCAAGCGGGAACAGCGTGATGCGCAACGCCCAATGGAATCTGGCGAACAACGGCAGCTGGACGAACGACACGTTCAAGCAATACGTGGAGATCACAGGAGTGATGACTCCTGACCCGATGGACGGGATGTCCGAACACCTCTACGAAGAAAGCCGCGTCTTTTCAGACCTCGGGACGCTGAATCGCACCTATCAGATAATCAGGGCGAAAGAGGCGGCAGAGACGTTGGGGAAAGTCTATTACATCGGAGAGTTCACTGGCCCGGCGACCGCCCGCGGAGATTCTCTGACCGTGAAGAAGCACTATTCGGCCTACCTGTCACAGAAAGTCCAGCTCTCGCTGATCTGGAACTACGCCCTCAGGGGAGAGATCGAATGGAGCTTCAAGGCCGGCACCGACTACGGCGACATGGCCTTCGGCTACATAAGAAAGTATAACAATCTCTACCGGAATATGAAATCCGAATAGGCTCGGACGGGTGAAGTGAAAAGAAGGGACTGGCCATAACGGTCAGTCCCTTCTGACGTTTCGCACTGAATGCTCTTTTCCTACAACCCCCAGTCACTTCGTGACAGCCCCTGAGGGGCACGGGGAAAGGTTTCCCCGAAACCCCTTCTGTCGCTTCGCTCCTATTACCGAGATTTCAGTCTGTCCGTTGACAGGGACTTCTAGAAAACGCAGGGCAGGGTCAGAAGCTGGTACATGAGCGTCTTGGCAAGGCGCTCATGTCCTTTTGCGTTCGGATGCAGCCTGTCGGTCTCGCTGTTGCTGAAGTACATGACCTGCTCCTCGACCATCGGGTTTATGCCGCACAGGGAGTTGAGGTCGATGACCGGAATTCCCCACACATTGCCGGCCTCCTTGACCGCGCTGACATATTCAAGGAAATAGACCCCTATCTTGTTCGGGAAAGATTCGTCCGGCTGGACGTTCCGCTCCCCGAAGGTCGCATAGGCCCTGTGAATCGGAGTAAGGATGACTATCTGCTTGTCCGGGAACATCTTCTTTAGGGTGCTGACCGCGATGTTGATTCTGCCCCTGAACGTTGTCTCGTCCATCACAGGGGTTCTGGAAAGCCAATCATATTCCTTGACGGGGCCGCCCATCGCCGACCTTGTGGTCTTCAGCTCCCGGACATACCATTCCCCGAGGGGAACGTCGGCGATGAAATCGTTGGTGCCCATGAAGATTGTGATGGCGTCGAAATCGTTCCCGTGCTCTTTTGCCAGCTGCCGGGCCTGATTGCCGACATCATCCCATTTGCGTCCGCTCACACCATAAACAAAAGGCTTGATGCCCAGCCACTTCTGAAGATACCCCCAGTAGTGGATGTCCTCCCTTCCAGTCCAGTCATGGTTTTCCGGCACATAGCCGGGATCAGTGATGGAATCTCCGAGGAAGGCGACCCTCGCCCCTTTCCAGGGATGCTCAACGGCATTCTGCGAGAGAAGAGGCAGGGGCAGAAGCAGAATGGCGGCAATGAATATTATCTTTCTCATTTCCCTTGGTGATGATGAAAAAGTTGTTTTTCACTTAATATTTCTGTTCAAGAAGCAGGACACTCTGGGCCGGAACGGAGACCTTGTAGCTCTTGCCGGAGGCCTTGAGAACGCCGCTCGCCGGAATCATGGAATCGTCCTTCGGCAGCCCGGACTCGGTGTAACTGTAAACCTCGCACTCTCCAAGCTCGTCCGCGTTGGAGTTGAAGAGGTTGAACTCCAGATTGTCGTCGGAGCCGTTGGAGAAGACGTAGGTCCAGTCTCCGTCCTCGGAGCGGAACGCGGAGCCGGCGGCATATTCATTCTGAAGGTCAAGAGGATAGACCTCGTCACCCTTCCGCACGAACCTTGTCAGAAGCGAGTAGGAGTAGTAGTTCGGCCTCGTCTGGTAATCCTCCTCCCAGCCTTCGGCGTCCTCACCCTGATAGGCGCATTTCTTATAGCGCCACAGACCGAGCTGTTGCATCTCGCCATAGGAGGCGTCCCTGTTGTAGTACTGGTCGATCAGGGACCAGTAGCTGGCTCCGACGGCTCCCGCGTTGAGGAAATTCAGACAGTTGCGGGCGATCAGCACTCCCCTCTTGTACCAGCTGATGTCGATCTGCCTCGCCGCTCCGACGCAAAGATTCGACCCGAACTCTCCGACCAGGTGATTCTTGCCGGTCTTCCTGACCACGTCGATGTTGTCCTTTTCCCAACCGAAGGCATAGCTGTTAGGAGACTCGTAGCCGCACATGTAGGTGTGGCTGTTGAAGATGTCGGCATAGTCGGCGAGATTGTCGGCGCATTCCTTGAGGAAGAACCTGCGGCAGTCGGTGTTGTCGGACAGGTTGAAACGGACCTTGTCACGGATGCCGTCCTTGCGGAAGCGCCTGTCCAGCGCCTTCACGATCTGAATGTACTGATCCGGCTCGCAGACATTCCCGTCCGGCTCGTTGAAAGGGGTGATCTCCTTGACGCAGGTGTAGCCCTTGACCTCGATAAGATGCTTGACCACCGCGGAGAAGTTCTCGGCGAACTCCTCGTTGTCCCCCGGAGCGGTCACCCAGTTTGTCCCGTTCTTGTTGCAGAGGAAGTGTCTCTGTCCCTGGGAAGGTACGCCGGGTTCGATGAACATGCAGTGCGCCGGACATCCCCAAAGGACCAGAGTGACACTGGCTCCGGTCTTCTGCGCAAGGTCAAGGACGGCATAGACGGATTTCATCTCGGGTGACTCGAAAGTGAACGCTTCCTCGGCGGCGACCTGCGGGTCAGAGTTGTCGTTGACCGGCTCCCACCATTGAGGCTGGAGCATGACACGGAATCTCTGGACATCCATCATCCCGACCCTGCGGACAACGATGTTCTGCCAGTCCTCGACCGTGGCTCCGTCGTTCCGGGTCACGTTCTGGGCGAGGAAATGAGGGTCAAGCTCCACTCCAAGCCCTTCCAGACTAACGCCTGTGGAGGTCAGCGGAACCCTCACCTCGTAGGAGGAGGATCCGGTCACACCATTGGAGGAAGACGCGCAGGCGCAGGAGGCCAGGACAGGCAGCAGAAGAGCCGCCGGCAAGATTTTTCTTGAATGGGAGAATATATTCATGTCGATTTATTTTAGCGTTGGACAAATATATGAATATTTTCGTATATTTGTGAAGAAAACACCCTATTTATTCGATTAAGTTATGCGATTTCCTTTTTTGCTAACCACATGTGCCGCCCTCGCCGCAACCGCGCTTTCCTGCTCTTCTCCGAAAGACGCGGCGACGGATTTAAGATGCGAGTACCAAGTGTCCCCGATGACCGTGGATGTCCAGACACCCCGTTTCACCTGGTATTACGACGGAGCCTCAGGCTTCACACAGCACTCATTCATAGTCAACGTCGCCTCCTCGGAGGACAAGTTGTCCACTCCCGACATCTGGAGTTCCGGACAGGTCATCTCATCTGTTCCTTTCGTTAAGATGGAGGACACCGGACTGCTCAAGAGCGACAGAACCTACTACTGGCAGGTCA
>CAVERO010000203.1:0-4595 GCA_963617915.1 Candidatus Methanomethylophilaceae archaeon | reverse complement strand
GAACCACGGTTGGTGAGCCCAGTCGAACCACGGTTGGTGAGCCCAGTCGAACCACCGGCTCGCTGACAGAAGCAGGCACTTCGACAAGCTCAGTGACCGCCCAAGTGCGTATCTGATTCTTGTCGTAGCCGTCCATACCGCCCTGCCGACGGTCGCTCACCGCCTTGACGCCCCAGCGCACCTGAAGCTCGGGCGTGTAGTAGAGCCACCTGTTGGCCACATTGAACTGCAGCATCTTCGGGTCGTCCCGGAAGCCGTCGTGGTTCATGTCGTAAGTCTTGAAGTTTCCGCTGACGTGACCTAACAGAATGGTATAGACCGTCGGGCTGACCCGCCAGGCCGAAGTCGCGTTGAAATCAGCCTTGGTGTCGCTCATCATCGATGCCTGGATGAAGAGCGGCTTCTCTTCGGTCGGCTTCTTGTGCTCAAGGTTGATCTGTCCGGTCATGGACTCCAGGCCGTTGATCACGGACGGCGATCCCTTCGCTATCTGGATGCTCTCCAGCCACGGCCCGGGAACGTATGAAAGCCCGTAGGGAGCGGTTATTCCCCTCATCACGGGGCGGTTCTCGTCCAGCATCTGCGTGTAAGTCCCGGAAAGGCCCAGAAGCCTGATCTGCCGGGCTCCCGTCACTGCGTCCGAGTAGCCCACGGTCACGCTCGCCGAGTTCTCGAAGCTCTCGGCCAGATTGCAGCAGGCCATCTTCTGAAGCCCCGAAGCGGAAATCAGTTCCGTCCTGAGGGCCTTCCCCTTTGAGATGCTGTTCTCCTGATGCCCGACAAAGACAGTCGCCTGAAGACTGTCCTTCCTGTCCTTATAAATGGATAAGGTGTCCACCGACTGTGCGGACATCGCCCCGCACATCAACGCGGCCACCCCCGCGGCCAAAAACTTTTTCATACCAACGTAAGAAGCTTATTTTCGCCGCAAATATAATAATTGATTGTTAAGAATCACTAAATTTGCAGATAATACACACGAAGGAAAGACAAAACGTTTTCAGGAATATGAACACAAAAGATTTCTTTAAACTGGTGCTGGCCGTGCTGTGCGGCCTGTTCATCTGGGGCATCGTGAAGTTCTTCATGTTCTTCATGATGCTGGGTTCAATGATAGTGTCGGCTTCATCCCTGTCAGGAAGCTCAACCACTCCGCTTCCCAAAGAGGGCGTGCTGCTGATGGACATGTCCATGCTCGCGGTCACTGAACAAACAAAGGAAAGCAATCCGCTGTCCTCGCTGCAAGGCAACGAGGTGGCTCTTGTAGGGCTTCACGACGCGGTCAAGGCCATCCGCAAGGCGGCCGAGGACCCGGGAGTGAAGTACATTCTCATCAAGACCGACGCCGGGTCCACAAGCCTCAGCAAAATGGAGGAACTGCGCAAGGCCCTGACCGATTTCAGGAAGAGCGGAAAGGCGGTGATAGCCTACGGCGAGGCCTTCACTTCGGGGAACTACTACCTCGCCTCGGTGGCCGACAAAATCTACACGACCAGCCACCACGGCGGCAACAACTTTATGCTCGGAATAAGCGGCAGGATGCTGTTCCTCAAAGACTTGCTTGACAAGCTCGGGGTTAACTACCAGCTCATCCGCCACGGAAAGTACAAGAGTGCGGGGGAAATGTACATCAAGAATGCCCCGAGCCCGGAAAACATGGAGCAGAACCAGGAGATGATAGACTCGATGTGGGAGACAGTGGCCGCGGAGACCGCCGAAAGCAGAGGCGTGAGCGTGGATTCGCTCAACTATTTCATCGAGAACCTCTCGATATCCCTTCCGGAGGACATGGTCAGCCATCACCTCGCCGATGCGGTCCTCTCCGTCGAGGAGTATAAGGAAAAACTCGCCGACCTCGCCGGCAAGGACAGCTACAAGGATGTGAAGTTCATCCCTTTCAGCGCCTACGCCGCCGCCAAGGCCACCACGAACCTGACCGCCAGGAAGAGAATCGCCGTCATCTATGCCGACGGTAACATCGTAGAGCGATATGACCCGAACAACATCAGCGGAGACCGTTTCGCCGGCATAATCGCTAAGGTCCGGGCCGACTCGACCGTCAAGGCCGTCGTGTTCAGGGTCAACTCTCCTGGCGGAACTGTACTGGCTGCCAGCAAGATCAAGGAAGAGATCGACCTCACAAGGGCCGTGAAGCCTGTCATCGCCTCCTACGGTGACTATGCGGCCTCCGGAGGCTACTGGATTTCCAACAGCTGCGACCACATATTCACGAACGCCACGACCCTCACAGGCTCCATCGGAGTGTTCTCCGCCATCCCGGAGTTCGGCAAGACCCTGAAGGACATAGCCCACGTCAACATGGTGCCTGTCAAGTCCCACAAGCATTCAGACATGCTTTCGCTCACAAGGCCGTTCGACTCCGAGGAGACAGCCTGGATGCAGGTCTATGTGGACGACATCTACAACCAGTTCGTCGGCATCGTTGCCCAGGGGCGCGACAAGACTTTCGAATCTGTGGACGAAGTGGCCCAGGGCCGTGTATGGACAGGCGCGGACGCTCTGAAAATCGGCCTTGTGGACGAAATCGGAACCCTGGAGGATGCGATAATGTACGCTGCATCGATGGCCGGAGACCCAGAGGTTGAAAACTGGGGAATAGCAAGTTACCCTAAACCTTTGACGGTGATGGAGCAGCTGATGCAGCAGTTCGGCAAGACC
The DNA here is from genome assembly GCA_963617915.1 of Candidatus Methanomethylophilaceae archaeon. Taxonomy (GTDB): domain Bacteria; phylum Bacteroidota; class Bacteroidia; order Bacteroidales; family UBA932; genus Cryptobacteroides. The sequence continues at coordinate 1,916 of CAVERO010000203.1, read as the reverse complement.
ACAAATCCTGAGGAGGCTATGGCGAACGTGCTTGAAGGCACTCCGCTGGAGGGTGTGGCCAAGGATCTGCTCAACTGGCAGAAGACCTGGGCGAAAGGCAGCGGCGACCTCATCTTCGCAAGGATGCCGTTCGAGATTGAGATCAGATGAGACGGAGCACGGTGACGGAGGTAGATTCTTCCGTCACCTTGACAGAGTCGTCGATGCGGCAACCTATCAATGCTTGAATATGAGAGCCTTCGTCAGCGATGACGAGGGCTTTTTCCTTTTCGGGAAGGCCGAACTTGAGGTCAACGAACAGGTCGCTGAGCTTCTTGCGGCCCTTCATCCCCAGCGGACGCATCCAATCACCGTTCCTCCAATGCCTTACCTTGAAAGGAAACGGAATCTTGGCGGTGTCGAATCTGGTCTCGCCAACGGTTGTTCTCACATTCTTTACGTCATCAGACAATGAGACGGAGAATTTAATTCCGTCCAATGAATATGTTCCCGGTCCTTCGATGGTTATTTCCGCCGCGCCAATGGTTGGTGAGCCCTGTCGAACCACGGTTGGTGAGCCCTGTCGAACCACGGTTGGTGAGCTATGTCGAACCACGGTTGGTGAGCCCTGTCGAACCACGGTTGGTGAGCCCTGCCGAACCACGGTTGGTGAGCCCTGCCGAACCACGGTTGGTGAGCCGTGCCGAACCACGGTTGGTGAGCTATGTCGAACCACAGGCCCGGCGACCGGAGCAGACCGGTCACTGAGCCTGTCGAAGTGGCCATCTCCACTGCCACACAACCTCTTCACCCATATTTCCCGGGCCGAAGTGACGGCAAGATATTCCTTGGCGACGAACGTCCTGCCGCTGACGGTGCCGCCGCCTTTAAGGACAGACACCAAATCGGCGACAGCTGGGGAACCGAACCCGAAAGGTTCCAGAATGCGGAAAAGGACATATTCCCAATTCTTTTTCGCCGTCAGCTTCCGATGGTCAACGACAGTAAGCCCCCCGTAGCCGAGGCGGACTGTCTCCGCCGAAACCGAGCTGAAATATTCATCCGCGATGGACTGCACCTGCGCGAACCGCTCCATATCCTCGCCCAAGGTCGCCAGAAACGACGGATTCAGCCTCTCGAAGATCGGAAAGACCTCGTTGCGGACGCGGTTGCGCTTGTAGGCGGAATCAGCGTTGGTGCTGTCCTCCCGCCACCGCAAACCGCGCGAGACGGCATATTCAAGAATATCCTTCCTCGGGAATCCGAGCAGCGGCCGGATGATCCGGGCGTCTGAACCCGGCAGAGGAGCGCTGCGGCGCATTCCGGTCATCCCCTTCACCCCAGTGCCGCGCAACATGTTCAGAATCATCGTCTCCGCATTGTCGTTGGCATTGTGCGCCACAGCCACGGCGGCGAATCCTCTCTCACGGCAAATCTCGGCGAACCAGCCGTACCTGAGCTCCCTCGCCGCCATCTCGACGCTGATCCCCTTCGAAGCGGCATACCCCAAAGTGTCAAAATCTTTTTTTATGAATATTATTCCGTGGCCACCGGCCCATTCCTTGACAAGGGCCTCGTCCGAGTCGCTCTCCTCCCCTCTCAAATGGAAGTTGCAGTGGGCCAACGCGAATCGCAACCCGGAGGCGGAACCGAGGAAGAGGTCTGCCATGCACATCGAGTCCACTCCGCCGCTGACAGCCAAAAGGACCGCCTCCCCGCCGGGAAGCAGCCCTTTCAGGATTCTGTCAAAACTCTCCCGCATGGTTCAGGAAAATCTATTTCTTGCTTGCGAAAGTGTAGGTGAAGCCGAACTGGAGAGCCTGTGCGAACTGCACTCTCCTGTGGCCGTTGCAGTCTTCGTGATCCTTGTCCGTGATGAGGACGGTGTCGTCGTAGATGAGGTTCGTGGTGATGTTCAGCGAGAAGAACTTGCTGAG
>CAVERO010000202.1:0-4626 GCA_963617915.1 Candidatus Methanomethylophilaceae archaeon | reverse complement strand
AGGACGGCTCCTTCAGGCAACTTTCTTTATGGTAAAATTTCTCCGGACAGCAATGAATTTCGATAGTTAGTTTTGTGCTTTATGTCGTTTATGATGTAAAGATGCTTTTAGCTTTAGCCTTTATTTCTGCGATCTTATCAAGTATGATTTATAAGAAGGTGCATAAGGATAAAACACAGTTTTGACTCTTGTCTGGAATAATCTTAGCCAGAAAATACATACCTTCATCAATACAGCCGGTATCTGCGCAGTGCCCGTTGTTTGGTGAGATGGTTAGGGCATAGGGATTCGAGGAGCGCGTGGAACTGCGGGCCGTGGTTGGGGTGCTTGAGGTGACAGAGTTCGTGTAGGATAACATAGTCGCGCAGTTCGTCCGGAAGGCGCACGAGGTTGAGGTTCAGGTTGATGTTGCCTTTGCGCGAGCAGCTCCCCCAATTGGAGGAGTTGTGCTTGATGCGGACGGAGTTATATTCAAATGAATATTTTTCCGCAAGTTCCGCAAGGCGTGCCGGCAGCGCTTCTTTCGCCACCTTCCGCAGCGCCTCGATCTCTTCGGGAGTGGGAATATGCCCCGCTCCGACCCGCTCACGCTGCCGCGCCTGAACTTTCAGAACCCAATCCTTTTTGGCGAGAAAGAACTCCAGCCCGGCTTTGTAGGGGACGAAACAGGGAAGCGTAACGATGACGCCCCTGCGGGGATTCACACGGAGTGACACCCTGCGGGAGCGTGCATTTTTCCGGATTGTAACGGTTCCGGCATCCGGATCGTCAAAGATTTTCTCCATTCTTCAAATCGTCCGCACCGGGAATCACATCACAGTTGCCCTGCGCCGACTCAAGCTTAACCTTTGACACGCGCTTGACGGCCAGAAACAGAACGGCGGCGCTGACTACGAATATGATCACATAAATCCCGGTCGGGACGATGTCCAAAAGGCTCGCGTCCGCCCCGAGATCCTTGAAGGCAGGCAGTTTCGATGACAGCACCGAGACCGTGTTGTTGACGCAGTGCATCAGCATCGTGAGCTTCAGCGAGCCTGTCCTGTAATAGACGTAGCCGAAGAAACTTCCGAGGATGAATGCGGAGAATCCCTGCCAAAGGTTGCCGTGGATCGTGGCGAAGAAGATAGCCGAGATTGCTATCGCCAGAGCCGGATTCATCCCTCTTCTGCTTCCATCCTCTCCAGGCTCACCCTTGCGGGAATAGTTCAAAAGGCCTCTCAGCACGATCCCCCGACACATCCACTCTTCAAGCACGGGGGCGAACACGCACATGCTCAGCAGACTGACCCAGAGCGGTCCGTCAAGCAACTGTTCCATGGTCTTGACCAGGGTCTCGTCCATGTCCGGCATCAGCGCCATCAACGGCTCAAGCATCAGAGCCAGGGCGATTGTCCCGAAAGCCATAAGAATGGCCGTGAAGGCCCCGCTCCAGGACCCGAAGTGATTGCTGTCCAGAGCATATCCCCTGTCGAATGTCGAGTTCCGCATACTCTTGAGCCTCACATACATCAGGACAGGGATGAACTGCACCGGATAGACGATAAGCATGCTGTAGTACAGCGGGAAACCCGGCAGGAATGCCAGCAATCCGATGTTGAGCAGACTGCCGAGAATCATCCCGGCCAGGAACCAGCCAAGGATTGCGAAAACGCCGGCCACGCCCGGGGTGTACCAGGCGCAGCCGGACAAAAGGTCGTAGTTCCTCTCGACCTTGCGTGGAGCAAGGAAAGACATTACTTCTTCCAGAGAGGTGTAGGATAGACTCCCTTCTCGGCGAGTTCCCTGAACTTGGCCACGACACCCGGACGGTCTTCCTTGTAGGTGACGCCGAACCAGTGAGAGTCCGTCGAGAGAACCTCGCACTTGTAGCCGTGCTCCTTCATCAGGACATCAACCGCGTAAGGAATGTAGAACTCCTTCTTCAGCTCGCCTATGTTCTGCTCAAGGAATGACGCGAACACTTCCTCGCTGAGCTTGAAATAGTCAGGGGTGAAGCCCCACATGTTCATTGAGCAAAGGGCCTTGCCGTCGAGTTCGACGTGTGTCTCTCCGTTGACCGAGTTGTCGCCATAGACCTTGCCGTCAGCCTCCTTGCCGATGTTCAGGTGCTCGGCGATGCCGGTGAGGTGGAGGTCACGGTCGTAGTAGCAGATTCCGCGGGAGACCTTGCCGTACTCGGAAAGGGTGTTGTCAAGCTCGAAGCCGACGATGCTGCACGTTCCTGTTGCGCCTTCGTGAGCCCTGAGCCAGTCGCCGAGAATCTTGAATGACTCCTTGCCGTAGTAGTCGTCGCCGTTGATGACAGCGAACGGTTCCTTAATGACATCCTTGGCCATCAGCACCGCATGAGCGGTCCCCCAAGGCTTCTGCCTTTCAGGGTTGAGGGTGAACTGGGAAGGAATCTTGTCCAGTTCCTGAATCACGAAATCGAACTCCAGAGGAGTGCCGTCAGGGCAGGTTATGCCGCTGTACTTCGCCTTCACGGTCTGCTCGAACTGCTCGCGGAAATATTCCCTGACAATGTACACAACCTTGCCGAATCCGGCGTTCACCGCATCGTAGATTGAATAGTCAATGATGGTCTCGCCGCCTGGGCCGAGCCCGTCCATCTGCTTCAAGCCGCCGTAACGGCTGCCCATGCCTGCTGCAAGTACAAGAAGTGTAGGTTTCATATTTTTTGGATATTAAATGATTTCTAATTCTACAAAATTAACTATTTTTGTGCAATTATTGTTCTATAGCTGTGGGAAAGTTCAGGGACATCTGGAATCGGGATTTGGACGGCAAGAACGCTGAAAGGCGCTCTTTTGTCCGTTATGCCATTTGCGCCACCGCATTTTTCATCGTCATGGTGGGGTTTGTCAACCAGTACAACATCGTCCGCTGGATCAATGCCGGTTTCGAAATCCGCAACCAGGAGAGGCTGATCGGGAAGTACAGCGAGGAAATCAAGGACATGGACCGCCGGATTCACGGACTGACGCACAGCAAGGATTCTCTGGAACAGTTCGCCCGCGAGAACTTCGGATTGGCAGAGCCCGGCGACGACGTGTATGTCATAGAAAAATAATCTTGCATGAATATGGACTTTCATTCTCTTCTGGCAGTGTCCCCGATTGATGGTCGCTATGCTGCCAAAACAGCCTCGTTGAGACAGTATTTCAGCGAGTTCGCTTTCATCCGCAACCGTGTACGCGTGGAGGTGGAATATTTCATCGCCCTGTGCGGAATCCCTCTGCCCCAGCTCTCCGACTTCGGCGAAGGCGCCGGGCTGAGCCGCGATGAACTGTTCTCCCGCCTGCGGGGGCTCTACCAGGCGATGACTCCGGAGGATGCGCAGAAAGTCAAGGACATAGAAAAGATCACCAACCACGACGTCAAGGCTGTCGAATATTTCATAAAAGAGAATTTCAAGGCTTTGGGAATATCCCGCTGGCAGGAGTTCGTTCATTTCGGACTGACCTCCCAGGACATCAACAACACGGCCCAGCCGCTGATGCTCAAGGAGGCTCTTGAGAATGAATATATTCCCGCTTTGAAAGGGATCGTTTCCATCTTGGAGGCCGATGTGGAGGCTTGGAAGGATGTCCCGATGCTCGCCAGGACACACGGCCAGCCGGCCACTCCGACAAGACTCGGAAAGGAGTTTCAGGTCTTCGTCGCAAGGCTTGAGGAGCAGCTCCGCCAGTTCGGTCAGCTGACCTGGCCCGCCAAGTTCGGCGGAGCGACAGGCAACATGAACGCCCACAAGGTGGCCTACCCGGACATCGACTGGCCGGCCTTCGCCGACAGGTTCGTGGCCTCGCTTGGCCTCAGGAGATCCTTCCCGACCACCCAGATCGACCACTACGACAACCTCGCCGCCATCTTCGACTGCCTTCGCCGCATCAACACGATCCTCATCGATCTGTGCCGCGACGTCTGGACCTACATCTCGATGGAATATTTCCACCAGCAGGTCGCGAAGAACGAGGTCGGCTCGTCGGCCATGCCTCACAAGGTCAATCCGATAGACTTCGAAAACGCCGAGGGCAACCTCGGGATGGCCAATGCCGTGCTGACATTCCTGTCGATGAAGCTTCCGATTTCCAGATTGCAGAGGGACCTGACGGATTCCACCGTGCAGCGTAACGTCGGGGTTCCTGTCGCGCACGGCATGATCGCCCTTGCGTCTTTGAAGAAAGGTCTCGGGAAACTTATCCTGAACCGTCCTGCCATCGACGCGGAACTGCACCACAACTGGGCTGTGGTGGCCGAGGCCATCCAGACCATCCTTCGCCGCGAGAACTACCCGAACCCGTACGAGACTCTTAAGAATCTCACCCGCACCGGCGCAGCCATCGACGAGAAGACCATCGAGGACTTCATCGGAAGCCTCGATGTCTCGGATTCAGTCAAGGAAGAGCTCCGGGCCATCACCCCGTGGAACTACACCGGGTTCTGACAGAAGGCCATGCTCATCCGTGAGGACGCCTCTCTACAGGACATCGAGAAACGCGGCGAAGCCCTCCATGAGGCCAATCCTATGACGGGACACCGAGAAATCACTTAGTGATGATAATGAATTGATGAAACGAATATGGCAGACAGACAGATTCCGGAGATGAATTACCTGATGTCCCT
>CAVERO010000201.1:0-4714 GCA_963617915.1 Candidatus Methanomethylophilaceae archaeon | reverse complement strand
AGTTGTACCGCGCGCGAAAAGTAGACACGGAAAATAATTTTTAGATCAAATTCGTTCCAAGGAGATACCAGACCAGTTCTTCTCGATCCCCCATTTTTTACTTCCGCCATCCTGCCGGGTATATATTGTGAGACGTCTCAAAAAACATGATGATTAAAGACAGAGGAATTATGAGAACAAGATTACTTATGGCAGCCGTGTCTGCCATCCTGATGCTTTCGGTTTCAGCACCGACGGAAGCTCGAAGGCCACATCGTCACGGCGGCTACGGATTTCATCACAGATGCTATCCAACGGCGGTCGCTCCTTCTTTCCGGACAGTGCGGGTGGAACGCACTACCTCGATAAACAGAACCTCCCGGGTGGAACGCAAGCTGATGGCATTGGCATATATTCAGAAGAATGGCTATCTTTCGGTCAGCAAATACTGCGCCTTCACAGGACTGAACCGCCAGTTCGCCGAAGCGGAACTGGATTCGTTCACTCTGGACAGAAAGGATCCGCTAGTCAGGACAACGCAGGGAAAGAAGACGGTTTACAAATCGGCTGATGAATGAGAAGAACATAGTGAGATTGCTCGGATGGGACCTCCAGACGGGCTTCCGCATGCTCCTGAAAGAGTACAGGGAACCCATCTATTGGCACATACGGCGAATCACCGTGAACAGCGAGGATGCGCAGGACGCCACGCAGGAGACATTCATCCGGGTCTTCCGCTCGCTGGACAAATACGACCGCAGCCGCTCATTCACTGCTTGGCTCTACCGGATTGCCACCAACGAGGCGCTGCGCATCATTGAAAAGCGCCACCCCACGGTGGACATCGAGGGCAACGCCGAGGCGATGTCAATGCTTGCCGATGAATATGTTGATTTCGCGGATGCCGAGGCGGTCATTCTCCAGAAGGCGATACTCTCCCTTCCACGGAAACAGAGGCTGACATTCAACCTCCGCTACTATGACGAACTTGACTTCGGCGAAATCGCGGAAATCACAGACACGACACCCGACGGGGCGAAGGCCAACTGGCACAATGCGAAAGTAAAAGTCTCAAATTATGTAAAGGAACACAATGGATAAGAATATGACTATGCCCGGCATCGGCAAACGGATGCCTTACAAGACCCCGGACGGGGTGTTTGAAGACATAGAGCGCAATGTCCTTTCGGCCACGGGATGTGCTGGAAAGCCTCTGCGCAGACTGCGTTCTGTCGGCATTGCGGTTGCCGCCGCAGCTTCGCTGGCACTGCTTGTGGTCTTCTCGTGGCACAGGCAGTCATCCGGGACAGACACGTTTGCGCAGGTGCGTCAGGCATTCGAAAGCCTTGATGACGCCGACCGGACTTTTCTCTCGGAAATCTACAATGAAGACACTTTTATCAACACAAATTATTAGGAATCAATGAAAACAACAATCAGAAACCTTATAATGGCGGCAGTCGCCGTGCTGCTGTCGATGTCTCTGTCCGCGCAGAGCCGTTCCAACAGAATCAGCCGTGAGGAACTTGCCGTAAAACAGGCGGAGCACATCTCGGAAACACTCGCTTTCGACAAGGCCACAAGCGACAGGTTCAAGGAAACCTATTGCAGTTTCCAGAAAGAGCTGTGGGCTTTGGGGCCGCGCCCGGAGAAGCAGGAATCGGATAATCCTGGCGAAGAGGAAATGAAGCAGCGTTTCGAACGCAGCCAGAAGATACTCGACCTCCGCAAAAAGTACTACGACATCTATAGTACCTTCCTCTCGCAGAAGCAGATCTCCAGAGTTTACGAAATCGAGCGCGACATGATGCGCAGTCTTTCCCGGCAGAAGCCGCAGGGTCAAAGGTCACAACCTTCAAAATCAAGAAAGAATGCGGACAGGTAGATTGTTTTTGAGCATCCTGGCCTTGAGCCTTGCTGTAACAGGCTGTTCCTCGAAAGAGGAACTGCCTTCCGATGTGCCGGACGCGCCTCTTGACGGATTCGGAGAATATGTCAGCGGAACATTGCCGTACAGGAAGAAAGCCATAGCGATGGACAACGGTTCAAAGCCGATTCTTGTGATGTACCTCCACGGAGGCTCCTCAAAGGGAAATGACAATGAGACGCAGATGAAGGAAGCCGCCGTCAGCGTGATTTCCGCTTATCTGGCTGACAATTCCATCCCGAGCATATTCGTTGTTCCCCAATGCCCGTCCGCCGGGAGCTGGGGAGCGAAGATGAACGAGACGCTCGCAAAGCTTATAGATGAATACGAAGCGTCTTGCGACGGAGTGTATGTCCTCGGCGGTTCGATGGGAGGCACCGGAACATGGTCGCTGGCAAACGCATATCCCGAGAAATTCAGCGGAATAATGCCTGTCGCAGGGAAACCGGGAACAGCCGATGCGGCCAATTTCAAGTCAATGCGCGTCTGCGCCGTGATGAGCGAATCGGACTTGGTCATGAAGACGGCCTACGAGGATGTCAGGGCCTTCTGCGCGCGCATAAACGCCGCCGGAGGCTCCGCTTCCTGCACGATAGTGCCCGCATCGGAACAGTGGTCTCACGAGATGACCTGCGAGCAGTCCTACACAGCGGAGCGCCTGGGCTGGCTGCTGGGGAAATGATGTCTCTTTTTCGCCGGACTTTTGCACTCGCTTACAGCTTCTTATACTATTGCACAACGAACATATTGTGATATGGGAAAAAGTATCGTGCCCGGTTGGGCCAAAGGTTTCAAGCGCTCCGTCACCGTGTGCGTCCAGTATTACGACTCGCCCTGCGGGGAAATCATTCTGGGATCGACAGGCGGACTGTTGTGCCTCTGCGACTGGAAGGGAAAGGATAGTGCCGTAAAGAATATGCGCAGAATCATCAAGACCTTGAATGCGGATGTGAGGGAAGAATCTTCGCATGTACTTGAGCGAGCGAAGATTCAGCTTGACGAGTATTTCTCGGGCAAGAGAAGGTCTTTCGACATACAGCTGCGCACCATCGGGACACCTTTTCAGAAGAGCGTGTGGCAGGAACTGCTCAAAATTCCGTACGGAGAGACGAGAACCTATATGCAGATAGCGAAACAGGTGGACAACGTCAAAGGAGTCCGCGCCGTGGCGCAGGCCATCGGTGCAAACGGAATCTGCATCATAATCCCCTGCCACCGCGTTATCGGTTCAAATGGCTCACTGACCGGCTTTGCCGGCGGACTGGATGTCAAAAAGGCACTTTTAGAAGTGGAAACCGTTTGAATATCAAGGACTTTCAAAAGCCGCATCAAGTGTGAACCGGAATCTCCCGCTTCCTATCTTCGGACATCACCACCGACTTCCGTAAGAGAAGAAACATCAGCTTATCTGTCTGCTCTGAAGGCCAATGCTTTGGCGAAATGGGAAAAGTACTTGTCTGACGGAAGCAGGGCATCGCTGTCTTCGGAAAGATACTCCTCACAGAACTGGTCGCGAGCCCTGATAACCTCCTTGAGCATAGAGTCACGTGATGAGAACGACTCATTTACTCTCCCGACGGCGATTGTCAGGTCAAAAAGATCAAGAGCGCGGACAAAAGCGCTTTGGGTCATCTTAGCATTGCCTTTCCGTTTCCACTTCATTGTTCTGCCGACCTCACTGCCAATGTTGGCCATCTGCGCGATGAACGGCATCTCCGCCCATCTCTCCACATTCGGTTTTTCTGGAAGCTTCTCCATCACTTGACAAGGTTTTCAACAATCAAATGAATATCCTGTCTTATAGCACAATCCTCAACATTTCTGCTGAAGTTATTTCTCCTTGGACTGATGTTGATTAATGAATCAAATTCGATAAAATCATTTCCTTCAACATCAGGATAAAGGTTGATTCCCCACAATGACTGCTGCTTGGAACCATCCTCCAACAGAAGTCTTTCCAAATCAGAATGCAATTCAGCGTTCACCGCCATGATCTTACGGTCAACGTCAACTACTCCCTTGATCATGTCGCCGTAAAAATCCAAAGCCATTTCTTTAAGTTGTGACTTGCTGATAGGTTCTCTTATTATTGTCATTCCAAACGTAATCTAATATTCACAAACCTACATAAAATATTCGACTTTCTGAACCGATGATGTGCGAAATGCGCTGTTTTGACGGTTGAAACCGAGTTATATGGACGAAAAATATTCAGGAAAAGCGGTTTGCAACGATGGTTTGGCGACTTCGCGGAGGGGAATCATCACGAAGGGGCGGTTCTCGATGTCTTTGTGTGGAATGGTAAGTTCAGGAATATCAATATGCTCGGCACCGTAGAAGAGGATGTCGATGTCGATAATGCGGGAATGGTATATTCGGTTGCCTGAGCCGTCATATTCAGGAGGATCCGTCCTGCCCATCGCGCGCTCGATTGATTTGATTTTGTGCAGCACTTCCGCTGCGGCATTCTCAGCCGGCATCTCCGGTCTGAAGGTTCTGTAAAGGGCTACGGCGTTCAGAAACTTGCCGCCTGAAAAACCCATCGGCTTTGTCTCGATAAGCCGGGAGAGTGCCGTATAATGCCCCTCGAAGGCCGCATCCATCCGGCGAAGAGCCTCCATGATGTTCTTCACGCGATCGCCAAGGTTGCTGCCAAGGGAAAAATATATGCTGACAAAAGCCATCGCTCCAATCTAAATAACTGACGAAAATAGCTTATGAATATTCAAAAAAAAGCCTAGCGACAAAAACTTAGTGATTCCTAAAAAATAACTTGGTGCTTTTGTTCGTCTTTTTGGCCTAAATTTA
>CAVERO010000200.1:0-4770 GCA_963617915.1 Candidatus Methanomethylophilaceae archaeon | reverse complement strand
AATATTTTTGTATTTTTGTGAGTTTAATACTGACAGAACAATGGAAGAAGCGAAAAAACCGACGGCCGAGGAGCCGAAAAGACTCAATTTCCTTGAGGAGATAATCGAGGATGACCTGAAGTCCGGCAGAGTGAAGAGCGTGATGACACGTTTCCCTCCGGAGCCTAACGGGTACCTCCATCTCGGACACGCTAAGAGCATCTGCATCAATTTCGGCCTCGCTCAGAAATACGGCGGCAAGACCAACCTGCGTTTCGACGACACCAACCCTACCAAGGAGGACACTGAATATGTTGACTCGATCAAGGAGGACATCCAGTGGCTCGGCTTCCGGTGGGAGAAGGAACTTTACGCTTCCGACTATTTCGACCAGCTTTACGCCTGGGCCGAGCAGATGATCACGCGCGGTCAGGCGTACGTGGACGACCAGACACAGGAGGAGATCAGCAAGGGACGCGGCACGGTGGACAAGCCGGGGACCGAGAGCCCTTACAGGAACCGCACCGTGGAGGAGAACCTTCAGCTGTTCAGGGACATGAAGGCCGGCAAGTACGCCGACGGGGAGAAGGTTCTCCGCGCCAAGATTGACATGGCGTCCCCGAACATGATGTTCCGCGACCCTATCCTTTACAGGATCAAGCACGCGTCGCACCACCGCACGGGAGACAAGTGGTGCATCTACCCGATGTACGACTTCACCCACGGCCAGTGCGACTCCATAGAGCACATCACCCACTCGATCTGCACCCTTGAGTTCGATGTGCACAGACCTCTGTACGACTGGTTCATCAAGACCCTTGAGATCTGGCCGAGCCATCAGTACGAGTTCGCCAGGCTGAACCTCACGTACACCCTGATGAGCAAGAGAAAACTTCTGGAACTCGTGCAGAAAGGCCTCGTCTCGGGCTGGGACGATCCGCGGATGCCTACCCTCTGCGGAGTGAGACGCAGGGGCTACACGGCCGAGGCCCTCAGGATGTTCTGCGAGAAGATCGGGGTCTCCAAGCGCGACCAGATGATGGACATCCAGCTTCTGGAATGGTGCGTGCGCCAGGACCTCAACGCCAGGGCCAACAGGTACATGGTCGTTCAGAAGCCTCTGAAGGTCACTCTGACAAACTGGGAGCCTGGCAAGGTCGAGTGGTTCGACTGCCCTCTCAATCCCGCCGAGCCGGAGGGAGCCACCCGCAAGGTTCCGTTCACGGGAGAGTTCTACATCGAGCGTGACGATTTCATGGAGGACGCCCCGAAGAAGTTCTTCCGCCTCAAACCGGACGGAGAGGTACGTCTGAAGTACACCTACATCATCAAGTGCGTGGAGGTCATCAAGGACGCTGACGGCAACGTCGTCGAGCTCAAGTGCACCTACGACCCGACCACCAAGCCGGGAGGCGGAGAATGGCGCTCGGTCAAAGGCACTATCCACTGGGTCTCGACTGAATATGCCAAAGAGATCGAAATCCGCAACTACGACCGTCTCTTCGTCAAGGAGGACATGAACTCCATCCCAGAGGACAAGGACTACAAGGATTTCCTCAACCCGGAGTCCCTCACAATCGCGAAGGGCTACGCCGAGCCGGCCCTTCCGGAAGACAAATCCGGAATCGCCGTGCAGTTCGAGCGCGCCGGTTACTACTGCAAAGATTCCGACAGCACGGCCGACAAGGTGATATTCAACAAGACTACAGCCTTGAAGGACTCCTACAAGCCTGAATAGCAGAGGAGAGGTTATGCACCTGCCCCTTTTCATAGCACGACGGTACTTGTTCGCGAAGAAGTCACACAATGTGATCAACATCATCTCCGCGATCAGCGCCGTCGGCATGGCAATCGGGACAGCCGCACTGATCATCATTCTATCGATCTACAACGGCTTCGACGAACTGGTGAAATCCACCCTGGGCAATGTCGAGCCTGACATTCTCATAACGCCCGCCAAGGGCAAGGTGTTCATCCCGCAGGGCGAGGCGTTCGACCGGATACGGGAGTATCCGATGATTGAGGAATATGACCTCGTCCTTCAGGAGAATGTGTTCGTGGACTATGACGGCCATCAGGGAATAGCCAAGGCCAAGGGGGTGGACAGCACATTCGAGGCCAACTCCACCCTTGCGGAACACATCACAAACGGGGAGTTCTCCCTGCACAAGGGACAATTGCCACAGATGGTCGTCGGAGCCGGACTTGCCTACAGGATGGGCATGAACCCGGCCTTCCTCGCCTCGGCGGAACTGTATTTCCCGATAAGGGACAGGAATTTCTCCCTTGCCAATCCGGCGGCATCCATCGAGTCGGTGCGGATGCGCCCATCGGGAATATTCTCGGTCAACCAGCAGATTGACAACGACCTGATGATAGTTCCGATCGGGCAGATGAGAAAGCTTCTTGGCTACGAGGATGAAGTTTCCGGAGTGGAGATAAGACTGGCTGAAGGCTCGGCGGCGAAGGATGTCCGTCAGGCGATCAAACATATTCAGAAAGAGTTGGGGTCTGAATTCAAGGTCTTGGACCGCTTCCGCCAGAACCCTTCCCTTTACAAGATGATGCGCTACGAGAAGGCTGCCATATTCCTCATTCTCATCTTCGTCATTGTCATCATCGCCCTCAACATCTTCGGCAGCATCACGATGCTCATCATCGAGAAGAAGGATGACATCGAGACTTTCCGCAGCCTCGGGGCGACAGACCGGATGCTCCGCCATACCTTCACACTGGAAGGCTGGCTGATCTCGCTTCTCGGCCTCGCCGCCGGCCTTGTCATCGGCATAGGTTTCTCCCTCGCCCAGCAGCATTTCGGCTTCATCAAGATGCCCGGCAGCTTCCTCGTGAACGCCTATCCGGTCATCCTCCAGTGGCAGGATGTCCTCGCCACCATCGCCGGGGTCGCCCTCATCGGCTACATCATCGCCCTCATCCCCGTCCGCCAGAATATTAGGTAAAGGCTTGAACTTGCCCTCTCCGGTCAGGTGTTCCGGTGTCCGGAGGTCATGGCTACCCACGCGCTTCGCGCGCCCTGTCCGGGTGAATGGTAGCCATGACCTCCGGACACCGGAACCTGACGGCAATGTTTTCGGTACGATATAGGCATAAGACGAAGAAAGGGAGACGATAAGTACTCCCCCTCTCAAAAGCAGTGTTCATCTTCATAGCACAATCCGTCGTTTCACTGGAGAGTGGTCTCTATCGGATCGTCATAGAGCTCCTGCAGCCTGTGCAGTTCCTTGAGGAGACGCTTGGTCAGTCTTTCCGTGCCGGGCCGGCCATAGATGTTGTGCATCTGCGCCGGATCCTTCTTCAGGTCAAAGAGTTCCCATTCGTCAATGTCGTTGTAGAAGTGCATCAGGCTGTAGCGGGAGGTGCGGACACCATAGTGGCGGCGCACGGCGTGCTCGGCGGGATATTCGTAATAATGATAGTACAGGGACTTCCTGTGGCCGGCCTTGCCGCTCCGGAGCATCGGCAGGTAACTCTCGCCCTGAATGTCCTCTGGGACAGGCGCTCCCGCAAGGTCAAGGAAAGTGGCCGCATGGTCGATGTTCTGCACGAAACCGTCCACATCGCATCCCCTCGGCCCTTTTATGCAATCAGGAAGACGTACAAGAAGCGGCGTGCGGAAACTCTCCTCGTACATGAACCTTTTGTCGAACCAGCCGTGCTCGCCCATGAAGAAGCCTTGGTCGGAAGTATAGACAACGATGGTGTTCTTCAGAAGGCCGTGTTCCTTCAGATAATCGTACACCCGTCCCACGTTACGGTCCACGGAATGGATCACGCGGCAGTAGTCGCGCATGTAGCGTTGGTACTTCCATTCAGACAAAGCGTCACCGCTGAGGCTGTCCCTCTTGAATTTCTCTATGACCGGTCCGTAGTGCGCGTCCCAGACCGCCTGCTGCTCCGGAGTCATCCGCCCGGGACGGAACTCTCCCGTCTGAAGGTATAGGCTGCGTCCATATTCCTCGAGAGCCGGATTCTCCGGCGTGTGGATCTCATTCTCGGGATCGGCCATCTTCAGGTCATAGACGAGGTTCATGTCCTTGACTACGCTCATTTCCTGAAGTCCCGCCGCCACCCTCCCCTCGTAGCCGTCGTAGAAAGTCTCGGGCAAAGGATAGGTCACGTCATTGTAGAGGTCAAGGTCCCGCAGGTCAGGCATCCAGCTGCGGTGCGGAGCCTTGTGGTGCAGGAACAGGCAGAACGGCTTGTCCTTGTCACGTCCGCTGTCCAGCCACTCAAGAGCCTTGTCGGTCACTATGTCGGTGCAGTAGCCGGGCACACACTCCCGCGCGCCGTTGTTGATGAACACCGGATTGTAGTAGTCTCCCTGGCCGGTAAGGATGTCCCAATAGTCAAAACCCGTAGGCTCGCTCACAAGATGCCACTTGCCAACTATGGCCGTGGTGTATCCGGCGTCGCGGAGCAACTGCTGCACTGTCTGCTGGCTTCCGTCAAAGACACCGTGCTCGTTGTTCGTGAAACCGTTCTTGTGACTGTGCTTGCCGGTCAGAAGACAGGCGCGTGACGGGCCGCTCAAGGAGTTGGCCACGAAACTGTTCGTGAATCTTGCCCCCTCGTCCGCTATCCGGTCTATGTTCGGGGTCTCAAGATACCTCCTGTCATAGGCGCTGATTGTCTGGTAAGAGTGGTCGTCGCACATTATGTAAACGATGTTCAAAGGTTTGCCGTCATTGTCGGCCACCTCGTCGGCCGAACCGCAACCGACGGCAAGGAAAGCCCAGAGCGGCGACATGGCCGCCACTCCGGAAATCGATG
>CAVERO010000199.1:0-4828 GCA_963617915.1 Candidatus Methanomethylophilaceae archaeon | reverse complement strand
TCTTCGCAAGGTCAAACTTGTCGATCTTGTTGTCAAACAGATAGTTGATGGCATAAGCGAATGTGCTTTCCAAAGCTGCTGACGAAGACAGCCCCGCTCCGAGCGGAACGTCTCCGGCGAAGACGGTGTCAAAACCCTCGACCTTTCCGCCACGCTTCACAGTCTCCCTGCACACACCGAAGATGTAGCTGGCCCACTGCTGCTTAGGCTTGTCCTCCTCGTTGAGGCCGAACTCGACATATTCATCATAGTCAAGCGAGAAAGCCTTGACTTTTTGGGTTCCGTTCAATTTCACCTCCGCCATGATTCCGCAATCAATGGCTCCCGGGAACACATAACCCCCGTTATAGTCTGTGTGCTCACCAATAAGGTTGATACGTCCAGCCGAAGCGAAAACTTCACCTTCGGCTCCGAAGAGAGTCTTGAATTTCTCCCTGATTTTGGTTTTCATTTCCATATTATGTGATTTTTACGTTTTGTCCGTTGGGGCAAACCGCCCGAAGACGGCTTCCGATAAGGCAAATTTAACAATTATTTGTATATTATCTACCTTATCGACACAACAATCGGACAATGATCGCTCACTCCCCCGACATAACGCGGCCCCGTGTACGTACGAAGCGGCTTTTCCCCAGAATGAGCGTTGTCCCGTGTCATCAGGAAAGGCAGTCTCAAGACCTTCATCTTTTGAATATTCCCGTTCAGCACAAGGGTTTCAGAAGCGAAGAACATGTCAATCATCTCCCATTTGCCTGAATATCTTATCGTCCCCTCCCCTTTTGACGCAAGCGGGGCGGCGAGATTAGTCAAAGGATAAGGCCGCCCGTCAGTCAATATTCCGAAAGCCGGATTATCAGGAGTGTCGTTGAAGTCACCCATCGCAAGTATATTCCCTAATCCCGACCTTTGAAGCGAGTCTGTAGCTTCGCGCAACCTCCTTAATGCCACTGCCCTTCTGTCGCTTGTCTTGCCCCCGTACTTGGAAGGATGGTGGTTCACAAGAAAGGCCACGCTGTCTCCGTCCGGCTTCCGGAATATAGTCAAAAGAATGTCTCTTGTCAGCATAGGAGGATCGGTTCCGCCACCGACCCTGAGAGGAGTGGCCTGAAGCAACTCCAGCCTGGATTCGCGGTAAAGAAGAGCCACGTCTATCCCGCGGGGATCCGGAGAGTCAAAGTGAACGATTCTGTAGTCGTTCTTGTAGAGAGGAGTGTCATCCAAAAGCCTTTCGAGGACGAAACGGTTCTCCACCTCGGCCATTCCTATGACATCAGGAAGTGATCCCTCGTTATCCTTCACCCAATATATCGACTTCGCAATAGCGTTGCATTTAGCCATAAATCTACGCCTCGTCCAATGCCTTTTCCCGAAAGAGGTGAACTCCGCCTCGGACTCGCTTCCGTTGAGGCTGTCTCTCTTCCAATCAAAGAGGTTCTCAAGATTCCAGAACATGACAAGTGTCCGGTCTTCTCTTCCGGCCGCTTTTGTTATGTTTGAACATCTATGAACCTTATGAATTGCTGTGGCGGCCGGAAAAAGAAGAAAGACAGACAGTATGATGAGCATCCTTTTCATTCCACCGGCAAAAATGCGGCATAAAAACGTAAAAAAAGAAAAGAAACAGAAACTCTTCAACAGGAAACGTAAATACCTCTTAATTTACCCCCCCTCACTTTTTTTTCTCACCCATATCGCGCCATACGATTGCCAAAACAGATTCTTAATTTGTATCTTTGTTGCCGAAATTGTTTGTCGATTTTAGAATTCAATAAGATATGTCATTGAAATGCGGTATAGTCGGACTTCCGAATGTCGGAAAATCGACTTTGTTCAACTGTGTGAGCTCAGGCAAGGCCCAGAGCGCCAACTTTCCTTTCTGTACCATTGAACCGAATCTCGGCTCGACAAACGTCCCGGACAAGAGGCTTGAGGTGCTTGCGGACATGTGCAAGCCCAAGAGTGTTGTCCCTGCGACAGTGGACATCGTGGACATCGCCGGACTGGTGAAGGGTGCGAGCAAGGGAGAAGGACTTGGCAACCAGTTCCTTGCCAACATCCGTGAGACTGACGCCATACTTCACGTGCTGCGATGCTTTGATGACGGCAATGTAGTCCACGTGGACGGAAGCGTGAATCCTGTCAGGGACAAGGAGGTTGTGGACACGGAACTCCAGATCAAGGATCTTGAGACTGTGGAGTCACGCCTTGCCAAGAGCCAGAAACAGGCCACGACCGGCGGTGACAAAGATGCGAAGAAACTTGTCAATCTGCTCCTTCGCTACAAAGAAGCCTTGGAGCAGGGTAAATCGTGCAGAACCGTCGAATTCATAAACGAGGAGGAAGCCGCAATGGCCAAGGATCTGTTTCTGCTTACCAACAAGCCTGTCATGTACGTCTGCAACGTGGACGATGCTTCGGCAGTAAACGGCAACAAGTACGTGAATGCCGTCCGTGAGGCCGTCAAGGACGAGAACGCGGAGATTCTCGTGATTTCTGCCAAGACAGAGTCCGAAATAGCAGAGATGGATTCCTATGAGGACCGTCAGTTGTTCCTTGATGAGATGGGACTGAAAGAGTCCGGTGTAGTAAGACTGATTCAAGGAGCCTACCATCTGCTCGGCCTACAGACATTCTTCACCGCCGGAGCCGACGAATGCCGCGCCTGGACCATCCACAAGGGCGACAAGGCCCCTAAAGCCGCCGGAGTCATCCACACGGACTTCGAGAAAGGCTTCATCAGGGCAGAGGTCATCAAATACGAAGACTTCGTCACCCTCGGCAGCGAAAGCGCCGTCAGAGCCGCCGGAAAGCTCGCTACCGAAGGCAAGGAATATGTCGTCCAGGACGGCGACATCATGCACTTCCTGTTCAACGTCTAGTGTCCGTAACACTTAAAGTCATACCAATCAATAATAAAAGCAAGTTCCTGATGCTGTTTTCCGCATCAGGAACTTGCTTTATACACTGAATATCAATCTATTGTCTGCCACGCATATCAGCCGTCAAAAGACATAACCTATCCTGAGATTGAGATTCCGGTTCGCTCGGTCCTCGAACAGATACCCCAAAGAGATTCTCAGATGTCTCCATAGTTCGACACCGATTCTTGGCATCACGCAAATAGGATAGTCTTGCTCTCCAGACTCTGTATAAACATTGTACCCCTCATGCTTTATGTCCTCTGTCATATCAAAATAGCCCAAGCCTAAACCAGCGCCGACGAACACCTTCATTGAGCGCTGCCTGTAAAAAGTATAGTCAGACAGCAGGAATATATTCTTGGAAATAAAATCGCAGGACTCCCCTTCGTTGGTCTTCCGGCTGAAAATCTGCACACTGCCTCCAATCCCTATTGCCAATGGAATATTCTTGAAATTATACCTTATCTCGGCATAAGGCATCAGCCCTGCACCCACCTTATCAAAAAAAAGTTTGTCAAAAGACTGAACACCACCTATTCCTAATTCGAAAGACATCATCCGGTCTCTGACCGCTTGACACATTCCCATAGAATGGAACAGCAAAAACGCTAATAAAAACGCTATACTTTTTTTCATTGTTCTATTATTTATATATCGATATTGCCCCTATCTTATCATCATACCTCACTGCTGTCCTAACGTCCCCTGACACTAATCTGGTATTAGGCAATTCATATGTCGTTTTGGCTATCGACTTCACCCAAGTTGCCCAAGATGAAGATAAATTCAAGGCATCGAAAGACACTCCTGTTGATAATTCCTTATAAAAAATCACATTCAATTTAGAATTGTTTACTATTCTGCTTCCTCCGGCCAAATATACAGTATAATAACTAGTTGGGCCAGCAAGATGTAATTTTCTGGAAGTTGAGACATCTGCTCCAGTTTTTGTCTTTATAAGAGTCAGTGTGGATTTTAAACCATTCCCAATGATTTTTTGTAAATCCTGATCTGTTACCGTCAAACCAAAAACATATGCCACTTCTTCACCTTCGCCAGTATATTTATTTGTTTCCATATTTTTAACTGTCATTGCTTTTGCTTTCGTTGGATATTCTAAAATATTACCTTTAAGTTCAGTTTTAGTAATTATATCGCCCCACCCAGCATATATTTCCTTTGCGTTTGTCTGCTTCCATGATAAAAATGTTTTCTTTTGCATTTTTGTTGTAATGCCAATAGATGACCAAAACAAATAATCATAGTAAAAGAATTTTGAAGACATTCTTTTACTGCTGGTGAATTTATAGTTAAAAGCTTTATTCCTACCAAATAGAGACTGGAATAGTTTTCCTACGACTGTTTTAGCGTCACTACAATATCGAGGATACTTGAAATAATCTACATTCTGTAACGAAGAAACTATTATCGGAGCTCTTGTATTAACTGCTTGTACGGAATCATCAGGCTCCTCTTCACAACCATCATCTTCATTTTCTTCGGCATATTCATCATCTTCCTCTTCATAATAGTCATCAGCATAATATGTCATACTCTCATCATGATGAAATGTAGCATACCTAATAACACCATCTGCAAGAAGGTATGTCAATGTATCAACTAACTCTCCTTCTGATTCCTCAAATTCAGCATAACTTTCATAAAAACTCTTCTTCCATAGAAGAATCAAAACAATACGTACCTGTCTCTGATATTTTATAAACTTTTCCTTCTATCTCAATTTCCCCTCTAGCATTCAAAAGACTGGCCAAATCTTCATCTGGAACAAGATCTTCATAACCGACTAATTCATAAATTGTGTCATCTTTGCCTCCTCTGGTTGGGCAATAATCACGCATTTCATATTTAAGTATAGGATCATTTAGATAATCAACAGCATTAGTGTC
>CAVERO010000198.1:0-4895 GCA_963617915.1 Candidatus Methanomethylophilaceae archaeon | reverse complement strand
TTCTTTTGGAAGAAGGAGTGTACCGGATGTACACGACTGATGAGAAAAGGAATCCAGGCCGAAAAGAATGAAAAAGGTGATGCGGGTTATTTTTGAAGGTTATACCCACATATTCAAGAAAGAGAGGTCTTGTGGAAAAAGAAGTTTGGCAAACTTTCATCAAACAAGTCAAAATCAGTTTCCCAGTTAAGAAATTTTGATTATATTTGCAGTCCATTTCCACGAGAAATGCAGCAAGCCACTTTAGCTCAGTCGGTAGAGCAGCGCATTCGTAACGCGCAGGTCGTCAGTTCGAGCCTGATGAGTGGCTCAAAACAAAGAGGGAGATTCCAATTGGAATCTCCCTCTTTGTTGAACCGCCTTAGAAGCTGTTTTGATTTGTTTGTTTGAAGGTTTGAGAGTGAAAAACTTCAGGTTCGACCGCTTCTTCCAAGGAGGATAGCGGTGCTATCTGACTGAAGAAGCGGGAAGAAGATGAAGTTTTTTCACCTCAAAGAACATTTCAAACAAATCAAAACAGCTTCTTAATCAGTCTAACTCCTTGACCATACGGTCGTAGAGGTGGCCGAAGAAGAGAATTTCGCCGTCGGGACGGAAGCCGAGGGCGGCATAGTAGGCGTTCAGACGGGGTTTGGTCTTGTCCACGATGAGGCTTACGCGAGGGAGGCCTTTCCTGCGGCCTGCTTCGATGCCGTCCAGCATCAGCAGATGGCCTATGCGGTCGGTCGAGCCGGAATATTCAAAGGTCAGGCGGCGGTACTCGGGCAGAATGGCCATGCTGTCGAGGTAGAACTCGCCGGGGAGGCACTCCGGTTCCGCGCTTGGCATTTCAGTCGCCGACTCTACCACTCCCTCTCTTGATGCATCATCACAGGAAGCGAAAGCCGGATTCAACAGTCCCCAAGTACGCTCCCGCAGCGGCAGATAGTCATCTCCTGAATATGCCGTCAGCGAACCCGCGGCCTTGCCGTCCACACAGGCCACCCTTGTCCTTGTGTAGGAATACAACGTGTCCGGTCTGGCGCAGACCTCGCCGAAGACCTTGACGGCATCCCCGACGGTCAATGTTGCGGAGGCGAGCTCGATTCCGGAGCCGTCGCCATTGAAAACCTCATACCCCATCCCCGCAAGGACATTCCTTGCGATGAACTCTCCATCCGACGGTTTAGCGTCACGGATGGTGAAATTACACGTGGTAGATAAATCGTTGCTCATAAGACTTTTACGTTATCATCTATAGGTAGTTTACACCATAGAAAAACATCTATTCGCATCATTATCAAGGCGATAAGCATCACATCATTCGGGAGCGACACAACCCGGTCACTTCGACACATCGGCAAGCTCAGCGCACCGCTTGCTCAGTGACCAAGCATGTCTGTCCTCAAAAAAGCCGTCTAACTGATGAACTGCGCCTTGAGAGCCTCCAGTTTCGCGTCGGCGTCAGGGCCTTTGGCTCCGAAGTAGAACTTGATTTTCGGCTCGGTGCCCGAAGGACGGACGGAAACGATGTCGCCAGCCTCGTTGAAGAACTGGAGGACATTGGACTTCTGGAGCCCGGTCTTCTGGGGCTCGTTGTAGTCGATGACCTTGACTACCTTGGACCCCGCGATCTCGGTCGGAGGGTTCTGCCTCAAGCCGGCCATGATCTTCTGAATCTCCTCCGCGCCGCTCTTGCCCTTGCGGACCAGAGAGACGAGCGACTCCTTGCGGTAGCCATATTCCGAATAAATCCTCTGGAGCAGCTGATAGAGCGTCAGCCCCTGTTCCGCTGCCCAGGCGGCGCACTCGGCCACCATTATGCAGGCCACAGGCGCGTCCTTGTCGCGGACGAACTCACCGACATTGAAGCCATAGCTTTCCTCGCCGCCGCAGATGAACTCACCCTTGCCCTCGTTCTCACGGACGATCTCCTCGATGTACTTGAAGCCGGTCAGCACATCGTAGCACTTCACCCCGAAGCTGCGGCCGATCTCCGCTATCAGCTCCGTGGTGACGATTGTCTTCGCGATGTACTTGGTGGAGTCCAGCTTTCCGAGTTCCTTCCAGCGGGTCAGGATGTAATATGTCAGAATCGAGCCGGTCTGGTTGCCGTTCAGCTGAACCATCTTGCCGTCATTGTCACGAACCGCGATTCCCAGGCGGTCCGCGTCCGGATCGGAGGCCATCACGATGTCAGCCCCCTTCCTGTCCGCCATCTCAAGAGCCATCTTCATGGCTGCCGGCTCCTCCGGATTAGGAGAGACGACTGTCGGGAAGTCCCCGTCGCTCACGTCCTGGTCAGGCACGTGGATGACATTCTCGAAGCCAAGGCGTTTCAGAGCCTCCGGCACGATACGCACTCCGGCTCCGTGAAGCGGAGTATAGACAATCTTCAAATCCTTATGCTTCTTGCGGGCTTCCGGGCTCAGCGTAAGCGAAATGATGTCGGAAAGGTAAGCGTCGTCCATCTCCTTGCCCATCAGCTCGACCTCGCCGCAATGCTCCTTCTTCTCGAACATCACCTGCGACGGATCGGTGATCTTGTTGACCTCGTCGATGATCTCCTGATCCACGGGTGCTGTGATCTGCGCCCCGTCAGACCAATAGACCTTGTAGCCGTTATATTCCTTGGGGTTGTGCGAGGCCGTGACCATCACTCCTGCGACCGCACCCATCCTGCGGATGGAGTAGCTCAGCTCCGGCGTTGGGCGCAGGTTGTCGAATATGAACACGTGCAAACCATTGGCGCTGAATATGTCCGCGGCGATCTTGGCGAACAGTTTGGAGTTGTTGCGACTGTCGTAGGAGATGCAGACGCGGATGTCATCGCCGGACACTTTCTTAAGAATATAGTTGGCAAGGCCCTGGGTGGCCATCCCGACGGTATATTTGTTCATCCTGTTGGTTCCGACACCCATTATGCCACGAAGGCCTCCGGTGCCGAACTCCAAGGTCTTGTAGAAAGCGTCCTCGAAACCCGCCGGATCCGTGTTCCGCAATTCCAGAACCTTCATCTTGGTCTCCTGGTCGAAATCCCCTTCAAGCCATTTCCTGGCGTTCTCATTGCAATCCTGTGTCATAAGTATTCTCGTTTTTATTTTGTCGTCTGTTAATTTATTACCAAGTCTTTGCCATATAGATGTCACCGACAAACCATACTGATTACAAATTTACTCAAATTATTCGGCATCCGGAATGCCACACACGACAATCTTTCCTAAAAGGGTTTTGTCCGGTGAAAGGGCAACTCTTTCGTCCGACGAAAGGCCTGTTTCGTGGACAAAGACATCCGATAAGGAGTTTCCTCCGGCGAATGTACGTTTTACCGGACATGTCAACACGAAGCCTATCCACCAACATCAAAGAAAGTTTTTTTCATTAACTTTGCACCAACGGTACTGCGGTGACATGACAGGTTTCAGACCGGAGACATAAAGACCAATCATTATGGACAGCTTCGAGAGATTCATCGTCGAGAACGAGGGGGCGGACACCGCGCGGCTGGCGATGTCGCGCAGGGTGTGGCCGAGGCCGGAGGATCCGGCTCTTGCGGAGTTGGATGCGAAATCATTGGCGCTCAACACTATCGAGGCAAGACGGAAACTCCGCAAGAAGCTGCCCGGATGGGTGGTCTGCACCGGGCTGGTCTATCCCTCGTCGCTCTGCGCCGAGCAGTGCAGCTCTTCGGACACGGCCCGGTACAAGGCTTCGGTCGTTCAAAGAGTCCTCAATGAATATGTCGGTTCTGCCGCTTCGGCAAGCCATTCCGCTTCGATGGCGGGTGAGTGCCGCCTGACCACAAGCCCGGACGCTTCGGCAAGCTCAGCGGCCGGAGGTAACGGTTCAGCGGCCGGAGGTAACGGCACTGAGACAGGAGGTAACGGCACTGAGACAGGAGGTAACGGCTTGGTGGCCGGAAACCTACCGGTCACTGAGCCTGTCGAAGTGACCAGCGGAACAAAAAGTGGCTCTGAGCCTGTGGCTCAACAACGCTTACCAAGCATTGAAATGACCATCAATGCCAGAAAGACCGGCAGGATCGCCGACCTGACGGGCGGGCTTGGCGTGGACTCGCAGGCTTTCAGCGGAGTTGCGGGCGAAGTGCTTTACAACGAGATGAATCCGGAACTGGCAGCGGCGGCGCGGCACAATTTCAAGGCACTGGGAGTCAAGAATATATTCATTAAGAACAGGGAGGTGGCTCCTGGCTCTCTGAAGGACATCCTCGGGGACTTCAGACCCGATGTGATATTCCTTGACCCGGCGAGACGCGACTCCGCCGGGAAAAAGGTTTTTCTTCTGGAGGATTGCTCCCCGGACGTGGTGAAATTGCTTCCTGAACTGTTCGTGGCCAGCCGCTTCGTGTTGCTTAAACTCTCCCCGATGGCAGACATCACGATGGCGGTGGAGAGGATGGACAGAGCCTACGAGGACTATCTTGGAAAGACTTCAGGACAAGGCTGGAACGGACAATGGGTGCGGGAGGTCCACGTTGTGTCCAGCGGCGGGGAGTGCAAGGAACTGCTGATTCTGCTGGACCGGGAGCACGAAGGGGGATATTCATTGACCTGCCGCGAGGACGGCAAGACGTTGACATTCACACCTGGAGAGATCGCCGAAGCCCATGCGGCCTACCCGGACTCCACCTACGCAAGGATAATCTTCGAGCCAGGGAAATCGCTCATGAAGGCAGGGGTGTTCAATGCCATCTGCGAGAGGTTCGGTCTTGTGAAATTGGCACGATTCACGCATCTTTACACAATCGGCGAACCGCTGTCTGACAGCGAATCAGAGCAGAGGATAGAACCCCTTAAAGATTTCGGGAAAGTCTTTTATGTGAAGGAAGTCCTGCCTCTGAACAAGGCTTCGATGAAGGATGTCGGCAAGCGTTACCCGCATTCGGAAGTCTCGGC
>CAVERO010000197.1:0-4989 GCA_963617915.1 Candidatus Methanomethylophilaceae archaeon | reverse complement strand
CGATGCTGATCACGAAAGGACCGGTGGCGAAGAGGATTGACATCTTCTCCGGCGGGGCGGGCAACAAGAACGTCCTGCTGATGATCTGGATATTCGTGATGGCAGGAGCCTTCGCC
Organism: Candidatus Methanomethylophilaceae archaeon; assembly: GCA_963617915.1. Taxonomy (GTDB): domain Bacteria; phylum Bacteroidota; class Bacteroidia; order Bacteroidales; family UBA932; genus Cryptobacteroides. The sequence goes on along the minus strand of CAVERO010000197.1, from coordinate 4,873 downwards.
ACGACGGCAAAAGCCATAGGCAGCGTCGAAGCCACTGTCAATCTGACGCTTACGGTGCTTCCGGGGAAACTGATCCTTGCAGGACTGTTCCTCGCCTCGTGCTTCATCTCAATGGCAATCGGCACGAGTGTCGGGACGGTCGTGGCCCTTGTCCCGATCGCCTCGGGGATAGCCGGCCAGGCGGGGATATCCCTGCCGCTCGTCACCGGCCTCATAGTCGGCGGAGCCTTCTTCGGCGACAACCTCTCCTTCATTTCCGACACCACAATCGCGTCCACCACAACTCAAGGATGCTCGATGTCCGACAAGTTCAAGGCCAACGTCTGGATCTGCGCCCCGGCTGCCCTGATCGTCACTGTGATCTACGTCATCATCGGACTCAACCACGGAGCCGCTCCGCAGATCGGAGAAATTGAATATGTCAAACTCATCCCCTACCTCTCGGTCATCGTGCTAGCCCTGTGCGGCCTGAATGTCCTGCTCGTGCTGGGAATAGGTCTTCTGCTCTGCGCTGTCATCGGCTTTCTGAACGGAATGACCTGGCTCGGATTCCTTGCCAGCGTGGGAGACGGAATCTCCGGAATGGGCGAACTGATCATCGTGACGATGCTCTCGGGAGGAATGCTGGAGCTGATCCGACATAACGGAGGCATAGACTTCATAATCAAAGGCTTGACCAAAGGCATCAAAGGCAAGAGAGGGGCCGAGTTCAGCATCGCCGGACTGGTCGGTCTGTCGAATTTCTGCACGGCCAACAACACGATCGCCATCCTGACCACCGGAGACATCGCCCGGGACATCACCGGGAAGTTCGGACTTGACCCCCGGAAATCAGCCAGCCTTCTGGACACATTCTCCTGCATCGTACAGGGCATAATCCCCTACGGGGCGCAGCTTCTAATGGCCTCCGGATTCGCCGGCATCTCAGCCGCGGCGATAATCCCCTGCCTCTACTACCCGTTCGTGCTGTGCGCCGTGTCCTGTTTCTCAATCATATTCAGGTTTCCTAAACGCTACTCATAATGGACAGGACGGCAAAGGTGACATTCGTGACCTCGACCGGCTCCGAAACCCAGATCTCTCTTCACCTTTAGCCTTAGAAGCTGTGATCAGGAATACATCCGGCCTATGACTTTCAAGACCAGAGACTGTGGCAGACGGCGGATCAGAAAGACCAGAAGGCTGTAAATGAAAGTCGGCGTCACCTCCGGTTTCATCCTCCTTCGCCGAAGCTGACGAAGAATCGCCTTGCCGATGACTTCAGGCCTCATCCCATCACGCTCGTCCTTTTCCATTGCGGCCAGAGCCTTGACGGTGCCGCAGTAATATGAAGAATCCTCACTCCGGGCCTGTTGCGCCACTCTGCGCGCCTTCGTGAATCCGGTCTTGACATCGCCTGGCATCACGACGCAGCATTGAATGCCGAAAGCTTTGGCCTCGATCGCCAGAGCCTTGGTAAGTTGCAATATTCCGGCCTTGACACTGGAATAATAGCCCTGGTAAGGCAGCGGTGCGAGGGCGGCGACGGAAGAAACTGTCACCACCCGTCCGTGTCCCTGTTTCCTGAAGACGGGCATACAAGACTGGACAGTCTTCACAACCCCGAAGAATGTCGTTGAATATTGAGCCTCAATCTCTTCGATGGAGGTCTCCTCAATCGGTCCGGCGATTCCGTTCCCCGCGTTGCAGACCACGGCGTCCAGACTCCCCCGCTCACTGACAATCCTCTCCACAACATCAGCCGTAGCACGCGCGTCATTGACATCCATCACCACCGGAATCATATTCCTGTTCTGTGAATATCCCTCCGGTGCCTTTCCGCTTCTGGAAGCGGCATAGACCGTCATCCCGGCATCGCACAGAAGCCGTGCGGTCGCGGCCCCTATTCCGCCGCTCCCGCCCGTCACAAGCACAGTCTTCACATTCGTTTTCATAACCGTCTTTCAACATATTTCCCAGACGCTTCCGCGTCCAATCATCCTACCATCATCCCCGACCCGCCCGGGCGTCCGAGCTGCTCACTCACATTCATGCTGCAACAGTTTTTCTCTGGCTTTACGCATACAGAACGCATACTGGAATGTTATGCCCTTCATATACTTCAGCCTGCGGAGGAACCACGGCCGATGGATGAATCGCCACTCCGAAAGGGCCGGCAAGCCGCCCGACAATCTTCTTCCGCACGTTGTTCACCCCGATGCTCACGATGACAGGCGAAAGCCCCGTCCCATCGTGAACCACCGGGACACCGGCAACTTCAGACACCAACGGATTATCATCAATAAAGGCCGCGACTTTTCCGCCGCCGGCCTCAACTATCTCTTTTATCACTTTACCGTGACCGCTTGCACCAAAAAGATACATAGCTAGTTCTCCCCATTAAACGCCTCCATCGTGGCCTGACCGGCCTCGTTGATATCGGCACGTTTTATGACTTTTTACACCGTGATGAGAATCACCTTCAGGTCGGTCCACAGCGACACATGGTCCACATACCACACATCCAGCTTGAACTTCTCCGCCCAGCTGATGGCGTTGCGGCCGTGGCACTGCGCCCAGCCGGTAATCCCGGGACGCACCTCGTGCCGGCGGGCTTGCTCCGGCGAATAGAGCGGCAAATACTTGACCAGCAGCGGCCTCGGCCCTATTAGAGCCATATCCCCCTTGAGGACATTGATAAGCTGAAGAAGCTCGTCGAGCGAGGTGGATCGCACGAAGCGGCCGACCCGCGTAAGGCGCTGCGCATCCGGAAGCAGAGCGCCATAAGCATCGCGCTCGTCCGTCATCGTCTTGAACTTCAGTACCTTGAATATCTTCCCGTCCTTGCCCGGCTGCTCCTGCGTGAAGAACGCTCCGGCTCCTTTGTTCGCAAAATGCAGCCAGATCGCGACTATCCACAGAAACGGCCAGATGACCGCCAGAGCGGTCAATGCAATCACGAAATCTATGACCCGTTTGAAGAAATGTTTGTACATATTGAACGATAATCAAGATATTTCAGACCTCTGTCTGTCACGGCATATCTGACATTTCGTGCCTTTCCCCTGTCCTCATCGACTGGAGCTATGCACCCGGAGGATATCAAAGGGTTAATAATGTTTCTAACGTTAACGGTTTGGTTAGTAACTCCAACAGACTGGAGAATTTCTCTCTTAGTGCGAGGCTCGTTCTTGCATAACATCAACACTGTAAGAGATTTATCCGATATCTCCAAATCTTCGATTTTGACCGGAGCTATTTGTTCACCACTAACGTTATGTCCCTTAGAGTTAGTAACGTTAACGGCAAAAACGGTAATGTCATCCACTGTAAAGTTAGCCCTTCCGTTACCGTTTTCGGTCAATTCCTTTTGTACGCGTGCAATGCCTCTGTTGAACTTGTTGACATAGCCCAACACTTTTAGTGCCTCGGCAATAACCGGATTGCGGTAATCGTTAACTCTCGGGAAATTCTCGGGACGAGCATTTCCATATAGTCCGCCGGGATTGACAATTTCCAAACGATCGGAGTACTGATAGAATTTAGTCGGGGTATTGCTCTGGTAATCCCGGTGCATCACAGCGTTCATCAGAAGTTCTCGTATGGCCCACTGAGGATAATTGACCTGAATCACTTCCTGTAGCGAAGACACCGGAGACGGTCGTTTCTGAACAACCGCAGTTTCTACAAACGCATCAAGTCTAGGCAACATAGATACCAGACTCCCGGAAAATTCATTTTGATTCAGAATATCTGCAGCATTGTCAAGCCCATCGTAAAGGACGTGCTGAATATATGCACCCGGAAAAAAGTATTTGGTATTCTTTCCGAAAAGCAGGACAGCTGCGTTTGTCGGGCAATCTTTCTTTCTGTCATATAAGCGTAAGGATGCCATCTGCTCTTTAACCTGAATTATTCATAAAGAAGTAAAGGAATCCTCGCAATTATTTTGTAATCAGAGGATTAAATGTTATATTTGTATCGCAAAAAGCAAATAAACATTATTCCTTTACTCATGAGCAAAGATAGTCATTCCGCAGCAGATTGCCAAACTTCTCCCACATTATTTGAACTTGAGCCTGTAGAGGGCAAGAAGGTCATTGTCGACTTCACAGCTCCGGACCTTTCCTCTCTCGGCGGCCTTGCTCTTGTCAGGGAATACGAGAAGGCGTCCTGCCACATTCTGGACCGCATCTAATCCTGCATCAGAGACCCCCGCAACCCGTTGTTTACAGTCCACGGCCAATCTGAAATGATACGTCAGAGAGTGTACCAGATAATGGCCGGCTTTGAGGACGCCGACGACTGCGACAGGCTGCGCGGCGACGGTATCCTGAAGATGTGCGCCGGCAGGACGGCGCACGATGAAATCGACCTCGCGTCACAGCCGACGATGACCCGTCTTGAGAACCGCCTGTCCCGCAGGGAGCTGTTTGATATCGGTGAAGCCTTCGTGGATGATTTCATGGCCTCGTACGACTCCGAGCCCGACTCCATCATCATCGACGCCGACGACACGGATGCGGACACCTATGGCGCACAGCAGCTTACGCTCTTCAACGCCTACTACGGGGAGTACTGCTATATGCCCCTCCTCATTTTCGAGGGCCGCAGCGGCAAGCTCATCCTCCCCGTACTCAGGCCCGGCCGCGGCAACAAGTCCATCAACGTGTCCGGCCTTCTCAGAAGGCTGATACTCAAGGTGCGCAGGCGTTGGAAGCACACGGCAATCATCGTCCGCGGCGACTCGCACTTCTGTTCCCACGACTTCATGGACTGGGCCACCGACAGGCAGGACAACATACACTTCATCACCGGTCTCGCCGGGAACGCGAAGCTGCAGAGGATCACCGCCGGGTGGCTTGACTCCGCAATCGCATCCTACAAGGCCAAC
>CAVERO010000196.1:0-5136 GCA_963617915.1 Candidatus Methanomethylophilaceae archaeon | reverse complement strand
AGATGAAGATTTTTCACCTCAAAGAACATTTCAAACAAATCAAAACAGCTTCTAAGTCTGTAAAAATGCCTATTTTTGCAGTCTATGGACATAATCAGACTGATAGAGATCTTCGCCTTGGCCACGGGCGTGCCCTACATCGTTCTGGAGGTTCTCCAGAAGAACACCATGTGGTACTTCGGAATCGCCACGGGATTGGCGTGCGCATATTCATTCGCCATCCAGGGACTCTGGTCCAACATGGCCCTGAACCTTTACTATGTGGCGATGTCGCTCTGGGGGCTTTATCTCTGGCGCAGGGACAGCCGGACGCTTGAGGAAAACGCCGGCGGACAAAGTACGGCGACCGTCCATCTTGTCCGGCTGGACGGAAAGACGGCTCTTTGGAGCGCGGGGATATTCATTGCCGGCGTAGCGCTCCTTGTCTGGCTGCCGCGCGCACTGGGCGCGACAAGCAATTGGCTGGACGCCGCCTCCGCGATGATGTCTGTCGTCGCGACCTATTGGCTGGCCAGGTCCATCCCGTACCATTGGGTCATCTGGCTTGTCGCAGACAGCATTCTGGTGGTGATGTGCTTCCTTGAGGGACAGTACTGGCTGACGCTGCTCTATGCCGCATATATCGCCGCCGCCTTCTACGGGATGTTCCATTGGTTGAGAAAAGGCAAATACATTGATTAAGTGATTCCTAAAAAATAACTTGGTGCTTTTGTTCGTCTTTTTGGCCTAAATTTATTTGTTCATCAGTCATGTGCCACCGGCACACTCCTTCTTCTCAAACAAATTTATCCGCAAAAATCCTTCACAAAACCTTACCAACTTATTTTTTCATCATCACTAAATCATCAGAATATGAGAGTTCACTCAAAGATCCTTCTTTGTGCCGTCCTCGCTGCTTTCGCGGGGCTGTCTTCTTCGGCGCGGGCCGGGAATGTCATCTACGCAGACGCGTCCTCCTTCCCGCTCTACGGGAAGTGCGTGGATGAGACATCGGCCCGCTACGAGCGTCTTCCGCTGGCGCTCAAGGATGTGACGCGCGGGCCTCTGTGGAACCTCGGCCGCAATTCCGCCGGCCTTTACGTCCGTTTCCGCTCCAATTCCACCCGGATATGCGCCCGTTGGAAGTCCACGAGTCCGCGGCAGTACATGCCGCACATGGCAGACGCCGGCGACAGCGGCCTCGACCTTTACATCCTGACTGAAAAGGACGGATGGCGTTTCGCCGGAAGCGGCTTTGAATGGGGCGGACGCGACAAAGACGTCAAAAACAGTACGCTGGTGGCCAACATGAAGCCGGAGATGAGGGAATATATGCTCTACCTCTCTTTGTACAACGGCATCGATTCCCTTGAGATAGGGGTTGACGAAGGCTCCGTCATCGAGGCCCCGGCCGTTGAGAGCCCGAGGTCGGACAGGCCGGTCGTGATGTACGGCACCAGCATCCTTCAGGGAGGCTGCGCCTCCCGTCCAGGGATGGCCTTCACGGCGATTCTCGGCAGGAAACTGGACAGGGAAGTCATCAATCTCGGCTTCAGCGGCAACGCCAGACTGGATTACGAGATCGCGGAATACATCACCAAGGTTTCCGATCCTGGACTTGTCGTGCTGGATTATGTTCCGAACTCCTCTGCCGAACTGATAGGCGAGAAAGGGGAGAGGTTCTTCAGGATCATAAGGGACGCCTTCCCGGATGTGCCTGTGATCTTTGTGGAGGACCCTACATTCCCGCACACAAGGTTTGACCTGAAGATGCTGGAGGAGGTCACTTCCAAAAATGAGGCACAGCTGGCTCTTTACAAGAAACTTAAAAAGGCCGGAGAGAAGAAGTTGTACTATGTCTCGACCGATGGTCTGATCGGAGATGACGGGGAGGCTACCGTCGATGGGGTGCACTTCACCGACCTCGGTATGATGCGCTATGCCGACAAGATGCTTCCGGTGATGAGGAAGGCGTTGAGAAAATAGGGCTTCGGTCATTTCAGCTCTTGATGAATATTCACGGGAAAGCAGTATCTTTGCAGCATCACTTTCAGTTCGAAAACAAAGATTGGATGTAACAAGGATGATGATTGTCCGTAGGAGAAACCGATAAAATATTACTTATGATCATTATAGTTGAAAGCGGAGCCACAAAGACGGATTGGTGTGCCGCCGCCCCGGAGCGTGAAGCGATTAATGTCAGGACAGCGGGAATGAATCTCGCGACCATGGCTCAGGATGTCATAGAGGGCATTGTGAGGGAGGCTGTCGCCGCCTTCAGGGAGAAAGGGCTCTCCGCCGAAGTCTCCGAGGTGCATTTCTATGCGGCCGGGCTGATTGTCGCGGAAGGCGAGAAGGTCCCGGCGCAGGCCAAAGGCTTGGACAATGTCCTGCGGTCTTTGTTCCCGGGAGCGGAGATGGAATATGCCTCCGACCTTTTGGACGCCGCTCGCGCCGTGTGTGGCCACAGGCCTGGAATCGCTGCGATTATGGGCACCGGCTCGAACAGCTGTCTCTTTGACGGCGAGAAGGTCGTGAAGAACGTGCGTTCGGCCGGATTCATCCTCGGAGACGAGGGCGGAGGGGCCAGGCTCGGAAGGCTGTTCATGTCCGACTTCCTCAAGGGACTTGTACCTGAACCGGTATCCGGCGAGTTCGCCAAAGATTTCAAGGTCGATTATATGACCGTCGTGCAGAACGTTTACCGCGGCGACGCCCCGTCGAAGTACCTCGGCTCGTTCGCTCCGTGGATTCTGGAGAGGTACGACACATGTGAATATGTCCGCGGCCTTGTCGATCAGAATTTCAAGGACTTCATCGAGAGGGCGTTGAAGCAGTACGACATCGACAGGTATCCTGTCGGGGTGGTCGGCGGTTTCGGCTACGCCAACAGGGCGATACTGGAGAAAGTCGCGGAGCCTTACGGAATCAGATTCTCATCGATAATAGCCACACCTGTCGAAGGTCTTGTGGACTATCATCTTGGCAGAAAGTAAATTCAGTCCCGCCGTGGTTGAAGTCGCGGCGATATGTTTGTTATGGAAGACAATAGAACTACAGAGCAGTCATCAAGGTACGACCACCTTGACACGATGTCAACGGACGAATTGTTGAACGCCATCAACACGGAAGACAGGACAGTCCCCGTCGCCGTGGCCGGTGCCATTCCCCGGATCAGGGAACTGGTGGACGGAATCGTGGAGAGGGTGCCTCGCGGAGGCCGCGTTTTCTATCTGGGCGCCGGAACGAGCGGCCGCCTGGGCATAGTCGATGCGTCCGAGATTCCTCCTACCTATGGGGTGCATGATGTGTTCATCGGCTTCATGGCCGGTGGCGACAGTGCGATCAGGGATGCCGTGGAAGGCGCCGAGGACGATGCCGAAGGCGGGTGGAGAGATTTGCAGGCATATTCCCCGACCAAGGATGACGTGGTGGTCGGAATCGCCGCCTCGGGCACGACCCCTTATGTGATAGGGGCATTGAAGACAGCCCGGGAGCGCGGGCTTCTCACAGGCTGCATCACCTGCAACGAGAACTCGCCGGTGGCCGCCGCCGCCGAGATTCCGATTGTGGTCGTGGTAGGCCCCGAGTTCGTGACCGGAAGTACCCGGATGAAGGCGGGGACAGCCCAGAAGCTGGTTCTGAACATGATATCGACGGTTTCGATGATCCGTCTCGGCCACGTCAAGGGCAGCCGGATGGTGGACATGCAGCTGACAAATCTCAAACTTGTTGACCGCGGCACAAGGATGATCATGGGGGAGACCGGAATCGAGGACTACGACTTCGCCCGCAAGCTTCTGCTTGAGTATGGTCAGGTCCGCGCCGCCGTGAACGCTTATCAGAAAGGGGAAGCAAAGTAGATGACGGTTCCGGAGACATTCCCTTCAAAACTTTTGGAGGATGCGGTGAAGGCCATAGGCTCCCTTCCGGGAGTGGGCAGACGCAGCGCCTTGCGCCTTGCCCTGCATCTTCTGCGTCAGCCTTCCGAGAATGTGCGCCATCTCGCTGACTCCATCGTCAGGATGAGGGACGAGGCGAAGTACTGCCGGCGGTGCTGGATGATTTCCGATGAGGACGTCTGCCCTGTCTGTGCGGACAAGTCCCGAGACCACAAGACGATCTGTGTCGTGGAGAATGTGCGTGACGTGATGAGCATCGAGAACACGGGACAGTACCGGGGGATATATCACGTGCTCGGCGGCATCATCTCTCCGATTGCCGGGATCGGCCCGTCTGACATCACTGTCTCTCAGTTGACGGACAGGGTGCGCTCACTTGCCACTTCCGGAGAGATGAAACCGGAGGAGGTCGAGGTCATCCTTGCCTTGAGCGGCGACGTGGAGGGGGAGACTACATCCTTCTACATCTATCGTCAGATCTCCTCCTACGGAGTGAAGGTTTCATCCCTTGCCAGAGGCTTGGGCTTCGGGGATGACCTTGAATATGCCGACGAGCTCACGCTTGGCCGCTCTATTGTAAACCGTCAGGTCTTCAAACCGTAGGAATCCCCTGTGACTCATCATAAAACGCTGCTTTACAATGATTCTATCGATAGTTGAACCGCTGCTTCTGGCGGCTTCCCTTTGCGCTGACTGTTTTGCCGTCTCGACCTGCTCCAGCGTCACCCTCAAAGGAATATCCTGGCGGAAGATCCTTCCGATCGCTTTCGTGTTCGGAGTTGTCCAGACGGCTCTCATGGCTTTGGGCTGGCTTTTCGGCGACATATTCGCAGGGCATATTCAGAAGGTCGCGGGTTTCGTAGGTTTCCTCCTGCTGCTGTATATCGGAGGGTCGATGATTCGGGAGGCGTTGAGGAACGAGGGCAAGACGCACGACCTGAACGGTCTTAAGAATGTAGTCATCGGGGCGGTGGCGACCAGCATCGACGCCTTCGCCGTCGGTGTCAGCCTCTCGATGGGCTTTGTCCCCCTAGGCAGGATGATGATGAACCTTGCCGCCGTGTTCGTCGTGACGATCCTTTCTGTGGTCGGCGGAATGTTCGGCGGCCAGAGGATAGGTTGCAGGTTCGGCCGTCCCGCTGAGATCGTCGGCGGCTGCGTGCTGATCCTGATAGGTCTGAACATCCTTCTGGGTTTTATTTAGAAGCTGTTTTGATTTGTTTGTTTGAAGGTTTGAGAGTGAAAAACTTCAGGT
>CAVERO010000195.1:0-5143 GCA_963617915.1 Candidatus Methanomethylophilaceae archaeon | reverse complement strand
GAGCTTGTCGAAGTGACCAAGCCGGTTACGGTGGCCAAGACCGCAACCTTCAAGCGGCAAGAATATTTTGTGGAACTGTTGAATTAACACAATTGAATATGAAAGCAAATAGATTTTTGGGTTTTATCGCGTCTGTCGCTGTGCTTGCATTCACTGCGGCCGCGTGCGAGGAAGAAAAAGAGGACCTCGGAGCTCCGTCCGTGGAGCTTGACAAGTCCGAGATTTCTCTGGAACAGGCAGGCGGAGCGGCCACCGTGGAGCTGACCGCCACCAGAGACTGGAAGGCCACGACCGAGCAGGACTGGATTTCCATCAATCCGAAGAGCGGAGACGCTTCTTCCAAGGCCGTCACCGTCGAGGTCACGGTGCTGGAAAACACCGGTTTGTACCGTGAAGGAGCCGTCAAGTTCGATATTGGATTCGACTCCAAGACCTTGACGGTAAAACAGAAAGGAACCGGCTTCGCCGAGGATCTCATCGTTTACAAAAACGACTTCGACAAGGAAGAGGCTCAGAAGACTTACGGAACCGGCACAAGCTGGCCTTATCTTGACCAGTTTGAAGGTTGGAAGAACGCTACCGGAACAGGAGCGGGAAGTGAGGCATATTCATTCAATGCGATGTCCGTCAGGGCTAACTCCACTTCCAACAGCACTTACTCTGACTATGAAGGATCCGGAAGCAACAACCTGTTCTTCGGTGCGTCTGCCTATTTTGCCGTGACAGGCATCAAACTGCCGTCAGGGACCGATTATTCCTTGACATTCGGAACTGAAAAGTACAGTCAGGACAATGGCAGCCTCTTCAAACACAGTGAGTTCCACGTCTATGTCAGCAATGATGGCAAGAAATGGGTCGAGTTGGGATATTCATTCCCTAATGGCGACAAGGAGGGTCGTTGGGATCTCGCCACCTCCAACTTCACCGTCCCTTCCGGCACCACCACTCTCGGCATCTATGTGAAGGCTGACGTTGCAAGCTCTTACCGCATTGATGACCTTTGCCTCTCCGTTTCCGAAGCCGCCGGGACAGTCATTGACTTCTCTCAGGGCGTGGATCTTGAAGCCGGCGGAGACAATCCGGGCTCGGACTACAGTAAGGCAGAGTCCAAGACTGTGAAGGATTTCATAGCCGCCGCTAACACTTCCACCTACTATAAGCTCAAGGGTAAGGTCTCAAGATTCAACTCACAGTATTGCAGCTTCGACCTCACCGACGAGACCGGCTCAATCTATGTCTATAGCGTCGATGATGCGACCAAGGCCGCTTACTCAAGCAAGATTAAGGACGGCGGTACAGTCGAACTTGCCGGACTCTACAAGAACTATAACGGAACGGACGAGGTGGTCAGCGCTCATGTGCTTTCATATTCGGATGGGGAAGACACTCCCGCTACGGAAATGACGATTCCTCAGGTCCTCAGCGCCCCTGTCGGAACGGCAGCTATCGTCAGCGGAACGGTGGCCGCAACCTATCAGAGAGGCTTCATTATCACAGACGGCACGAACTATCTTCTTGTTTACGACGGAACCAAATGCGCCGCGAAAGAGAAGGATAAAGTGAAGGTGTCAGGAACAACTTCCGAATATGGCGGACTCATCCAGCTGGCTTCTCCTGAGGTGACCGTCGTGTCTTCCGGCAACGCTTTGACTCTGCCTGCGCCTAAGGTTCTGGATGCCGCTGCCTTCGATGCATATTCATCAAGCAAGATTGAATACATCTCCTACGAGGGAACGCTTTCCATCAGCGGCAATTATTGCAATGTGGCGGTGGCTGGCGCATCACAACTCACAGGCAGTCTTGCCTACATCAATGATAGTTTCAACGTTAAGTCTTTTGCCAACTCGGTTGTGAAGGTGACAGGATTCTTTGTGGGAGTCTCAGGATCTTCGACAAAGTATCTTAACACAATGGTCACTGACCTGGTTCCTGGAGACTCCGACTATCTGTCTGTCAGCACCACGGCAATTTCCGTTGCGGCTGACGCCACCACAGCATCCTTTGATGTCAAGGCGAATGTCAAGTGGACCGTCACATCCGACAATGCGGCCTATACTGTGGATCCGGCATCCGGTGACAAGAGCGCGACTGTCGCCGTGAAATTCGCCGCTAATTCCGATGAGACAGATAAAGTTGTCAGGTTAACCGTCTCCACGACAGCCGAGGTTGCCACCAAATCATACACCGTGACACTTACCCATAAGGGAAAGAATTCGTCATCCGGATCAGAAGTGACTCTCGTGATCGCTGATGACAACGGTTGGACAGAGGCTTCTGACGCTACTTACGGCAAGGGCTATGAGTACACGAAGGATGGAATCAAGTATGGGTACTACAAGTACAAATCGACGAGTAACGCAGTGGCTCCTTCATCAGACCATATCAGAATCTACAAGAGTTCCGTTTTCGTCATCGCTCCTCCGGAGGGACAGAAAGTCGAGAAGGTCGTTCTGAAGTGCGTTTCCGGAAAGTGTGCGAACATGACGGTGCTGTCAGACAACACAATCGCTGTGTCCGATGTCAAAGACAACACCGTGACCTGGACAGGAAGTGTGGACAAGTTTGCCGCCGTGGCGGATGTGTCACAGATTCGCGCCACCAGCATTACGGTTGTGTTGAAGTAGTTTTGTTGACTATAACAAAGACAAAAGGGATGCCCGGGACACGGGCAGCCCTTTCGCTCTCTAAAAGACAAGTACGTGAAAGAGGTTTTCAGGAATATTCCCGTTTTGTGCCTTGCCGTGGCGGCCTTGGTTTTCTCCGCGTGCGGAGGAACGGGCAAGGACGATGTCCTGCCGCCGTCCATTGAAGTCAAGACCTTGACGGTGGAGGCTTCAGGGCATTCGCAGTTCGCTTACATCAAGGCTTCGGGAGCGTGGAGCGTGGATGTCAGCGGGGAAGATGGCGGCAAGCCGGACTGGGTGACAGTCGAACCGGCTTCCGGAGAGGGAAGCAAGGATGTCTCGCTGAAGGTGACCGCCAATGATTCCGAGGAGGAACGTTCGGCGACCGTCACGGTGAAATCCAGTGGCGGACAGGCTTCGGCCACGCTGACCCAGAAAGGGAAAAAGAGTTCGACTCCCGACCCTGGGCCGACACCGGATCCGGAACCGAAACCTAACGGTGGCAACCTGTCCTCAAAGACCGGATGGCTGGAACTTCCGGCTATCACGGAAGGGGTCGATGCGTTCACGCACTCGATGACTGTCGGGTCTGCAAAAACCAGAAATTATTCATTCATTTGGGATTACGATAATCTTGTAGCACCGTGGGTGGCCTATCCGCTCTGCAAATGGAACATCAGCTCCGGAAGCCGCACGAACTCATGGGGGCTTGACCCCCTGCTGCCGGAGAGTAGCCAGCCGGTGCTTTACAAGGGCTATGGAGAGGGCAATGACGGATGGTACGCCAGAGGCCACCAGATTCCTTCCGCCGACAGACTCGCCTATTCAGGGAATGTCCAGACCTTCTATGGCACGAACATGACGCCGCAGATCAATAACGGATTCAACGGTGACATATGGGCGACACTCGAAGGCAAGGTTCGTTCCTGGGCCAACAGCTCCGACACTCTCTATGTGGTCACCGGATGCGTCATTGACTACAATGAGGGCGAGACCGTGAAATATGCCCTTGACAACGTCGGCAAGAAGGTCACCGTCCCGACGGCCTACTACAAAGTAGTCCTCCGCTATATGAAAAGCTCCACGATAGGTTATTCAGGCTATTCCGCCTGCGCCGTCTGGCTTGACCATAAGGTTTACAGCAGCAATTCCATAAACTCCTCATACTCAATGTCGGTGGATGACCTTGAGAAGAAGACGGGGATTGACTTCTTCGTAAACCTTCCGGCCAAAGTGGGGGAGGAGACAGCCGCCAAGATCGAGGCCGAGAATCCGGCCAAGGTCTCCTGGTGGTGGTAAACATCAATGAATCAACACAAAATCGATATGCATCTGAAAAGAATACTTTATTCCACGCTCCTGCTTCTTGTCGTCACCGTCACGGCGTGCGCCAAAGGGGACAAGGGCGCAAGGGGCTATGTCATCGGCTTCTACAATGTCGAGAATCTCTTCGACACCTACCACGATGAAGGCAAGAATGACTATGAATATCTCCCGGACGGCGCGAACCGCTGGACTGACGCGCGCTACAACCGCAAGCTCCACAACATCGCCACCGTCATGAAGGCGATGGCGGACGAGAACAAGACGTTCCACACGGTTCTGGGACTGAGCGAGGTGGAGAACCGTCACGTGCTTGAGGATCTGGTCGGGCAGCCGGAGATCGCGGACGCCAACTACCAGATCGTGCACTACGACGGCCCGGACAGACGAGGCGTGGACGTGGCCCTGCTTTACCGTCCGGAGCAGTTCAAGCTGCTTGAAAGCAAGTCCATTCCGTTTGATTTCAACAGCAAGGACATCACTTTCGACATGGACAGGGAGTCCCAAAGGAACTTCCGCACCCGTGACATCCTCTTGGCCAGAGGCGAGATCAAGGGCGAGATGTTCGCTTTCTTCGTGGCCCATCTTCCTTCCCGGCTTGGAGGCAAGGGCGGCGACCTGCGGAGCCGCGGCGCCCAGATCATCTACGAGAACGCCGTCAGGCTGATGAATGAATATCCCGGAATCAAGATCGTGGTGATGGGTGACATGAACGACAACCCGACGGACGAGAGCATGACCGTTTACCTGCGCGGCAAGGAGACCATCGCTGATGTCGGGAAACTGGACTTCTTCTCTCCGTTCACCTCGATGCTGAAGGCCGGCTACGGCTCTCTGGCCTACCGGGGGGAGTGGAACATCTACGACATCATCCTTGCCAACGAGGCGTTGGTGAACGCTCCGAAGGGATCGCTGCGCATCGTGCCCATCGTCAAGGGGAAATACTACGGGCGTGTCTTCAGCCAGCCGTTCATGGTCCAGCAGACCGGACAGTACAAGGGAACTCCGTTCCGGACGTACTCCAGCGGCTCCTACGTCGGCGGCTACAGCGACCACTATCCGACCTACATTATTGTCAGCAATAAGTGAACATTCTGGTCGTTTCGGCACTCTGTAGCTCTGACGCTTCGGCGCTTCGGCGCTTCGACAAGCTCAGCGACCGAACATTTGCGGTCACAGCGCCCTCCGGTCGCAGC
>CAVERO010000194.1:0-5161 GCA_963617915.1 Candidatus Methanomethylophilaceae archaeon | reverse complement strand
ACCGTTTTCTCGGTGCAAAAGTATGAATATTCCGGCTCACCTGCAAAAACGGGGGTTCTTAGAAGCTGTTTTGATTTGTTTGTTTGAAGATTTATCACCTCACAGAACATTTCAAACAAATCAAAACAGCTTCTAAGTATGTGGAAGAATGTGTATATTTGCCGTCCGATATGTTAGGAACAATAGTAAACACCTGCACCATAATAGTCGGCACGATAGTCGGAGCGGTGCTTCACACCGGCGTGAAGGAGCGGTACCGCCGTGTGCTTTACGACGGGTTGGGGCTTGCCTCCATCGCCATAGGTCTGAACGCTGCGATCTCGCACATGCACGAGAGTCAGTACCCTGTGCTGTTCATCATAGCCATCGCGTTGGGCGGCGTGGTTGGGACGGCTCTTGACATCGACGCCCGATTCCGCGGTCTTATGGAACGCCGCACCTCCGGACGCGTCAAGGAAGAAGGAAAGGAGGGAGGGAAAGGCTCATCCACGCTTGCGGACGGACTGATAACGGCGATGCTTCTCTATTGCATAGGCCCCTTGTCCATGCTCGGACCTGTGGTCAGCGCCCTTAAAGGCGACAACACTCTGCTCTTTACCAACGCCACTCTGGATCTCGTCTCCGCAGTGGTCTTTGCGTCCACGTACGGCATTGGAATGCTGCTTGCAGCCCCGGTGCTCTTCCTGTGGCAGGGGATGTTCTACGTGGTGGCCTTGATGTCGAGCCAGGCTGTCAGCGACGCGCTGATGAACGAACTGCTCATCGTCGGCGGTCTGCTCATCATGGGCAGCGGCCTGTCGCTGCTCAACCTCAAGGACTGCAAGACACTCAATCTGCTGCCCTCACTTCTTGTGCCAGTGCTGTGGTTCGCGCTGAAGGCGATTTTCTGAAGCTGGACACTAGCTATTTGTCAAGGTAGTCGGTGTAGAGGATTCCGTCCAGATGGTCGCACTCGTGCTGGAAGATCACAGCCGTGAATCCTTTTATGTTCTCGGTAGTGTCCCGAAGGGTCTTCACGGACGTGTAGCTTATGTCAATGTCCTGATAACGAGCCACATCACCGCGCCGTCCCGGAATGCTCAGGCAGCCTTCAGGCCCAATTTCCTTTTCGCCTCTTTGGCCGGTGATACGGATGTTAGGATAAACCTCGAAAGGCTCTCCTTCCTTGTCGAACCGCTGGACGGCCACGACGCGGCGTGTGATTCCAACCTGCGGTCCCGCGATGCCGACACCGTCCTGCTCCGGAGAAGTGACAGTCGCCACCATCTTCCGCGCCAATATCTGATATTCCTCGCTTCCCAGTTCCTCCCGGGTGATTTCAGTGCATTTCTTGCGGAGCACCAGCGAGTCCGCCGCATCGTTAACCGTCAGCACGCGCATCGTCTCTCCGCTTCCGTGGATGAGCTCGCTCTCGCCCTTGGTCCAACTTCCTTCGTCCTGACATGCGGCCGCCAGCACGACGGCTGCGGCCAAAAGAATCTGTTTTCCGCTTTTCATGTTCCTTATTCATTAGGTGACCCGAGAAACAGTAGGCAAAGACAATCCGGGATTGCCAACATGTTTTTGGAATCACTGAAATTGACGCTTATCGGATGTTTGCGCCGTTGTCGCCATCAAACGACACGGAAAACTCTTTCTCTTCGAGGACTGTCGTCTTGCCTTCGTTGAACCTGCTCAGGGAAAGGACACTGGAAATGACGAAATACCCTTTCGCGGAGGAAGGGATGCCTTTCACGATGGCGTCGCATTCGCTTTGCAGACTCTCCAAAGCGCTTTCGGCCGCATTGAATCTTGTCTTGGCCGACTTGTCGGATTTGGAGAACTTGCCGTTGCTGACATTCTCGATCCACTCCGCGCCCGTGATGTACTCGCTGCGGTATGCGGCAATTTTGGCTTTGATCGTGGCGTAGGCGTTCTCCGTGGCCTCAAAAGAGGTGATGTCACCATCAAGGTAGCCTGTCGAGATGTGATCCTTGACAGTAGCGAGGCTGAGGGAGTAGATGACATCTTCGTTGCTTGTGCTGCATCCTATCAGGCAGAACATTGCCGAAAGGATAATAAGTAACTTTTTCATACAACTTTGTCTTGAAGTTTATTTCAGGCTGCAAAGATATTCATAATGTCGGAAAAAATGAAGGATTTTTTCCCCCTCCGAGAGTTTCTGTCCGTGCGTGTGGTGATGAAAAGCCGGGAAATATTCGTAATTTTGCTGTTCGGTAAATTTTGAACTATGTCAGAGGACGGAAAGATAATCATCAGAGGAGCCAAGGTCAACAACCTTAAGGACATCACGGTCGAGATTCCCAGAAACAGGCTTGTGGTTGTGACGGGCATATCCGGCTCTGGAAAGTCTTCACTGGCTTTCGACACGCTTTTCGCCGAAGGGCAGAGACGTTTCGCCGAGAGCCTGTCCTCTTATGCGCGCCAGTTTCTGGGAAGGATGAGCAAGCCGGATGTGGAGTCCATCGAGGGCATTCCGCCGGCGATTGCCATCGAGCAGAAGGTCAATGTCAAGAACCCCCGCTCCACTGTCGCCACGACTACCGAGATCTACGATTATCTTCGCATAATCTTCGCCCGCATCGGCCGGACATATTCCCCGGTCAGCGGCAGGGAGGTCAAGTGCCACAGTGTCAATGACGTGATGGCCAGCATCCTGAGCGGAGATTCAAGGACGGCCTATATTCTCGCCGACTTGAACTGGTCGACAAGGAAGGACAAGGTCGAACTGATGCTCCGCCTGAAGGAGGAGGGATATTCCCGATTCTTCGGTGAGGGCGGAATCATCAGGATCGAAGACATCATGAGGATGGCGGACAAAGGGGAGTACCCGGAACATCTTGATTTGCTGGTTGACCGTTTGAAACTGCCGGTCTTCAAAGAGTGCCTGCCATATTCGGAAGACGGTTCTCCGTGGCCTCAGAACGACTGGGAGGATCTCCAGACCAGACTCCGCTCCTCGATAGACACGGCGTTCAGGGTGGGCGAGGGCCGGCTCATCCTCCGCAAGGACAATTCCGCGGAGGAATATTCCAACCGCTTCGAACTGGACGGCATGACATTCCGCCAGCCCGATGAATATCTCTTCTCGTTCAACAGCCCTCTTGGGGCGTGCCCGGTCTGCGGAGGTCTCGGAAAGATTATCGGGGTGAGCGAGGATCTCGTGGTCCCGGACAAGACCAAGAGCATCTACGACGGAGCCATAGCCTGCTGGAAGGGCGAGTCGATGGGGTGGTTCAGGGAGCATCTGGTCAAGGTGGCTCCTCGTTACGGAATCCCGATCTTCGAGCCGTACTGCAACCTGCCGCAAAAAGTCAAGGACATCATCTGGGACGGGCACAGCGTTGAGGGTGACGACAACTCGATTGTCGGCATCAATGAGTTCTTCAAATGGGTGGAGTCCAACCGCTATAAGATCCAGTACAAATACATGTTGAGCCGGTTCTCCGGCAGGACAACCTGCCACGCCTGTCACGGCTCGAGGCTCCGTCCGGAGGCGTCATACGTGAAGGTCGGAGGAAAGGCAATCGCGGAACTGCTTGACATGAACGTGGATGAGCTTCTTGGCTTCTTCTCGGGCCTGAAACTGACTGAATATGAGGCCTCCATTGTCCGCAAGGCTGTCGAGGAGATAGTCTCGCGCCTTCGGTACATAAAGGATGTCGGCCTTGCGTACCTTACCTTGAGCCGTGCCTGCAACACCCTTTCCGGAGGAGAAAGCCAGAGAATCAATCTGGTGACGGCCCTGGGAAGCTCGCTGGTGGGTTCGATGTACATCCTGGACGAGCCGAGCATCGGACTTCATCCTCGTGACACTGAACGTCTTATCGGAGTCCTTCGCAAGCTGCGCGACATCGGCAACACACTTGTCGTGGTCGAGCACGATGAGGAGATAATCCGGGCTGCGGACGTGCTTATCGACATGGGACCGTACGCCGGAGTGAACGGAGGGCGGATCGTGTTCCAAGGAAAAACAGGCGGTAAGATTCCCGAAAAGGTAATGGACAACTCCCTGACACTCCAGTACTTGACCGGCCGCAAGCAGCGGTATGTCAGGGAAAAGCATCCGTGGACATATTCAATCACCGTTGAAGGCGCCCAGGAACACAATCTTAAGAATATTGACGTGAAGTTCCCGCTGGGAGTGCTGACCGTGGTCTCCGGGGTCAGCGGCAGCGGCAAGTCCTCCCTCGTGGGAGACATCCTCTACCCGGCGCTCTACCGCATGATCAACCAGACCGGCGACCTTCCGGGAATATTCAGAAGAATCTCCGGCAACACCGACCGCATCAAGAATGTTGAATATGTTGACCAGAATCCGATAGGAAGGAGCTCCCGCTCAAACGCAGTGACCTATCTCAAGGTTTACGATGACATCCGTAAACTCCTTGCTGACCAGCAGTATGCCAAAATCAACGGCTACACTCCGTCCTTCTTCTCGTTCAACCAGGACGGCGGACGGTGCCCTGAATGTCAGGGAGACGGATTCGTGCGCATTCCGATGCAGTTCATGGCCGATGTGACTATGGTCTGCGAGACCTGCGGCGGAAAGCGTTTCAAACCGGACATCCTTGAGGTCCGCTTCAAAGGCAGGAACATCGACGACATCCTTAACATGAGCGTCGAGGAGGCGATCGCGTTCTTCGGCTCGCAGCCGGAGGAGCTTTCCAGACAGATCGCGCGCAGACTCCAGCCCCTTGTCGATGTGGGCCTTTCCTACATCAAACTCGGCCAGAGTTCGTCAACGTTGTCGGGAGGGGAGAGCCAGCGGATCAAGCTGGCGTGGTTCCTGTCAAAGAATGCGGATGATCCTGACAGCGGCAGGAAGAAGATCATGTTCCTGTTCGACGAGCCGACGACCGGACTGCATTTCTACGATGTGGAGAAGTTGCTGAAAGCCTTTGATTTCCTGATTCGCAGCGGCCACACCGTTATCGTGGTGGAGCACAATCTTGATGTAATAAAGGCCGCCGACTGGGTCATCGACCTTGGCCCCGAGGCCGGAGACGACGGCGGTCAGGTGGTCTTTGCCGGCACGCCGGAAGACATGGCCAAGGACGGACGGTCCTGGACTGCGAAATACCTGCGGCGATATAGCAATCCTTGGAAGCTGTTTTGATTTGTTTGAAATGTTCTTTGAGGTGAAAAATCTTCATCTTCT
>CAVERO010000193.1:0-5174 GCA_963617915.1 Candidatus Methanomethylophilaceae archaeon | reverse complement strand
GAACCTGAAGTTTTTCACTCTCAAACCTTCAAACAAACAAATCAAAACAGCTTCTTACTCCGCAGCGGCGATGCACTCGATCTCGACAAGAGCTCCTTTCGGAAGAGTCTTGACGGCGAACGCGCAACGTGCCGGGTACGGAGCCTTGAAGAACTCCGAATAGACACCGTTCATCGCCGCGAAATCATTCATGTCGGCAAGTAATACGGTGGTCTTCAGGACTTTGCCAAGGTCGGAGCCTGCCCGTTCAAGGATAACTTCAATGTTGGCAAGTGACTGTCTGGTCTGGGCTTCCACTCCACCTTCCGGAAACGCACCGGTGGCCGGGTCAATCGGAAGCTGGCCGGAAACGAAGATGAAACCTCCGTGTTCGATGGCCTGGCTGTACGGGCCGATAGCCGCCGGGGCTTTCTCTGTGCTTATCTGTCTCATAAAATCAAATTTTTGCCAAATTTAGGAATTGAAGAGTGTTTTGCCAAGAAGATTGTCGAATATGACGTGTTTTATCTTTAAGGATTACCTAATTGACTGCAAAATGTGTAAATTTGTAGAACGTATTATAAAACACATTTGCTATGGCACTCGAACAACAGATCCAGAAGGACATAATGGAGGCGATGAAGGCTCACGACGAGGCCCGTCTCAACGCCACAAGAGGCATCAAGTCCGAGATTCTTCTCGCAAAGACATCGGGAGCGGAGCACGAGCTCTGCGACGCCGACGTGCTTAAGATCATACAAAAGCTTGTGAAGCAGCGCAAGGAATCGGCGGAACTCTACATTCAGGGGAACCGTCCCGAACTGGCGGAAAAGGAACTCGCCGAGTTGAAGGTGATGGAGACCTATCTTCCGAAAGCTCTTTCCGAGGATGAGGTCAGGAATATTCTTAAAGAGGTCATCGCCGAGACCGGAGCCACAAGCCCAAAGGACATGGGCAAGGTCATGGGCGCGGCCACCAAGAAGCTGGCCGGACAGGCAGACGGCAGACTTATCTCGACCTTGGTCAAGGAACTGCTCGCGCAGTAGAAGTTCAAGGCGAAGACATCCGTCCTCCCGCAATGACGCGGAGCGAAATTGGGAAAGGACAGTATTATATTCATAAATAATTGAAACAACGACTTCTATGATGAAAGAAACACGGAATATCGCTGCTGCTTTTGCCGCGCTGACATTGTCGGTCGCGGCTTTTGCGCACAGTGACGGATCCTTTCGGCAAGTTCAGGAACCACAAAAGCCGGTCGCCGGAAAGGAATCAGTGACAGAGAAGAGTCCGACGGCCGGAAGGGACCTCTACAATGAGTTCGTGAATCCGCCGAAGTCAGCGCGCCCGAGAGTGTGGTGGCATTGGATGAACGGAAACATCACCAAGGACGGCATCAGAAAGGATCTCCTGTGGATGCAGAAGACCGGCATCGTGGGCTTCCACAACTTCGACGCGGGGCTTGAGACGCCGCAGATAGTCGCGGAAAGGCTCATCTACATGACGCCGGAGTGGAAGGATGCGTTCAAGTACGCCGTCAACCTCGCCGACAGCCTTGACCTTGAGGTGACCATCGCCAGCTCACCGGGATGGAGCGAGACCGGCGGTCCTTGGGTCAAGGACGAGGACGCGATGAAGAAACTTGTCTGGAGACAGATTGAAGTGGAAGGCGGCAAGCCTCTGAACGTCAAACTGCCGGACGGATTCGACGTCACCTGCCAGTTTCAGGACTTCTCGTACTCCTATGACGGGGTATCACAGGTCTTTCTGAAAAAGAAGTTCTACAAGGACATCGCAGTGCTGGGAGTCAAGCTCTGCGAAGCGGACATCGACCTTGCTTCCCTGAAACCTGATGTCACCACAAGCGGCTGCGAGGTTCCGGAAGAGGAACTGCCGGGGCGGCTGAACGGAGACAGCGTGGGCAACTATGCCGTCCTCTCCCCCGACAAGGACGGACGTTGCTGGGTCCAGTACGAATTCGCCGAGCCGCAGACCGTCAAATCTCTGGTCGTCTCCGAGCTCAGGCTGGATGACAAACAGTTCTCGCACTCCAGGGAACTGCTTGTGAGCGATGACGGAAAGAAGTTCAAGACCATCCGCCTCGGCTATCAGGCGACGGGGCAGAGAACCTATGCGATTCCCCCGACCACGGGCAGGTTCTTCAGACTCTGCTTCAAGGACAATGGGGGCAAGAAGGACTGCTCCTTCGGAATTGCCCAGTTCATTCTTTCCACCGTCACAAGAACACAGCTCGCGGGCGACAAGGCAGGCTTCAGTTTTTACCGCCTCCTCTGGATGGAGGACACTCCGCACGCCACGGAAGCCGCACGGCTCGATGATGTCGTCGATTTGACCGACAAGGTAAAGGACGGTGTCCTTGACTGGAACGCTCCGGAAGGACGCTGGAGAATCTTCCGCTTCGGCTACAGCCTTACGGGCAAGACAAACCATCCGGCCTCTCCGGAAGCCACCGGACTGGAAGTCGACAAGATTGACCCGGATGCGATAAAGGAATATTACCGCAACTACCTCCAGACCTACATCGACGCGACCGGGGGACGGCTCGGCAAGCACGGAATCGAATACCTTCTGACCGACAGCTACGAGGCCGGACCGCAGACCTGGACAAAGAACATGTTCTCAGAGTTCAAGGCGAGGAAAGGCTACGAACTCCTCAAATGGATGCCGGCACTGACAGGAATGATCCTCAACAGTTCAGAGGAGACCGAACGCTTCCTGTTCGACTGGAGACGTACAATCGGCGACATGGTGGCCGAGTACCACTACGACCTCCAGAACGAGATTCTCAAGCCATACGGGATGAAGCGCTACACTGAAAGCCACGAGAACTACAGGGCTATTCTGGCCGACGGGATGGACTGCAAGAAGCTTGCTGACATCCCTATGTCTGCCTTCTGGATGGACTACAAGGCCGGAAGCATATTCAATGAAAGGTATGAGGCCGACATCAGGGAGTCCGCTTCCGTCGCCCACATCTATGGGCAGAACATCGCTGCGGCCGAGTCGTTCACCACTGACGGCTACAAGGGCGGAGCCTGGGTCTTCTCCCCTGCCGTCCTGAAGCCTACGGCGGACGCCGCGATGGCTGCCGGACTGAACCGCTTCGTCGTGCACACCTCCCCTCATCAGCCTGTGGACGACAAAGTCCCGGGAATCGGCCTTGGCAAATACGGCCAATGGTTCGACCGTCATCAGACCTGGGCTGACCAGGCCAAGGCGTGGACGGACTACCTCTCGCGCAGCTGCCACATGCTCCAGCAAGGCAAGTATGTAGCGGATGTCGCCTGCTACTACGGCGAGGACAACAACGTCACCGGGGTCTTCCTCAAGAAGCGTCCCGACATCGCCTACGGCTACAGTTTCGACTATTTCAGCCCTGCCATACTCCGCGACCTGGCCAAGGCCGAGAACGGCCGGATCACCGTTCCGTCCGGGATGTCCTACCGCGCGCTTGTCCTTGACGCCAATGTCAAGTACATGTCCATCGAGATTCTCCGCAAGATCAAGGAACTCGCCGACGCGGGAGTCGTCATCTGCGGAGCGAAACCTCAGAAGCTGGCCAGCAACACCGGAACGGAGGAAGAGTTCAAAGCTCTTGTGGACAACGTCTGGAACAGCGGACGCGGGAACGTCAGCACCGGAATACCTGTCGGCAAGATTCTCTCCGGAATGGGAATCCATCCGGACTTCAGCATCGAAGGGAAGGAATATGGCGACGTAAAGTTCGTCCACAGGTCTCTCCCTGACGGGGAGGTGTACTGGCTGACAAACCTTTCCAAAGAGACAAAGAACTTTGTCGCATCGTTCAGGACAGCCGGACGGAAGCCTGTCATCTGGCACGCCGAGGACGCTTCAACCGAACCGGCAGGTTTCGAAATCGCGGACGGCAGAACCCGGGTGAGGCTGACCCTTACACAGCACCAGTCAATCTTCGTGATGTTCCTTGAGAAGACCGCCGAGACAAAGTACGACCTTCCACAGAAAGCCGAGGAGACACTGGCTGAAATCACCACCCCTTGGACAGTTTCCTTCCAGCAGGGACGGGGCGCTCCTGAAACCGCCACATTCGGGCAGCTCGCATCGCTTACTGAAAGTTCAGACAGCGGGATCAAGTACTTCTCCGGTGCGGCGACATATTCAAACACATTCAAGCTAAAAAAGAAGGAACTCCGAAGCAAGGATTCCGTCATTCTGGATTTAGGAGATGTGAAAGATCTGGCGGAAGTGACCGTGAACGGGAAGAATCTGGGAGTGTTCTGGAACGCGCCGTTCAGGATTGACATCACGGACGCGGTGAAGAAAGGAGACAACACGGTTGAGGTCAAGGTCATCAACATGTGGCACAACCGCCTTGTGGGAGATGTCCAGCCTGGCGTCACCGGGAAGATCACCTACACCCAGATGGACTTTTTCACGCCTGATGAGCCGCTGCTTCCTGCCGGGCTGTTAGGGCCTGTCAAAGTGATTGGAGAAACTGTAACTAAATAAGTCAATGACAGTTAAAAAACTCATATCCGTTTTTCTTGCGGTTGCCGTCTGCCTGACGGCAACCGCCGGAAAAAAAGGAAAACCGGTGCTGAGATTCAGTGGAAACGGAGAGTTTAAGATTCTTCAATTCACTGACACCCACCTGATTCCGTCAAACGCAACCACTCCGCTTGTCTGGGAGAACATCCGCAACGCCGTCACCGCCGAGAAGCCGGATCTGATAATGCTGACCGGCGACCAGGTCTATGCGAAGCCGGCATTGGAGAACTACCGGATTCTTCTCGACACCCTCGACAAGTTCGGAATCCCCTACGGACTGGTGTTCGGCAACCACGACAAGGAATTCGACCAGCCAAACGCAGCCTTGCTGAAGGAGGCTATGTCCCGTCGGCTTTGCGTGATTTCGGACACTCCGGGACTTCACGGAGAGGGAAACTGCTTCATTGAGGTAAAGTCTCACTCGGCGGACACGACGGCCTCCGTCATCTGGTGCTTCGACACCGGGAGCACATCACAGTTTTCAAAGAAAGAGGTGAAGGGTCATGACTACGACTACGCCCATTCCGACCAGATCGAATGGTACGGCAAGGCCAGCGCGGCGATCACGGCGGAACACGGAAAGAAGCCGCTTCCCTCGGTCGCGTTCATGCATATTCCTTTGCCGGAATATTCCTACGCATTCAGGG
>CAVERO010000192.1:0-5188 GCA_963617915.1 Candidatus Methanomethylophilaceae archaeon | reverse complement strand
ACCTGAAGTTTTTCACACTCAAATCTTCAAACAAACAAATCAAAACAGCTTCTAAATCCCTCTCCTACCCACTTGATTTTTAGCCGAAAATGGTTATTTTTGCAGACTGTGTATGAAGAGGCCGCACAAGGCCGTTTCAAACGAACGTTTAACCTTAATTTTGAAGAATATGGTCAAAGTGAATTTGGGAGGATGCTCCTCCTTTGTCAACGAAACGGATTACAAGGAATATGTCGGCAAGGCGTTGCAGGCTTTCGATGTGCTTGACAGCGAGACCGGTGCGGGCAATGACTTCCTCGGCTGGAAGCATCTTCCTTCCCTGACGCCAGAATCGCTCATCGCCGACTGCGAGGCGGTGCGTGACAGCTGGAAGGCCAAGGGAGTGAATCTGGTGGTCGTGATAGGCATCGGGGGGTCTTATCTTGGAGCCCGCTGCGCCATCGAAGCCCTCTCACATAATTTCGCCAAGCAACTCGGCGGAGCGAAGGATGCTCCGGAGGTGGTCTTCGCCGGCAATAACCTCTCCGAGGAATATCTCGCCGAACTGATGGATCTGGTAGCCGAGAGGAGCGTCGCCACAGTCGTCATATCCAAATCAGGTACGACAACAGAGCCTGCGGTCGCTTTCAGGATAGTGAAAGAATACATCGAGAAGAACTACAAGGACGCTTCCGAAAGGATCGTCGCCATCACCGACGCCCACAAAGGGGCGCTCAAGACCCTTTCAACTCAGGAAGGCTACAAGACATTCGTCGTTCCGGACAATGTCGGCGGACGCTTCTCCGTCCTCACTCCGGTAGGACTTCTGCCTATCGTTCTCGCCGGTTTCGACGTGCGAGAGATGATTGCCGGCGCAGTCGAGATGGAGAAGGCTTTGGCTGTGAAGAGCGAGGAGAACCCGGCCGTGCAATATGCCGCCATGAGGAACCTGCTATATTCAAAACTTGGAAAGAAAGTGGAGATTCTGGTTGCCTACAACCCTAAGTTCCAGTACCTTGGAGAATGGTGGAAGCAGCTCTACGGCGAGTCTGAGGGAAAGGATCTAAAGGGAATATTCCCGGCATCCGTCAATTTCACCACCGACCTTCATTCCATGGGGCAGTTCATCCAGGACGGTGACAGGATTGTGTTCGAGACAGTCGTGAACGTCGAGAAGAGCAACCGTGAGGTTGTCATCGGCAGCGATGAGCAGAACCTTGACCAGCTGAATTACCTCGCCGGCCGCCACGTGGAGCACTGCAACGCCATGGCACAGCTCGGCACAAAGCTCGCGCACATCGACGGAGGAGTGCCGCAGCTCGAGGTCTCGATCGAGAGAATCAACGCTTTCAACCTTGGCGGCCTGTTCTATTTCTTTGAATATGCCTGCGGGGTCAGCGCCTACGTTCTCGGCGTGAATCCGTTCAACCAGCCAGGCGTGGAAGCCTACAAGAAGAACATGTTCGCACTTCTGGGCAAGCCCGGCTACGAGGAGCAGGGCAAGGCTCTTCAGGCAAGACTTTAAGCCTATGACCTGCGAGCAGAAATTCAGGGACATTTATGGACGGGAGCCCGAGGGACTCTCGTTCTGTCCTTACCGTGTCTGTCCGATCGGGGCGCACTCCGACCATCAGCTCGGCAAGGTGACCGGTTTCGCGATAGACAAAGGCATCCACATCGCCTTCGCCCCGAAACGGAACGGTGTCATAGAACTGTCGTCGCTTCAATTCCACAAACGTGCCCAGTGGCACGTCAATGCGGTTCCGGAGGAAAAGCAGAACGACTGGGCCGATTACCTCCGCGGGGCTACCGTCCAGCTTGGCACCCTGCTTCCATTGCGCGTAGGTTTGAGCGGAGTGATAGAGGGGTCTCTTCCGATCGGAGGCTTGTCTTCATCCGCCGCTGTCATAATAGCCTTTCTGAAGGCGCTTTGCATCGTCAACGGTCTGCATTTGGCTGACCGTGAACTGATAGCGACGGCCATGGCTGCCGAGAACGACTATGTCGGAGTTTCCTGCGGTAAGCTTGACCAAAGCTGCGAGGTGTATTCCAAGAAGGATCATCTTCTCTATCTGGACACAAGGGATGACTCCTACGAGCTGATCCCTACATCCCAGGCCATGAAACCCTACGAGATAGCGATTTTCTTCAGCGGAGTGGAGCGCACGCTTGCCGGCAGCAAATTCAACATGCGTGTGGACGAGTGCCGGAGCGCCGCTTATGCGTTAAAGGCCTATGCGGGAATGGATTACGGTAAATTCAGGGAGACCAATCTCAGGGATGTCCCCGTCGAGGTTTACCGCAGGTTCGCCGACCGTCTGCCGGACAGCTGGCGCAAGCGCGCGGAGCACTGGTATTCTGAATATGACCGTGTGCAGCGGGGATCGGAAGCCTGGAGGAGGGGAGACCTTGAGGAATATGGCCGCTTGAGTTTCGAGAGCGGCAAGTCTTCGATAGAGAACTGGGAGACAGGCTCACCGGAGCTCAAGAAGATTTTTGACATAATGACCCGTACGGACGGCATCTACGGAGGGCGCTTCAGCGGAGCAGGATTCAAAGGCTGCTGCATGGCCTTGATCGATCCGTCGATGCGGGAGAGCATATTCAAAAAAGTCGAGACAGATTATCTTGCCGGATTCCCTGAACTGAAGGGGCATTATGCGGCCTATGTCTGTCATAGCGCGGATGGTGTGAAAATATGAAATGTCTGATTCTTGCCGCGGGCTATGCGACACGGCTTTATCCGTTGACCGAGAATTTCCCGAAACCGCTTCTGGAGGTTAAGGGCAAAGCCATTCTGGACTGGCTTGTGGATGATGTCCGCACGTCCGGGTGCGTCGATGAATATGTCGTGGTCACAAACCACAGGTTCGCCGGACATTTCCGGCAGTGGGCACAGGGCCGTCCTCTGGACAGGATTTCGGTAGTTGATGACGGCACTTCCACCAATGACACACGCCTTGGCGCTGTCAAGGATATTCAGTTTGCCGTCGAATCATTGTCACTCGATGACGACATGCTGGTCATCGCGGGAGACAACGTTCTGGATTTCAGTCTTGTGAAATTTCTGGAATATGCCCGTTCCAAAGGCACGTGCTGCATAATGCGTTACTACGAGCCTTCTGAGGAACGGCTGCGCAAGTGCGGAGTCGTGGAGGTCGGTCCGGAGGGTCTGGTTCTGAATATGACCGAGAAGCCGTCGGAACCCCGCTCTCATTGGTGCTGCCCGCCATTCTACTTTTATACCCGCGAGGCTGCCCGCCTGATTCCTTCAGGAATATCCGCGGGATGCGGTACCGATGCGCCTGGCAGCTACATTGCCTGGCTTTCCTCGCGGATTCCCGTGCACGCTATGGAGATGCCCGGCCACCGTTACGACATCGGCAGCCTTGAAAGCTACCGGGCTGTCTGCGGATCCTACGGCGGAATCGTCAGGTAGTCAGCGTTTCCCTTTGAAAAAGTCCTGCATCAGGGCAGAGCATTCTTCGGCAAGGACACCGGCCTGAACCTCTGTCTTCGGATGAAGGAGCGACGGGGTGAACATCGAGTAACCTCTCTTCGGATCCAAAGCCCCATAGACAATCCTGCCGATCTGTGCCCAGTTTAGGGCTCCGGAGCACATCGGGCAGGGTTCCACTGTGACATACATCGTGCAGTCATTGAGATATTTCCCTCCCATAGCCTCTGTCGCCGCGGTGATGGCTATCATCTCGGCGTGCGCTGTCGGGTCGTGAAGCCTTTCGGTCATATTGTGCCCTTTGCCTATGATTCTGCCTTTGCACACCACGACCGCACCGATGGGGATCTCATCCTCATCGTAAGCCAGCCGCGCCTCTTTCAGCGCCTCTGACATATATTTCTCGTCAATGTCCATCTGGTAATTATTCAGGAACCTTCAACAGATAACCGGCATCATCTTTTTCATTCTTTTCGGCCCTGCAAATACAATGCGCCGGATTCCGGAAAACAAAAAAGGCAGGCCTTATTGTTGACCTGCCCTGAACGGTATCTGACCGATTACCACCTGTCTTCAGATGATACAGTCAGTTTTTTGCGTCCGTGACGACGACGGGAAGCGAGTACGCGGCGACCGTTGGCGGTAGCCATTCTCTCACGAAATCCGTGCTTGTTCACGCGCTTGCGTCTGGATGGTTGAAATGTCCTTTTCATATCTTCTTATTTTTTATATTTTCCAAAACGGAATGCAAATTTAAATCATTTGCCGCAAAAAGCAAAATAATTCTTCCTTGAATATTTGATATTCACTAAAAAAACCTCTTTAGTGATGATGAAAAAAAACTTGGTAAGGTTTTGTGAAGGTTTTTTGCGGATAAATTTGTTTGTGATGAAGGAGTGTGCCGGTGGCACATGACTGATGAACAAATAAAATCAGACCAAAAAGACGAGCAAAAGCACCAAGTTATTTTTAGGAATCACTAAGTTATTTTTTTAACGGTTACTGACATCCTTGAAGGCATCCGTACCGTCGGAAAGTGGTCTCTATGGTTTGACGATGCGGCAACGTGCGAGCTTCGCGGCTTTGTCCGGGACGAGAATGCCGGCTTTCCGGAGGTTGTCCACCGTCCAGTCGGACTTCGGGGAGTTGTCTCTGAATATTACGATGCCCCGGGCCGCTCGTTTTCCTATATATGGGTGTGTGGCGAGCGCGCTCTCCGGCAGCGACCATAATGAATATGCCTGCGTGACGGTTGTGTCCACTCTGATGAGATCCTTCAGGTTGTCGAACTTCTCCTTGTCGAAGTGCCAGATGTCCATGATCTGCTCGGGGTAGGAATACCCTCCCAGTTCCCTGCGGTAGGACACCATCTTGCCGGCGAAGAACTTTCCGATGCCGGGAAGCGACATGAAGGTCACTGAATCAGCGGAGTTGATGTCTATTTTAGGAATGTCGATGTACTTTTCCAGCCGCCTGAACACGGAATCCTCCACCACATAGGATTTCGCGAAGTCGCTCTTGCGCCGGAACCGTCCGCCTTTCTGCCGGTAGTTGTCGATTGACTGCGCCTGTTTCTGAGTGAAGCCAAGGCGCATCAGGTCATCGACGCTTGCCGTGTTGGGATCGAAACGGAAACTCTCGTACCTTCTCGGAGCGTAATGCCGTCTTACCGCCTCAGCTTCCTGTGAGTGGTTGGAATTCTTCCGGAAAGTCAAGGTGCCGTTTCCCGTCCCTGATGCGCTTGGCGCGCCT
>CAVERO010000191.1:0-5262 GCA_963617915.1 Candidatus Methanomethylophilaceae archaeon | reverse complement strand
CTAGGGGGATAAAGCAATATCTGGGACGTGGCATCCTTTATCGAACAGTCAAATCTATCTGATACCGAAACATTCCTGTAAATTCAGATTCGTCAGATTCCAGATCATTAAGACTTTTTCTGCTCAAGGCGAGAGCTTCTTCAATCATATCCTTCAAATATTTGGCGACATCCATTTCCAGAATTGATTCCAGCTTTAAGATAGTCTCCTGCACTCCGGTATATTCTTCCCATCTTCTTCGTCTGCTCTCCAGCAAATCGTTGCGGTCATTAAGCCTGAGAATATCTATGGATGTTCTGCCTTTACGGCTTTCCTTGCCATCGGTGAGCCTCGGCTTGACAATGAAGCGCTCGAAGCAAATAGAGTCGCCGGGGTCGTTCTGAGCCGGATTTATCAGCAGAGGCACTTCTTTTGAAGTATCCCTCCGGCCGATGCTCCGCGCGTTCTCGTCTTCCAACGGGAAAAGATTCCTCTTGCATCCGGTGTTGCACTCGTCACAACTCAGCAGAAGGTTGTCCCAGTCGTATGCAAGCCAGTAATAGGCTGGTTTATGCAGCACTCCGTCGGCAGTGGCATAGCCGCCTTTCGGACGGAAGTGCTCCACCGCGCCATAGTCCCCGTTAAGTGACCTTTCGCAGTACGCGCATTTCCCGTGCTGCTCCCTTTTCAGCATCGTCTTGACGGTGGCGTGAGCATAGACCTTATTGTCGAAATCGAACTCCGTGGCACCGGAATCAGCGCTCGCATTCAGCTCGTCCGTCAAGGACTTGCCCTTGCCGGATAGGATGCCCGGCCCGTCCTCGCTCTTCTGAATCCTGTACATAGCCTATTTTATGTCAAGCCGTTGTGCAATCTTGGAAATCAGCTCGCGGGAGCGGATCTGCTCCATAGTGTCCCCGAAAGCGATCTGTGACAGCTCCTTGTCGAGCGCCTTGAGCCTTGTGTTCTCGGCGTCGGTCCTGTCGTTTTTCATCAGCAGTTCCTTCTGCTCCTTAAGAGGGCCGTCCCACTGGGGGGAACGGGAGCTTTCAAGGCCGAAGAGCTCGCTGAGAAGAATCTGGCTTATGTCGTAGCCGGTGTATTCTCCGGTCTTGGCGGTGACGAAGCCCTCGTTCCTGAGGACGACAAACTGCGCCTTGTCCATCGCACCGGACAGGATGATAGGACTGTGTGTGGATACGATGAACTGTATGTTCGGGAATGTCCTTGTCAGACTGTCTATGATTGTCCTCTGCCACTTGGGATGGAGGTGCAGGTCTATCTCGTCGATGAGCACGATGCCGCCGGTCAGAAGCTGGTCGTCCATGTCCGGATTGGCCTCGGCCATCCTGGACGCGATGTCGGCCACCATCGCCGTCATTATCTTGTATCCGTCGCTCATCTGCTCGATTCGGATCTGTCTGTTTTTCCCGTCTTCAAGCTTCTCGTCCATCACGAACCTGAGGGGATGAAGCAGCATCCTCGGGTTTGAGAACTTCTCGCCGACGAAACTTGCGAGCGCCCGCCTTACGGTTTCCAGCGACTTGTTCTTGTGATTCCAGTCCCTGAGTTTTTCCTTCTCGCGCCTCTCTTCGTCCTCCATCAGGTCGAACCATTCTATGAACTGTCTGAAGTTCGCGTTCGCCTCCAACGCTCCGGAGTATGCGTCCCATCTTGTGAACGCTTTTTTGAAATCTCGTCTGCGTTCCGGAGCCTTTATCTGGCCGCGTCCCGTGCCGTAATAGGCCACGACGGGGAGTGCGCACTCCTCGCCGTCGTTTATCCTCGCGATGAGCTGGTCAGCGTATGACCTCACGTTCTTGAGCACTCCGTCAGGAGCCTTCATCTTCCCCTGTCTGGTGCGTGAGATTTCCAGATCGCCGTTGTATGAGGTCCTGAAGGTCGCGCTGACCTGAAGATAGTCTCCGAAGTCCTCGTTCTCGTTGATATGGACATCGTAATCTGAGAACTGTTTGATGGACTGTCCCGGGAAGTTCGACGTGAACGTGCTTATCTCGGCGGCTATGGCATCCAGCACGGATGACTTGCCGCTTCCGTTGTTTCCGACGAGAATCGTCACGTTCTTGTCCTCGGAAATGTCGATTGTCCCGGAATCCTCTCCGAAGAGCCGGAAATTTCTCAGGGACAGTTGCTTGAGCCTTTTCATCGCAGTCGAATTATAATATTCACACAAATTTAGTAAAAATTAATCTTTACAGATGCAGGAAGGCCGATTAAGTGACCGAATCTCAAAATTATGGCCGGTTTTAGCGTAAAATCTCATACTCGT
Source organism: Candidatus Methanomethylophilaceae archaeon (assembly GCA_963617915.1). Taxonomy (GTDB): domain Bacteria; phylum Bacteroidota; class Bacteroidia; order Bacteroidales; family UBA932; genus Cryptobacteroides. The sequence goes on along the minus strand of CAVERO010000191.1, from coordinate 2,993 downwards.
CGACTCCTATGATGACGGCCAGCCCGCCCCAGCTGCCGTGCAGCTGCCCGAGAGAGTCGATATGTTCGACTATGCCGATGAGGCCGTTGTAGTCTCCCGCGTGCGCGTCTTTGCCTCCGTTGTTGTCCATCCGGACGATGCGGATGCGGTCTCCGATTCTCACCTTATCCATACTCAGTCCTCCTCCTGTCCGGGTTCGAGTACGTCCGCTATCGAGAGAAGCGTCTGTAGCAGCAGGCCGTGGAAACCGGCGTCGAGTGCGTACCATCCGGGGAGGCCTCTCTTAGCCTGCAGGCCGAGCATTGCGTCCCGCTCCTCCTCGGTGAATACCCTCTCGCTTCCCACGCAGTCCATAAAGGCGAACAGCGTGTAGTCAATCAGCCGCAGCTCAAGAATGTCGGCCTCGACTATAGAGTCATCGTAATAGTCGTACACATAGCCGTAGACGTGGTCGGTGAGGTCCATCTTCCGGCCGCCTTTGACGAGTCCGGTTATCTCGTCATAGAGGAGGGCGCGGCCCTCCTCTATCATCTTGACCGACTTCATCATGGCTTTACGACTTCAAGCGTCTCGGCGACAATCTCGGTCGCGACTCTCTCCTCACCGTCCCTGCTGGTGTACCTCGTGTTCCTGATCCGTCCGGTCAGGTGGACCGGAACGCCCTTCGTTATGCCACCGAGCGTGCAGATGCCATCTCCGTCCCGGGCCGTGCACGAGTGCCACGTGGTCTCTATGACCGGATTTCCCTCGTTGTCCCTGTAGACCCTGCTGGTCGCCACGGATAACAGGAGGATGTCCCACTCCCCGTCAGCGAGTTTTCTTACCGAGCCGACGTGTCCCTGCAGCTCGACTCTGTTGATAGTCTGTAATTGTTCCATAATATTGAAAATCCAATTGTTAGTATTCCGGAAATAAGTAAGCGTCCTGCGCTACCTCGCGCAGAACATCTTGTTGGCGATGCCCATCTCGCCCTCCGACGGGGTCCCCTCGAAATACGGCAGGAATATCTGCGTGAGCGCCTCCAGCGCCGTGTAACCGCAGGAGACGAGCTTCGCCGCCATAAGGGTCTGGCGCACGGTGACCGTCGCCGACAGCTCGCTCTTGGCGTAGCTTGAGCGGATGTCCTTCGCCACCTTCGCGATGTTCAGCGCGTCGGTGGCCGAGATGCCGCAGCGTCTGGAGAGGATGTCGGCCTCGTCCGAAGCCGTCGGGTAGTACATCTGCAGGCGGAAGAAGCGGGAGTTCAAGGCCGGGTCGAGGATGTTCGTCCCGACGAACTCCGCTCCGATGTTGGCGGTGGCGACGAAAGTGCAGTCCGGATGCACCTTCACCGTCTGCACCGGAGAGACGTAATCGTTTCGCATCTCCCTCGTGCCGTCGAGGCAGGACATCAGGTAGTTCAGGGCGTTCAGCGGGGCGCGGTTGATCTCGTCGAGAAGGATGACCCCCGGCTTCCGGATGTCCTCGAGGAACTGAGCCGGCTCGAAGACTGACTTCCCGTCCTTGATGCGGTGGACTCCCAGGAGAGCCGACATCGGGTCGCTCATCGTCCCCATATTGTACTTGTGGCACTCCAGACCGAGACGCTTGCAGGCGAGAAGCACCAGCTCGGTCTTGCCCGTTCCGGAAGGGCCGGTGAGGAGGAGGTTGTCGTGGTTGTGGATGAAGGTCATCGCCATCTCCCAGCGGCGGCTGTCGACGAAGAACCCGTCCTTCTCCACGGTCGGACGGCTCCACCGCTTGTCCGTGCGGATCCGCTCCAGCAGGGTCTCGGTCTTGGTGAACAGGTTCAGCTCCGGAGCCTTGACGGTTTCGGCGGTCTTCGCAGCGGCGGACGAACGGTAGGCGTTCCACTCGTCCGTCATGTCGGGAGTGGGTCTCACGGGGTGGCTTGGCGCATCCATCGGACAGATGCCACCGACGGCGGACATGAACGGGGCCTGCGCCTCTCCGGTCGCGCGGCTGCGGGAGTGGCGTATCTCAAGCATCGGCGTGCAGAATGTCGTGCCTATGGGGCAGTCGGACCTCATCTTCGAGTCGGCCTGTATGTTAAGGTCGGTGGGGACCTGCGAACCGTCGGTGAACTTCTGCCCGGGAAGGGCGCGGAGGCGGTTCGACCCTCCGTCAGGGATTGTCTTCAGGAAATAGTAGCTCATAATGTGCGTCGTGTCCGTCAGAGCCGCCCCGCCCCGCCGAGTCGGTCGCGGGCCTTCCGTCTTCCGGAATCACACCGCATACGAAGGCCCGGAAAGGCGCCGGGGAGGACAAAAGCAGAGCGCGGAAAATGATGCGCCCGGGGCGGCGTGTCCCTTTTCCGAGCGTTTTGGCATCCCCGACCCGGGGCCAGCTTCGCGGCGTGATGCGGGGGACGGGAGAGTCCGGACTTTTTTCCTCAATAATCCTTAATTTTTCATCTTTTTTCGTCAAAAACGTTTGTATATGTATAAAATACTCTATATTTGCGTATAAATAATTTGGCGTAAACTTAATTATGCCATTCAGCAAGCAATCGATATGACAATGTTTTTACGGTGCCTGCCGATCGTCCTTCTGGCCTCGGCGGCGTTTCTGGGGATGTATATGATAGTCTCCGGGAGAAAGCGGTCCGGAGGCGGGGATTCCGGACGGACGGAAGACGCGGACGGGACCCCGGTCAGCGCAGGGACGGTCACTCCGGTTCTTGAACCCGCCCCTGACGACCTTGAGCCCGTGGAAGCCTGCGCGGAGTCCGTCCAGACGGGGGCTTTCGACGAAGGTCCGACGGATCTCGAGAAGGCGGTGGGGGAGAGCGGGGACAGCGATTCCCTGAGGCTCACGCTCGTCAGCCTGCTCCGTTCGGGGATGACGATAACCGATTCTTCGGGAAGGTCCGTTACCGAGGAGCGTCTGTTCGCGGCGGCGGGGAAAAGTCCGGAGCCGGAAGAACTCCGGAGAGCCTCAGGCAGGCTGGGCGTGGAGTCCGGGAAAGAGGCGGGGAGGACCGGATATGAGAG
>CAVERO010000190.1:0-5309 GCA_963617915.1 Candidatus Methanomethylophilaceae archaeon | reverse complement strand
TCGCCAGCCGCCTCCGGCTCGCGGGCTACGAGGCACCCAACGGTCGAACTCGCACCTACTGAGCAACTTAACTTTTAGATTTGCACCATCGTTCTGGAAGAACTCTTCCAATGGTGGCGAGACTCACAAGATGTAAAGGTTTTCTCATATCTAACGTAAGTGATAGGTACCATCATTTTGACATAAACAGTATGGAAACACTGATTGCACCACTCGATTCACTGTCCTGCAATGTGTTGGTCTTATTCTGTATTAGAAATGGAGTGGGGGGGGATGTCGTGCTAGTAGTGTTTATAGAAGCAATATCTGACAAAAGTTTTAGCGGACATCCCTGATTATACATAAAGAGAGGGCGTACTGTGAGAGTTAATAGATCCAAGAGAGGCGACCTGTGCGACTTATTAGCCTTGTGTCTATATTATGTTTTAGGCCCTCTCTTTTTGAAATATAAACTTCGGACGTACAAAAGGTTACCTTTGTGTAATGTATAACAAAGGTTAACCGGGGAGAGGAAGTGAACATTGCGTTCTATAGCCATAGAGGGCTACAATAAGTACTAGACTTCCTCTCCTAAACGCATTGAAGTGACCAATTAGAGTAATAGACCACAAGTGTCTGATAAAAGTTTCAGTCGATGGTTCAATACGGAGGTTAACCGCCAAAAGCACAACAAATTTATGCAATTTTCTAATTACATCGGAGTGGACATCTCCAAAAGCACGCTGGATGTCGCAATTTATGCCAGCGAAATGAAGAAAGCCGACACCAAGCGCCTGACAAATGACGCTGCCGGCTTGAAGGAACTGATTGTTTGGGTTAAAGAGAAAGGCGTGAAGCCCAAGACAATGCTTATCTGTGCGGAACATACCGGGGTATATAGCAACGCCTTACAACTCTTCTGCGAGAAGAAGGGCATTGCGTTATGTCTTGAAAGCCCTCTCCAGATAAAGCGCTCGATGGGACTAGTAAGAGGTAAGGATGACCAGATTGATGCCATACGTATCGCCCGGTATGCGTATGACCACAGGGAAAAATTGACTCTTTACCAACGTCCGTCCGACAATCTCATAAAGCTGTCTAATCTACTGCGTGAAAGGCGCCTGTATGTGCGCCAAAGGGCTACACTTATGACCGCACAGTCTGAGCTTGGACAGTATGAGTCGAGCAGGAGCCGAACAAGACGCAGTTCCCTCGTCGACAAGCTGGCAGATATGGTGAAGGATATTGAAAAGCAGATGGTTGAAATTATCAACAAGGACGAGAGCCTTAAGAAAAACTATGACCTGATTCGTTCTGTCGTAGGTATAGGACTTATAACTGCCGTGGATACTATCGTGTATACCAATAATTTCCGCAATTTTTCCACGCCACGGCAGTATGCAAGCTTCATCGGAGTGGCACCGTTTGACTATACTTCAGGAACGAGTGTCAGCGGCAGGACAAGAGTGTCTCAATTCTGTCGCAAACAGCAGAAGTGCTCCATCACGATGGCCGCCAGAAGTGCCATCGTCAATGATCCGTGGATGAAGAACTATTATCATCGGAAGATGAAGGAGAAAGGTGAGCAGCGCAATCAACACGGTGTTGTATTGAATGCGGTGAAGTTCAAACTTATTCTTAGAATGTTCTCTGTCGTAAAGTCGGGAACGCCATACAAGGTTATGAAGTATTGACATGCAATCGGTTGAACTATCTTAAAACTAATCTTTTCTAGTGCCAGATTGTATCCGGGCGGTTGCAAATTAGATATTTAGACCTCGTGTCCATTGGAAGTTATAGATAAGCTCATCTCGGAGGGCGAATCGGTTGATAGTCAATCATTAAAAATAAAGACATAGGCTTGTACGTGGAATACATAAGTCGCGTACAAGGTAGCTTTATACATCTATGAAAAACTTCTCAGGGGATAGCCTCGCGGCCGGGGCGGAACGCCCCGATGAGCGCAACAAATGTATGTTGTGACTAACATTGAAAAAAAACTCAAATTTTATTTGGAAAAGTCTTAGAATACATAATCGGGGTTGTGTAATCTGGCGGCGGAGCCGACTGTTACACAACTAAGCTCCGATTATGTCTAACTTTCGGATTTCGAGGGACTTACCCTCGCACTGCTCCTCACGGAGCGGGCCGGATTTTGGCCCCTGTGGGGCGGTGGGGCAAAGAAGGGTCGAGTCTTCTGGCTTTCAGAAGTGGAGTTCTCAGGGGCGCGTCAGTGCCCCTAAGAACGGCCCCAAAGCGAGTGAGCGCAGCTTTAGCGGAGCGAACTGGCTTTGACCGCTTTATTCTATAATGGCTGCGGGGCAAACGCACATATCGAAACTGCCTATCAAATACACAATTTTCCTGAATTCTCCTACAAGATATCAATTCTTGATACTCCAATCCATTTTTGTTAAATTTGTGGTTACAAGTGGATTGTACATGCTCCTGCGACTCATAAAGATAGGATATGTCAAGAAGATTGAGCGGATGGCTTCAGACTATCCGGCTTTCTCGTTACGCCTGTTTTCCAAGGAATTGGCGGGCATATTTGATCTATATGACGCTCCCTTATCGACATTGAAAGCACTTGCTTCCACGTCAAAGCCAGAATTGGAGAAAATGCAGGACGATTACAATGCCATGATTCGAGCAATGAATGAGGCTGTAAAGCGGACTGAATTAAGAAAGAAGGAAGAGGAAGAAGCTGCTCGGCGGGAGCAAGAAAGTAGGCAAAAGGAATTTGCTGGCCAGTTTGATGGTCTTCAGAAGCGTTTCCCAAACGGGATGAGGATTTATCAAAAACAACATCCTACCGTAACCGATAAAGAAACGCTTATCACTGTTCCGACTAGACTTCTGCAGGAGTATGAAGAGAATTTCCATATTGCCCAATACTATTCCGATTGGCATAATGCTCAAGCGCAGTTTGCCAAGGATGTACGCGCATTAAGGAATACCAAACTTGATAACTGGGGATGTTCCTGCTATAATGCTTCCATTCGGGGGTATAACGAAAATGGTGGTCCACAGGAATATGAATTCATGATATGTCAAATATTCTGTGAGTCCTTTTGTGCATCACAAAACGCCGATTACACCCACTTCCCCAAATGTAAGGCTAACTATAAAAACATCACAGAGTTTAAACAGATGAGGAGGAAGTTCAACAATTGGGTATATGATAAGATTGTTGAATTCATCCAAGCCATACCTGGTTCTCCGCTCGTCAACTTTACCGATAGCGGACTCGGCGAGTATTGGAGCCAAATCGAAGATTATCATTTCGGCTACCTACAGCAGAGATTGAGAGAGAACGATACTCCTTTCGTTTCAGTGGCACATCTGCCGCTCAGCGATAATCTCCATTGCGGCCCTGTTGTTTTTATTGAACTGATCTCCAATAATCAGCGCCTTAAGGAGAACTGCTCGCATTTCCTGCAATCTTCTTCGGGGAACAACTTGACAGTCGTATATATATCCCTGCTTAAGGAATATGATGAGGCAGAATTTACAGAGTTGAACCATCGGAAGGAAAAGGAAATCAGAGAAGCAGAAGAGAAGAAAAAGTATGAGCAGGAAGAAAGGGAAAGGAAGGAACGAGAAGAAGCGGAACATCGCGAGCAGGAGGAGAAAGAGCGGAAGGCACGGGAAAGACAAGAACTGCTTTATCGTGTATCTCATGCCACAAAACTGAACGCATCAGCCTTTATCAATCATCTGACTTCCAATGGCATCCGTTATTTCTACCATTTCACTGATAGGCGTAATCTCGATTCAATACGCCGTAATGGGGGATTATTCTCGTGGAAATACTGCGAAGACAATGGTATAGAGATTCCGTTCCCCGGAGGCGATGGACCTTCTAGGTCATTGGATACACGGCACGGATTGGCCGATTATGTCCGATTGAGTTTTTGCAATGACCATCCAATGCGTTACCATGTCGATCAGAGAGGGGGTGATACTGTGCTCCTTCGCATAAAACTCGATGTCGCGGGCTTGGAGGGGACCCTTTTCTCGGACATCAATGCGGCGGATACTGGCCATCATCACGGAGGAACTCTCAATGATTTGCGAAGGGTGAACCTTGCCGCCACACAGCAAACATTTGTCCGTAACGATAGCGAGATTTTCAAGCAGCACCAGGCTGAAGTAATGGTAAAAACGTTCATCCCTCTGGAGTACATTGTCTTTCCTGAAAACTTCATTGATAGTTGGGACTCTTTCCGGTCGCAGTTATCCAGATTTCCACCTCCGGCTCCGGCAATACCGTCACGTGATTATGACCCGTCAGATGATTTGCCATTCTAATGTAATTAGCATATAGTCAAAATGATAACCGTTGCCAATAAAAAACGTAGTCTGGAGCGAATACATAAGGATTATCCAGGAGCTTACATTCTGGACATTACCTCATCCTCCCCATACCACTACGGCCAGATTCTTAGCCCATTCTATCCTCATCGCAACATTCCCATTCCAGGGGACTCCCGGGACATGAAAGCCACCTGCGTAGAGGCAATCTGGCAGGGGCTCAAAGTTTTTGAGGAAGCCGACATTGACATTCAAATGTTCCGCAATGATACGATGAAAAACATCAAACGGACGGTTAGGAAGTTCGGTCGGCCCCTTGGGCACCGTTACGGCGTTTATTCCCAGACTATTCTCGATTATGCCGATGCAAGGCGGTACATCTACATCCCCAGCTACAAGTTTGTCCTTGACAATGTGCCGGAGGTTCACAGAATCATCGAGAAGATTCGGGAAAAGGCCAAGGAATCTGATATTGTCCTGCTTGATTATAATCTAAATCCGGACAACAGAGATATTACCAGACCTCTTTCTCACGCTGAACTTGTCAAGATGTATATCGAGGGACGTTATCCTTCGCGTGATGAGGATTTTGTTCCCTTTACTGAAGAAGAACTCAAGGCCAGAAAGAAGTCTGGCAGCAAGCGGTCTGCAATACGTAAGAAACTCGCGACGGATGACGATAAGGCTCAGTTCGTACTGGATGTTACAGAATTGCTACATAAGTCCGAGCGTTCACTAAAGGAGATTTGTTTGCTTCTTTCGATAGATGAGCCTATCAAGATCATCAAAAAACTCGTTGAGGCCATCCCCCGAATTAGATCGAGAAAGGAAAAACGAACGATGTATTATACGTTAAAGGAGCAGGATTCCGATCCTACACTCTTCTAATTTGCTTTTGATAGAGCATTGAGGATTCGGGGAGGAAGGAGGATGTGGTTAATCGGCTCCTCTACCACCGGCGTAAACGGTTTAGTCAGAAGGTCGGAAATATCGTTGTTGCTGATTGTTTTCTC
>CAVERO010000189.1:0-5330 GCA_963617915.1 Candidatus Methanomethylophilaceae archaeon | reverse complement strand
GCATTGAGGCGTGAGCGAAGCGACAAACTTCGCAGTGGGGGCGGCTACCAATCTATGCTTTCGGGATGAAGAAGGAAGTCAAAAATGCCGATTATGAGAACGCCGCTTTCGTTGTGCCAAGGTTTGACAGAGTCTTTCTGGATAAGGATTTTCCTGAATGAATCGTCAATTTTTTTGAACGAATGCTGTTCCTGCTCCATCTTTTCGGCAGTCCCGATTTCGAATGCCGATTGTATGTAATAGCGCCGGCTCCCCAAATTCGCCACGAAATCCACTTCAAGTTGCTTGCGGACCTGCCGGCCGTCATCTTCGGTTTCCTGCACAGGCACAACACCTACATCCACGGAAAAGCCGCGGTGGACAAGTTCATTGTAAATGATGTTCTCCATTATGTGGTTCTCCTCCTGTTGCCGGAAACCCAATCTGGCGTTACGCAATCCGAGATCCACGAAATAGTATTTCATCGGGCTTCCTATATATTTGCGTCCCTTGACATCATATCTTTTCGCTTTGCTGATAAGAAATGCATCTTCCAGATAATCAATGTAGTTGGAGATGGTAAACTGCGAAAGTGTGAGTTTCCTTTCCGATTTGAAAGTATTGCAAAGGCGCAGCGGGTTGCTCAGAGAGCCGATTCCGGAAGCGAGAGTGTCCACAAGTTCACCGATTTCATCCTTGCCGCGTAGATTGTAGCGATTTACTATGTCGTTGATATATACTTGATTGAATAGATTTTTAAGATATGACTCCTTATCTTCCTGAGATTCTGTGAGTGCCGCAAGCGGCATTCCTCCATATCGGACATAGTCCTGCCATACATCTCGTTTGTCCCTTTCGGATAAGGAAAGCATTTCTGCAAATGTGAACGGATATACCCTGATTTCATCGCCTCTCCCTCGAAATTCCGTAATAATGTCCGATGACAGGAACTTCGAGTTACTGCCGATGACATAGATGTCGGCTCCTTCAATATGCAGAAATCCGTTCAAAACGCTTTCAAAATCGCGCACGAGCTGAATCTCGTCGAGCAGGATGTAGAACTGTCCTTGTCCGGAAGTTTTTGACTTGACATAAGAATATAACGCATCCGGTTCGAGATACTGTCTGTTCCCGTAATCGTCAAGAGCCAGTGCAACTATCTGATTTTCTTTTACTCCGGAGCTTAACAGATGTTTTCTGAACAGGGTAAAAAGCAGATATGATTTCCCGCATCTCCTGACACCGGTGATGATTTTGACAAGACCGTTCCCACGCTTGCTCTCAAGTCTTGCGATGTAATCAGAACGCCCAACCTCCATACCTATTTAATTTTTCTGCAAAAATAAGCAAAAATATTAAATAGGGCAACTTCCCCTTGACCTTCACGGAAACTTGGTCTGCCTCTAAATCATCATTTATCTGACGATTGACGGCTTTTCTCTTGTCAAGGCCGAATAGTGGTTGTCTCCGGTTTACTATTCGGTATAAATTCATTACCTTTGTCGTTGCGGATCTCGGTGCGAAGGTTTTCTGCGGGCCTGAGGTTTGGCGGTCTGGAGGTCGTTTTGACGGGTCAAAAGGACCTTGGAAGATGAACGAATATATTCATAGATAATGAAAAAAAGTTTAGTGATCATGGCTTCAGCGCTTGCGATGGCAGCCTGCGGCCAGAAACCGCAGGTTGAGAAGGTTCCGGCGATCGACCTTGCGAACCTTGACACGACCGTCTCTCCGGCGGCGGATTTTTACCGGTATTCCACCGGCGGATGGCAGAAGAACCATCCTTTGAAGCCGGAATATGCCAGGTTCGGCTCATTCGACCAGTTGAGGGAGAACAACGTCAAGAGACTCAACGACTTGTTCGCCGAGATGGGAACCCTTAAGACGGAAAAAGGCTCGGTGGAGCAGAAGATTTCCGACCTCTACAAACAAGGGCTTGACTCCACAAGGCTGAATGCCGAGGGAGCGGCCCCTCTGAAGGAATATGTCGATGGGATTTACGCCGCGGCTGACAAGGAAGCTCTAGTGAAGGTCATCGCGGGGCTGCACAACGTCTCCGAAAGTTCATTCTTCGGAACCTATGTGATGTCCGACCTCGCCGACAGCGACAATCAGATCCTCTATCTTGGACAGGGCGGTCTGGGAATCGGCGACCGTGACTATTACGTCGAGCCCGAGAACGCAGCCATCAAGGAGGGCTATCGCAACTTCCTCGCCAAGGTCTTCACCCTGACCGGATCTGCGGAGCCGGAGAAGGCCGCGGCCAACGCCCTTGCGGTCGAGGATGTGCTTGCGGAAAACTCCTGGACAAGCGTTCAGGAAAGGGACATCCAGGCGCAGTACAACCCTTGCACGACCGAGGAACTCATCAAGAACTATCCGGGCTTTGACTGGAAGCTCTACTTCGGGACAAGAGGAATCGCCGACCAGCCGAAACTGATTGTGGCGGAGCCTTCGTTCTTCAAGGCTTTCTGCGAATATTTCGGCGGAGCTGACCTCGCTGTTCTGAAGGATTATGTCGCCGGCCAGCTCATTCAGGGTGCCACCGGTTCCCTTAGCGACGACTTCTACGCCGCCTCGTTCGACTTTTTCAGCACCCAGATGTCCGGTATCAAGGAGCAGAAGCCTCGCTGGAAGAGGGCGATGCAGGTTCCGAACAGCATCCTCGGCGAGGCTGTCGGCAAGATGTACGTCGCCAAATACTTCCCGGAATCATCCAAGGCCAAGATGCTGACCCTCGTGGACAACCTCAAGAAGGCTTTCAGCCAGCACATCGACGAACTGGATTGGATGAGCGACTCCACCAAGGTCAAGGCTCACGAGAAACTGGACAACTTCACCGTGAAGATCGGTTATCCTGACAAATGGAAGGACTACTCGACGCTGGACATCGATCCGCAGAAGAGCTATTATGAGAATCTCCGCGCCGCCGGAGCGTGGTACGTGGCTGACAACATGGCAAAGCTCGGCAAACCTACCGACAAGACCGAGTGGGGAATGTCTCCACAGACCGTCAACGCCTACTACAATCCTACGACAAACGAGATCTGCTTCCCGGCGGCCATCCTTCAGCCTCCGTTCTTCAACGCCGATGCTGACGACGCGGTCAACTACGGCGGAATCGGAGTCGTGATCGGCCACGAGATGTCCCACGGATTCGACGACCAGGGACGCCTGTTCGACAAGGACGGGAATATGTCAGACTGGTGGACGGCCGAGGATGCCGAGAAGTTCAACGCCAAGGCCCAGGTGCTTGTGACCCAGTTCGATGAGGTTGAGATTGCCCCTGGCCTGCATGCCAACGGAAAGCTTTCCCTCGGCGAGAACATCGGCGACCACGGCGGCCTGAGCATCTCCTACACGGCGATGCTGAACGCGATCGAGGGCAGGAACGTCGGTCTGATCGACGGCTTTACCCCGGAGCAGAGGTTCTACCTTTCCTACGGCGCGATCTGGGCTCAGAACATCACGGAGGAAGAGAAGGCCCGTCTGACAAAACTGGACGTGCACTCCCTTGCCGAGAACCGTGTGAATGTGTCCCTGAAGAATTTCGGGACGTTCTTCGACGCTTTCGGAATCAAGGAGGGCGATCCGATGTGGCGTCCGGAGAGCGAGAGGGTCCACATCTGGTAAGGATTTTCAATCGGGACAGGCCTGAAATATTCATAAAAAATATCTGGTGTGGCCTGTCCTGACACAAATATATTCATAAAGGGATAGTTTTGGACGCGTCAAGGTTCATAGCCGGACGCCTCCGTTTCGGAGGAAGGATAGCGGTGGTCTCCATCGCTGTCTCTTTCCTCATCATGATTGTCTCCGTCTCCGTCTCGTCCGGATTCAGGAACGAGATCCGGGACGGCATTTCAGACCTTACCGGGGACGTGCAGCTGATGCCGGTGGACATGAACTACATCAGCGAGACCTCGCCGATTTCGGTAGGTCAGAGCTTCATGCCTGACATCGAGGCGATTCCGGAGGTCAAGAGCATCACTCCCGCTGTCTATCGCGCGGGGATTGTCAAGAAGGGCGAGAGCATCCACGGAGTCCTGTTCAAAGGAACTCCACGGACGAAACCGGACACCGTGAAACTCGGGGTCTCCATTCCGGTCAGGCTCTCCGAAATGCTCGGCCTTCAGGTCGGGGACAAACTTCTGACCTATTTCGTCGGAGAGAAAGTCAAGGTGCGGAACTTCAACATCACAAGCCTTTACGAAGGGGTGATGGACGGGACGGACAACATCGTGGTGCTTGCGGACATCTCTGACCTTCAGAGACTTGACGGCTGGAATTCCGATGAGGCTTCAGTTCTGGAACTGACTCTGGAGCCGGGCGCGAAGACGGAATCCGGGATGCGCGCCGTCACCGACGAGGTCGGCCACATCGCTTTGGACAGGGCCGGCGAGGATGACGACACGTTGATTGCAACATCTGTTATCAGCCGCTATCCCCAGATTTTCGACTGGCTGAACCTCATTGACTTCAATGTCCTGTTCATCCTTGGCCTGATGACCGTCGTCGCGGGATTCAACATGATTTCCGGACTGCTGATAATGCTGTTCAGGAACATTTCCACAATCGGAACGCTGAAGTCTTTGGGAATGACGGACAAAACCATCGCCAAGGTGTTCCTCAGGGTGGCTTCGGTGATTGTGTTCAAAGGAATGCTTGTCGGCAACGGCATAGCGATGATTCTATGCGGGCTTCAGAAATGGACCCATGTCATAAAACTAAATCCGGAGAACTATTTCGTGCCGTTCGTCCCGGTTCACCTCAATCTGCCAGCGGTGCTTGCCGCTGACGCCCTCTCCTGGCTCGTCATCATGATTCTCCTCCTGATTCCTTGCCTTTTCATCTCCAAGGTCGATCCTGCCCAGACTGTCAGGGCTCAATAGGATCCGCTCGACGTCTTCCTCCTCTTCAATCATGACCAAGGCCGTGTCCGCGGGCTGCACCTTGTACCTTGGCTGGACTCCTCTGAATATGTCGTATCTGTTGAGGACCGCTTTCACGTAGGCGACAGTCTCCCTGCCTTTGAACTTCCCGTGCCGGACATCCTCCACAAACAGGATTGAGTCCTGACTCATTTGAGGAAGGACAGTGCACAGGCTATCCCAGACACCGGTCTCAACTCCTTGCGAACGGGCAAGCTTGATGCAGTCGTAAATCCTGCCCTCTCCGGCATTGTAAGCCGCCAGGGTGAACTTTACGAGTTCCTCGCCGTCAGCGGCCGTGTCTCTGAACTTGCTTTGGAGCCGGGCGATATAGGCGGCTCCGGCCTCGATGTTCTCCTTCGGGTCAAGAAGATTCTCGATTTCATAGCGGTCGGCTGTCCGAGGCATCATCTGCATGAG
>CAVERO010000188.1:0-5349 GCA_963617915.1 Candidatus Methanomethylophilaceae archaeon | reverse complement strand
ATGAAGTTTTTTTCACCTCAAAGAACATTTCAAACAAATCAAAACAGCTTCTTATTCTATGAGTTTCCAAGACCCTTGGCGTAGTGCGTTGGCTCGGCCTTCTTGGGCTTGGCGTCCGGAATGACCGCTGCCGCCGGAATCTTCTTCTTATAAGAATATATAAGGAGTCCGATGCCGAGAAGCACGAACGGGATGCTCAGCAGCTGCCCCATGTCAAGTGCCATAGAGTTCTCGAACTCCACCTGCGGCTCCTTGATGAACTCGATGAGGAACCGCATCCCGAAGCAGACGATGAAGAATATCCCGATGAACGAGCCTCTGTACATCCTGCTCAACCTCTTGACATAGAGCCAGACAAGCCCGACGCCGAGAATCAGGTAGCTCAGCGCCTCATAGATCTGCGTCGGATGCTTCGGCTCCGTCTCTCCCCTGCGCTCGAAGATGAACCCCCACGGAAGATTGGTAGCATCACCGTAAATCTCTGAATTGCAGAGGTTTCCCAGCCTGATGAACGTTGCCGCGAACGCCACGGCGATGGCCAGCCTGTCCAGAATCCAGAGGAAATCGACGTGGTTCTTCTTCCCGTATTTATTTGCGAACCACCACATGCACAGAAGCAGCATCAGAGCTCCCCCGTGGCTGGCGAGCCCTCCGTGCCAGACGGCGAAAATCTCGCAGAAGCCTTTCCATGAGCCGAAATAATAGTCAGGCTGATAGAATATGCAGTGTCCGAGGCGCGCCCCGACAAGAGTTCCGATCAACAGGGTGTAGAGAAGCGGGTCAAGAAGAGCCTCATTGACTTTCTCCCTCCTGAAGAACTTGGTGAACATCCAGTAGCCAAGAATGAAACCGGAAACAAACAGGAGACCATACCACCTGACGGCGAACGATCCGATCCTGAATATCTCCGGATTCATGTTCCAATGTACGAACAGCGGATCCATATTCAAAAATCACTTATCGTACAAAGATAGCGTATTTTTCGGATTATCCGAGTGACTATTCCCTGATGGCCGCGATTCCCGGAAGATCCTTGCCCTCGATGGCCTCAAGCATCGCGCCGCCGCCGGTGGAGACATAGCTCACCTTGTCGGCGAAGCCAAGCTTTGTGACAGCCGCCACAGAGTCACCGCCTCCGACGAGGGAGTAGGCTCCGTTCTGTGTGGCTTCGGCCACGAACTCGGCGATCTTCTCCGTTCCGTGGGCGAAGTTAGGAAGCTCGAACACTCCCACAGGGCCGTTCCAAAGGATGGTCTTGGATGCGAGAATGATCTTCTTCCAGTTCTCAAGGGAAGCCTCGGAAGCGTCCATTCCCTCCCAGTCATCCGGAATGTTGAATATGTCGAAAGTCTGGCGAGGAGTGTCGTTCGTGAAGTCCTGACCTGACACGGTTGCGACTGAAAGCGAGAGGTTCACGCCTTTCTCCTTGGCCTCCTTCATAATCTCAAGAGCGTCCGGCATGAGTTCGTCCTCGTGGAGCGACTTTCCGATGTGGCCGCCCTGGGCCTTGATGAAGGTGTAGCCCATTCCGCCGCCGATGATCAGGTTGTCAACCTTGTCAAGCAGGTTCTTGATGACGCCGAGCTTGCTGGAGACCTTGGAGCCGCCTATGATGGCGGTGAAAGGACGCTTGGCGTTCTGGAGGACGTTCTCGATAGCCTTGACCTCCTTCTCCATCAGGTAGCCGAACATCTTGTCGTTCGGGAAGTAGGCGGCGATGAGCGCCGTGGAGGCGTGAGCCCTGTGGGCAGTGCCGAAAGCGTCGTTGATGTAGCAGTCAGCGTAGGAGGCGAGTTTCTTCACGAACTCCTTCTGGCTTGCCTTCACGGCCTTCTTGGCCTCGGCCTTCTCCTCGTCCGTCGCGTCGGCGGCAAGTCCCCTCGGCTTACCCTCCTCCTCGGCGTAGAAACGCAGGTTCTCAAGCATCAGGACCTCGCCCGGCTTGAGAGCGGCGGCCTGTGCGTCTGCCTTCTGGCAGTCGTCGGCAAACTGAACCGGAACGCCGAGGCATTCGGAGACGTGTGCAAGAATATGCTTGAGCGAGAACTTCGGGTCCACTCCCTTCGGACGTCCGAGGTGGGACATCAGGATGAGGGAACCGCCCTCCGCAAGCACTTTCTTAAGCGTAGGGAGAGCCGCGCGGATGCGGGTGTCATCAGTGATGTTGAAATTCTCGTCGAGCGGAACGTTGAAATCCACTCTGACAATGGCCTTCTTGCCTTTGAAGTCGTAGGTGTCAATGTGCTGTTGCATAACCTTATTAATTAAATAATTTCGATTTAGAAGCTGTTTTGAAATGATTCCTCTCTTTTATTACACGGCCTTTCCGGCCATTTTCATCTTCGTCATCAGTCACGTAGCCACTGCTACGCTCCCTCTTCCGAAGCCGAAACTGTCTCGAAAATTCCGCATGATAAAAAACGGGAATCATTTCAAAACAGCTTCTTATTCCGAACGCAAATATAGTAAAATTCAGCGGATTGGGCATCAGCGAACAAGACTATAACGATTAAATCCCGATGCAAATGGATAAAATAGGCTTTCTTTTTCCTATCTTTGTATGCTATGACAATCGAGTTTAATCCACAGAACTGGAAGGACTACGAGCTTCTGGACTCCGGAAGGGGCGCGAAGCTCGAAAGGTTCGGCGAATATGTTCTTGCCCGCCCGGAGCCGAAGGCTCTGTGGGACAAGAGCATGAGTGATGCCGAGTGGAACTCTCTCGCACACACCCGCTTCACGCCGGGGGCCGGATTCGGCAAGGCCGGGAAAGAGGACAGCGGGACTTGGGAAAGGTTAAGGAATATGCCTGACCAGTGGTGGATCCGCTATGACGGCGGCCCGAAGTTCAGCCTTAGGCTGGGACTCACGTCCTTCAAGCATGTGGGAGTCTTCCCCGAGCAGGCCGCGAACTGGGACTACATATTCAGGCAGACTTCAGACATCGCAGTAAGGACGGGAGCAAGGCCCAAGGTTCTGAATCTGTTCGCCTACACGGGGGCGGCCTCGCTGGCGGCCAAGTGCGCCGGAGCCGACGTCACGCATCTGGACTCTGTGCGGCAGGTTGTCACCTGGGCTCACGGCAACCAAGACCGCAGCGGTCTGCGGGACATCCGCTGGGTGGTTGAGGACGCGATGAAGTTCGCCTCACGGGAGGCCAAACGCGGCAATCTCTATCAAGGCATAATTCTGGATCCCCCGGCCTATGGCCACGGCCCGGACGGAGAGAAATGGAAACTGGACGAATGCCTTTTCGACATGATGAGGACCGTCGGGAAGATACTCGCACCGGAAAACAGTTTCCTTGTTCTGAACCTTTACTCAAACGGATTCTCCGCCATCCTCGGCGAGACCGTCGTGCGTCAGGCTTTCGGACTTGCTCCAGACGCCGTTCTGGAATCCGGAGAGCTGGTTCTCAGGGACAGGTTCGGGAAGAATCTGCCGCTCAGCATATTCGTAAGACTCAGGAGGTAGAGGCGATGAAGTCATTTGTCAGGTTCTGCTTGGTTGCCGTCGCGCTTGTGGCGCTCGCATTCTTCTGCGAGGGGCTGCGGGTCAATTTCTTTGGCGCCTCCGACCCCGGAACCGCGGTCAGGACATCCGCCGACAGCCTTACCGACCCGGTCAAGTCCAATCATTCGTTCATAAAGTTCAACACGGTCTGCCTCACAAGCCCGACGGGCGAAGGACAGACAGTAACCCGCACAGTCACCGGCGCTTCCGCCAGTCCGTGCAGGAGCGCGCGCAGGACGGAATTTGACTTCAAGGTTCTGGAGTTCAAGACATTCCGCCTGCCTGCCGTGCATAATCGTTCCTTGCCGGCTCTGCGGAAGCTGCGTCTATAGCGGTCAGCGTTCCAAACCCCTCGGCCATTTCGCGCCGGGCGTATGGATTTTCAAGACAAAAGGCGCCGCCCCCTCTCATGGACGGCAGACAAAGTATTACCACAACAAGGTGATGCAACCATATTTTTTACACAACAACATTTCCCGGGAGAGCATAGTGTCTCCACGGGAAGCATCACCGACAATTAAATCAGAAACTAATGGAAACCGTAAATATAAAGAAAACAAGATCCGCGAAGGACTTCATCGTGACCCTCGTGTTTCTCGCAGCGGGAGTGGCGCTGTTATTCTGCTCCGACTCCATGTTCATCCTCGGATGCACAGTCATCCTTTTCGCCGTCATCCTGTTCTTCGCCATGAAATCATCCTACGTGATCGAAGGCAAGGAAGGCTCTTTCAAACGCAAGATAGCGAACTTCCCTAAAACCAAGAAGGAAGAGCTCGTCTCCTTCCTTGACGGCAGGTCGGACAAGGCTGTGGCCGAGGCTCCGGGAGGACTTTTGCTGTACGTTTACTACCACAGGGACAAGTCCTCGGGATTCGCCCAGATCTTCGACTTCGAGAACTACCAATACAATCCTATCACCGAGATGCTTCCGCTTGACGCAAAGCAGGTGAAGGCTCTGGTCTAGAAGTATTCCTTCACATCGTGCCGTCGCCGCGTCCTCACGAGGCGATGGCCATCCTCCGTGCGGCCATCATTTCTGAAAAGGAATGTGGCCGCACCGTCTTTTGGGGATGTTTCAGAAGACAGGAAAGAATGAAAAAGATGAAAATGGCCGGGAAGGCCGCATAAGAAAAAAAGAGGAATTAATTATAATCTGCTTCTCAAATCTGCGGAATTATACTTATGTTTGCGCAAGGAGCATCCTATGATGATCGACGAGAATGGTCACATACAGCGGTTCGAGGGGATATTCACATCCCACTATCCGGCGGTGAAGAGTTTCATCGCAGCCCTGCTGAAGTCGGAGACCGACAGCGAAGACCTCGCCCAGGACATTTTCGCCAAACTTTGGACAAGGCGTGACGTCTGGGCGGACAGGGATGAGGCCGTCGGCGGGTACATCTATGCGATGGCTCGCAACGCCTCGCTGGACTTCATCCGGAAAAGGCGCAGGACAAGCCGGTTCGGCGCGGACTTCCACCCGGAAGCTCTGGAGGGGATCTTCTCCCACGACACCGCTCTTGACCCTCTATATGCCGAGGAAATCGGGCTGCTGCTGGAAATGGCCATTGAAAGAATGCCAGGACGCAGAATGAGGATATTCAGAATGAGCCGATTCGACGGGATGAGCAACAAGGCGATCGCCGAGCGGCTGGGACTCTCCGTCAGGACGGTCGAGCATCAGATCTACCTTGCGCTCCGGGAACTCCGACGAGTCATATTCATACTCCTTCTGATGCGGTTGCTGTGATTTTCGCAACCTCAACTTTTTAGGAATCACTTAAGAAGCTGTTTTGATTTGTTTGAAATGTTCTTTGAGGTGAAAAATCTTCATCT
>CAVERO010000187.1:0-5366 GCA_963617915.1 Candidatus Methanomethylophilaceae archaeon | reverse complement strand
GTGCAGGATGTCAAGGACTACTACCTCGCCCAGGTGCCTATGCGCAAGGGCTGCAACCCGGTGGATGTCTGCAAGGCCATCCTCTACGCCATCGACCAGACCGGAGAGACCGGACAGGCGATACCTGTGACCGGAGGTCAGGTCATGCTGGCTTAAATGTAAATCCAGGAAGCCGTTCTGCCTTCAGACGGGCCGGAGCGGCTTCCAATGTAATTCATAAATATCATGAAACAACTTGACGTAAATCTGATGCATCCGGCCGAGCAAATCGCAATCATCATCGGCAGGATCTATCGCAGCGAGATGACCACCACCTCCGGCGGAAACCTGTCGATCATGGACGGGAACGGAGACATGTGGATCACTCCGGCGGGAATCGACAAAGGGTCGCTTACCCCGGCGGACATCATGTGCGTGAAAGCCGACGGAACCATCATCGGCCCTCACAGACCTTCTTCCGAGTACCCGTTCCACAAGGCCATCTACAAGATGAACCCGCATATTCATTCAGTAATCCACGCCCACCCTCCGGGACTGGTGACATTCAGCATGGTCCACCAGGTGCCGGACACGAGCATCATTCCTCAGGCGCGCGCGACCTGCGGCCCTGTGGGATTCGCTGATTATGCCCTCCCGGGAAGCGAACTGCTGGGAAAGAAGATTGTGGCCGAGTTCAAGAAGAATCCTGACTACAAGGCCGTCATCATGGAGAACCATGGTGTCGTGGTGGCCGGGGATGACATCGCCGATGCCTACCAGAGATTCGAGACCCTTGAGCTCTGCGCCCGTACAATCCTGAACGCCAAGACCTTGGGCGAGCCTAAATACCTCAGTGAGGAGCAGATTCTCCAGCATGAGAGAGCGGTGAACACTCCGTTCCAGCATTTCATGAACGTGAATCATCCGTCCGAGGAGAGAGCAATCCGCGCGGAGATCTGCAAGATTGTCCGCAGGGCCTGCTCGCAGGGGCTTATGTGCAGCTCCTACGGTACGGCATCGGTTCGTTGGAAAGGGAACGACTTCCTGATCACTCCGTCCAGCATGCAGCGTTGGGACCTTGATCCAGAGGACATCGTGCAGGTGAAGGACGGGATGGTGGAGGCCGGCAAGAAGGCCAGCCGCTCTGTTGCTCTCCACTACGAGATCTACCGCCGCAATCCAAAGATCAACTCCATCATTCTCACCCAGTCACCGGCTCTGATGGGTTTCTGCACGACCGGGGTTAAGTTTGACGTGCGCACCATCCCGGAGAGCTGGATATTCCTTCAGGACATCCCGACATTCCCGTTCGGAAGCCAGTACAACGAGCATCTGAATGATTTGGCGGAAGAGTTCAAGCACAGACCGTTCGTGATGCTGGAGAACGACTCGGTGGTTGTGACGGGCGACAAGCTCATCAACACGTTCGACCGTCTTGAGGTGGCCGATTTCAGCGCCCGTTCGCTGATTCTGGCCGCTCCGCTGGGCAAACTGAACCCTATCACCGACGAAGAAATCGAGGAACTCCGCGTGGCGTTCCACGTGGGAGAATAGTAACCGGTCACTGAGCCTGCCGAAGTGACAATTCGATTCCTTCGTAGAGGGTCACTTCGGCAGGCTCAGTGACCGATTAACGTAGGCAGACTCAGCGGCCGGTGAAAACAAATTCCCTCCCGAAATTTTGGGAACGTGCAAAATTTCGGGAGGGAAGTTTGTTTGTACGGTATCGGTACCGGTATCGAACCTATTCCCCGGCGATGATCTTCGCGTCTTCCGCGCGGTCGATTCCGACCCGCTTCTCAAGACGGTTGCGCTTCTCGATAATGGCCTCTTTATGACGGAGAACCCAGTTCTCCAGATAGATTGCGGCGCACGAAAGGAAGAAGTAGATGATTGTCTGGGCGATCATCGCCTTCATCTGCACATCCGCAGCCCCCATGTCACCACCGGCGGTGCTGAGGTTGATGAAACCCTGTGCCCCGAATGTGGACGGGAATATGTAGGAGAACACCTTCCAGAATCCCGGGAACGCCACAGTCGGCCAGGAACAGCCTGTCAGGAACAGAGCCACAGGCGACATCGCGAGGAACAGCACGAAAACAGATTCCCTTCTCGTGATCAATGTGCTCCAGGTCATGCTGAAGAACACGCAGTCAGTGATGAAGAACACCAGAAGAGCCAGCACGTCGTGGAACTCACCCCTTTGAGGGATTCCGAATATTGCAGGGACGATGAAAGCTATGTACATGCCCACAGCGAGGTACAGCAGCCAGTAGGCTCCTCCGCGTCCCAGAACCACACGGCCGACTCCGTGACCCTCAAGCCTGTCAGGCAGAGAGGCGAAACTGTGGTTCCTCTCCCTTGCGGTCCCGACCAGAAGCGACATTCCGTAGAACAGAGTCTGCTGGATGATGATCATCAGGATGGCCGAAATCAGGAAGAAACTGTAGTTGAAAGCCCTGTTGTAAGGATTGTTGTCCTCGTAGCCGAGCGGCTTTACGGACTGGAACGCGGCCTGCTCGCTCATCCCCAAGGCTGAGTACCTTTCCATCTGAATCTGACCGACCTCGTGAAGCATCACGAAGTTGGTGGCCATCAGCGCGTTCTTGTAGTACAGGAAACTGCTCATGTCCGCATAGACGGAGAATGTGGCGGTCTCGTTCCTCGCGATTTTCTCGCTGAAATCAGACGGAAAATAGATTATTCCCTTGACCTTACGTTCTTTCATCATCTGCTCGGCCTGAGCCATGTTCACACATTCGGCCGCGACCTCCACCTCACGGGTGGCGTCGATTTCCCTTATGAAGCGACGGCTGTCAGGGCTGTCGGAGTTGTCCACGACAGCGACTGGAGTGTCGGAAAGGATGCCGTTGAGGTAAACGACATTGTACAGCAGAGGATAAGCCAGACCGGCCACCAGAAAAATCAGCAGCACTCCGCTGTCTGAAAAAATCTGACGGAACTCGTGGCAGAATATGCCCCAGAAATCCTTGATCCAAGTCTTTGCGTATGATGTTTTCATGTTTCTCAGTCTTTAGGAAAATTCTGATGGATGTACGCTTTCTTAAGGCGGACAAGTCCCACAAGCGGAACAAGGATGAAGAGCAGCAGATAGACCGCCTGCCTCCACCAACCCGCGAATCCGGCACCGAAGATGGCTTCCTGAACGTAGAACTCATAGTAATGCCTTAGAGGGAAAGCCGCCGCAAGTCCCTGGATGTAAGGCGGCATCGCCTCGATAGGGAGTGTGAAGCCGGAGAGCGAGAATCCAAGCACGCTGTAAAGCGCTCCGATGCTCAAGGCCAACCTCGGCACAGGAAGCATTTCAAGGATGAATATGGCGATGGCCTCACTCGCGAAGATCATAAGGAACATTCCTATGAACATGTTCCAGATCGAACCCGCCAGCGGGAAATTCATCCTATGGTACAGAAGCAGAATCAGGATCAGTCCGATCGCGGAGAAAATCAGCGTCCAGACAAGCAGCTTGCCGGCGAGGGCCGTCACAATCGAGTCTCCCGAAGTCTGGAGCAGATGCCTGGATGTCCCATATTTCAGCTCCGCTCCCAATGAATATATCAGGACGATGATCACAATCATCTCCAGCACACCCGGCAGCAGAACGCTCGTCAGGTAGTAGCTGTAGTTGGTCGTGACGTTGCCGATCTGATGCAGGTCCACGTTGACAGGCTGAATCAGATTCATTATCTGCGCGTCATTCAAGCCCCTCGCCCTCAAGGCCTGTCTCTGCACGGCTCCGTTGGTCAGATTGACCATCGTCAGCAGATCCTTCCAGGCCAGCGCCCCGCTGACGAAGTACAGGCCGTTGACATAGAACGTGATCTTCGGCTGCCGGCTAGCCTGGATGTCATCGTTCATTCCCACCGGGATGACACACACAGCGGCGATCCTGCCCCTGTTCATGTCCTCTCTGGCAGCGGCGAACGAATCGTAGTGGACTACCTTGCCCAACTGGGTCGCGTCCAGCTGCTGGCAGAAATTCCTTGAGGTCGATGAATAGTCATAGTCCACCAGACCGATCGGAATGTCGCTTGGCAGACCGTCCTTGAGGAACGTCAGGAAGAAAACGGCGCAGAAAGCGATAACACCCACCGAACCCAGAAGATAGATCGGGCGTTGCCTGATGATCCTGAGTTCGCGGCGCGCGACCGCCAATATTTTCTGCCAATTGTTCATAAACGTTATCTCTCGCAAGATGTAAATACTTATAAATAAATTATCTCTCGTTCGTAGGGAGTGCCAGAACAATCAATTCACATTACCCCTACCCTATGTCCCTCCCCTCGGGGGAGGGACTTGCTCCGTCACTGCCGTGACGGGATATAAGGTGTTTCGCACATGCGAAACTTGAATTCTTATTTTACGATAGCGGACATTCCAGGACGGATGCCGTCAACCTTCACATCAGGGACGGCTCTGACCTCAAAGGTCTTGGCGTCGTACATTCCGGTCTCCTTCGTGGCCTTCCAAGTGGCGTAGGACTCGCGGACAGCGACATAGTTGACCGTGGCCGGAACTTCCTTCCCGTCAAGGGCCGGGATGACCACTGTGATCTTGTCACCCTGCTTCATGCCGTGGAGATAGTCCTCACGGACATTGAACGTGAACCAGATGTCGTTCAGATCGGTGACACTAGCCACCGGAGCGCCCTGACCGACCAACTCCCCTACCTTAGGGAATATGGCAGAGATGATTCCGTCCGACGGAGCGGTCAGATAAAGTTCGCCAAGGTAGGACTCCACCTCCATCAAAGCACCGTTGGCCTGGTCCACAAGAGCCTGGGCGGCGGCTTTGTCCTCGGCTCTCGCCCCGTTGACAGCCATGTCATACTGGCTCTTGGCCGCCTTGGTCTGGGCGATGGCGGCATCGTACTTTGCCTTCACCTCATCGTACTTCTGTGCGGCTATGACATTCTGGTCGTAAAGTTTCTGAATCCTCTCGAAAGACTTCTTCATCACGTCCTCCTGCACGAGCGCGGTCTGGTAAAGCTCGTAAGCCCCGGCAATCTGCTCCTTGCGGGCCCCGTTCTGGGCTTTCCTGCTCTGTGCGCTCACGGCGGCCTTCACGGCGTTTGCCTGGGCAAGTTTGGCGCGGACTTCAGGAGAGTCGATGAACGCCACGGTGTCACCCTTGTGAACCATCTGGCCTTCTTTGACATACATCTCCTCGATTCTGCCAGGGACCTTGCCGGAGACCCGATATTCACTGGCCTCAGCCTCACCCTGAATCACCAGAGGTTTCGGTTTAGAGATGAAGTAGCCTATGACGGCGATCAGAAGAATGATGACAATCAGCGCCACAATGCCTATCACAAGATTGTAGCTTTTCTTTTCCTTTTCCATAATATTCTTGGATTTTTATTATTA
>CAVERO010000186.1:0-5400 GCA_963617915.1 Candidatus Methanomethylophilaceae archaeon | reverse complement strand
TGACCTCCGTTCTGGTAAGCCCTGACGGCAAGTACGAGTACGAGGCCGCCCACGGCACAGTGACCCGTCACTACTACAAGCATCTTCAGGGTGAGGAGACCTCCACGAACCCTATCGCCACGATCTTCGCATGGAGCGGTGCGTTCCGCAAGAGAGGCGAGCTGGACAACATCCCTGAGCTCGTGAACTACGCCGACCAGCTTGAGGCCGCGTGCTTCGACACCCTCAACGAGGGCATCGTGACCAAGGATCTCGCCAACCTGATGGAAGGCGTCACCCCACAGGTCAAGAACTCGGCCGACTTCATCGCCGCCATCCGCGAACGCCTCGAGAAGCGTCTCGCCTAAGGCCGCTACATCCGGCTGCGGTGGATAGCTGAGTTAGCCGCAGGTCTTTATGTCGTTGGTTTAGCCCCAAAGATATTCTCTTGTCGGTCGCAGGATTGACCGCGGTCGCTGAGCCGGTCACAAGATTGGCTATTGGGGACTGGTCACTGAGCTTGTCGAAGCGACGTTGGTTCGACAAGCTCACCAACCATCAAAGCGATAATCCGCCCGCGACACTGATCAACGCCACAAGAAATGGCGGGGACAGCGAAAAAGGACTTTCCGATTTTTTGCACGTTACCAAAAATCCGGAAAGTCTTTTTCGTTGCGCTCGTTCGCCGAGTCGGATGCATTCGGAGAAGCTGTTTTGATTTTTGCACCTTGAGAATTATCACTTCTCAAGTCATTTTTCCGCTGACCTTTTGAAACAGCCTTTCACCGGCTTGCGAGACATCACGAAATGGAGTTTCGCGCCGTCCTTGATTTCCGAATATCGGATGACGGGGGAGTCGAGCCGCTTGCCGTTGAGGTAGGCGGCTCTCACATAGACCGCATCCTTGCTCCATCCTTCGGTGGTCATTTCAAGTGTACCGCCGTCCGACAGCCTGACTTTCAGACCTTTGACACACGGAGACCCGATGTAATACTCATCAGACCCGGGACAGAACGGGTAGAAGCCGAGGCAATTGAATATGTACCAGGCAGACATCTGGCCGCAGTCGTCGTTGCCGCTCAACGAACCCGGCTCGTTGCCGTAGAAGTTGTCGGCGATGTAGCGCACCCATTTCTGGCACTTCCACGGCTGGCCGAACCAGTCGTAGAGGTAGGAGACGTGGTGGCAAGGCTCGTTGCCGTGCCAGTAGCCGCCGATGCGCCCCCAGATGTCGTGCGCTCCGGGAATATCCTCGGGCAGCTCGACAGTGAAGAGGCTGTCCAGGCGGTTCAGGAGCAGTTTCCCGCCGGCTCTTTCGACGTAGCCTCCGAAATCATGCGGCACTGTCCAAGTGTACTGCATCGTGAACCCTTCCGTGATGTCGCCCCATCCGTGGACCGAGTTGGGACCCTGATAGGCTACCGGGGCGAAAGGTGTGCGCCAGTCGCCGTTGGAGTCCTTTCCGCGCATGTAGCCGGTCTCCGGGTCGATGAGGTTGCGGTAGTTCATCGAGCGGTTCAGGAAGAACTCGTAGTCCTCCTCATGGCCGAGCAGCTTGGCCGCCTGGGCTATGCACCAGTCATCGTAGGCATATTCAAGAGTCTTTGAGACAGACTCCTTCTCCTTGTCGAAAGGCACGTAGCCGAGGGAGGTATATTCAGGGATGCAGTCGTAGTGAGGGTTGGTGGCGGTGGTCTTCATCGCCTGGAACGCCCGCTCGTAGTCAAAGCCCTTCACCCCCTTGAGCATCATGTCGGCCAGCACCGAACAGGCATGGTAGCCTATCATGCACCAGGTCTCGCCGCCGTAGAACGACCAGATCGGGAGCATCTTCTCCGCGCTTTTGTCGAAATGGGCGAGCATCGAGTTGGCTATGTCGGCCTGAAGCGGTTTGTTGACAAGGTTGAGGAGCGGGTGGAAAGCCCTGTAAGTATCCCAAAGCGAGAAGGTTGTGACATTTGTGAAGCCATCGGCCTTGCCGATTGTCCCGTCGTGCTCGCGGAAGCGTCCGTCAGCGTCCTCGAAGAGGAACGGATGCAGAGCGGTACGGTAAACGCTGGTGTAGAAAGTCTCCCTCAGCACCTTGTCATCGGAATCCAGCTCGTACTTCCCGAGTTCCTTTTCCCAGAGCTCCTCGGCCTCGGCTCTCACGGTGGCGAAGTCCTTGCCGTCCAATTCCTTAAGGTTGCCAAGCGCCCCGTCTGTCCCGACAGCGGACACTGCGACTTCCACGAATATGCTCTCGTCGGTTCCGGTCTTGAACCTTGCGACAGCCTTCAGTTTCTGTCCCCACGCCTCAAGCGAGCTGCGGAAACGCTTCGTGTTGTAGATGACCGGCTGCCCGTCCTGGAATATGTTGAACTCTTCGATAGGCCTTGAGAATCGTGCCGCGAAATAGACGTAGCGTCCGGGGTTCCAGCCGTTCACGACCTTGCTGCCGATGATTGTGCGCTCGTCCAGCTGACGGACGGTTGACCAGAGGCAGTCCCATTTGAGGGTGTGGTCTAGGTCGATCATCACAAAGGCGCTGTCCGACTGCGGGAAGGTGAACTTGAATATTCCGCTTCGCAGGGCGGCCGTCATCTCGGCCTTGACTCCGTAGTCTTTAAGGATCACGCCATAGTAGCCCGGCTTGCCCCATTCCTGAGAGTGGTCGTACTTTGACGGCTCCATCTTCGATCCGGTCCCCGGCAGGAAAAGGAAATCGCCCATGTCCGGAATCCCCGTCCCGCTGAGGTGCGTGAGGCTGAATCCCTGGATGAACGGTTTTGAGTACTTGTACCCCGCCGCGCAGTCATAGTCCTTGTCATCACAGTCCGGACTGATCTGGATTCCTCCGAACGGCACCTGCGGCCCCGGGTACACGTTCCCGAAACCGTCTGTCCCCACGAAGACGTTCACGTCATCAATCAGTTTCCCTTTGCCGGATGAGCCTTGCCGAACCACGGTTGGTGAGCCTTGCCGAACCACGGTTGGTGAGCTATGTCGAACCATGGTTGGTGAGCCTTGCCGAACCACGGTTGGTGAGCTGTGTCGAACCATGGTTGGTGAGCTGTGTCGAACCACGGTTGGTGAGCTGTGCCGAACCATGGTTGGTGAGCTGTGTCGAACCATGGTTGGTGAGCTGTGTCGAACCACGGTTGGTGAGCTGTGCCGAACCATGGTTGGTGAGCTGTGTCGAACCATGGTTGGTGAGCTGTGTCGAACCACGGTTGGTGAGCTGTGCCGAACCATGGTTGGTGAGCTGTGTCGAACCATGGTTGGTGAGCTGTGTCGAACCACGGTTGGTGAGCTATGTCGAACCATGGTTGGTGAGCTATGTCGAACTACGGTCACTTCGGCAGGTTCAGTGACCACGTCGGGACGGTCGCTGAGCTTGTCGAAGCGCCCGCCCGCAACACTCGGCACCGAAAACCCTCCCAGCACCGCCATACCCAAAAGCATTCTCCGAATATTCATAATCTTCTCATTGTTCAAATTTCACGTAAAGATACCGAATATTTCTGTAAATATCAGAAGTCAACAAATCAAAACCATTTCTTAACTTTATGATATTGAATATATTCGTAAATCCTGCCAGTCATATTCAGAGGGCGGCGTTTCGTAACTTACTGCTGTTCAGCGAATGGCATTCCACGCTGTAATATTCATAGATTTGCGGAAGCCCGCTGGTTTTCGGCCATATAATCTATTAATTGTCGTATCTTTACAGAAATATTCAGAAAATGGCAAAAAAGAAAAAAGCTGCGAGGCAGGAGACGTTCCTTTCTCCGGAACAATATGTCAGGGAGAAGGCAAGGACTTTGGAGATAGGGGACTGTTTCATCAACGATGGTTATGATGAATGTGGTTTAGGTAACATCATTGTGACAAGGCTGCACAAAGGCGGTCGAAAAACCATCGGAGTTTATCTGGTTGACATGTTTTGCCTTGGAGTGAAGGACGCTTTCTATCGCTTGAGAATGGACGACATTGAATATGATGGTTTTATCCAAACCATAAGCAGTAAATATCATCTGAATAAAATCTCTTACAACGAGGCGCACAACTTGATCTATGGCGCGATTGAATTCGCCGATGAGGCCGGGATAGCTCCTTGCAAGGATTTCGCATTGGCCAAGTATATTCTTGAAGAGGACACAGAGGCCGTTCCGCTGATTGAATATCAATACGGAAAAGACGGGAAGCATCTGCTTATCGTCGGCAGCAAGAAAGAGGCCGACCGATACCTGCCTGCCTTGAGGGCTAATCTTGGATCGGATTTCAATTATATAATCAAAGACGACCCTTTCGAGACCCTGGAATCGGATGATGAGTATCTTTTTGGAGAGGATTTTGCCCAGAGAATGTCGGATTATCAAAAAACACGCGAGGATGTGATGAAATGGGACCGGCCATATTCGTACAGACATCCTCAATACCCGGCCGCTTTGGAAGTTGAGAACCCGTCCGTCCTTCAGACCATTTCTGATCCTGAAAATGCTTGTTTGTCAGACGCTCAGGTGGATGAGATTCTGTCCTTGCCTCACGACAGCCTTAGAAAGAATCTTGAGAATATTCTTCTTTTCAACATCGGCCTTTCCTGCGATGGCATTTCGGATGAGATGGCATCCAAGCCGTTTTCCGGTGTAATCGCCAACTGTGTGATGCTGCTCGGAGAGGTCGGCAACGACACTTCCAGCCTGAACGCCGTGCTGGAGCTTCTCAGACAGAGCGATGATTTTCTGGACTATCATATTGCAGACAGTTCAATGGAAATCATTGTCCCTACGATTTATAAACTGGCGAAAAACAAGCTCGATGTATTAATGGATTTCGCGAAGGAAACAGGTCTGGAGATTTTTTGGAAATTCACTGTCACCAACGCGGTCGTGCAGATCTCATTCTTTGAGCCGGAGAGGAGGCCGGAAGTCATCGCTTGGTTCAAGGAGTTGCTCGTGGCCATCAACCGGGACTTTCCTTCGGCTGATTATACCGATGCGGTGCTTAATGGCTTTATTGTAGGTGACCTCATTGACATTGACGCTACCGAACTTCTGCCAGAGATCAAGACAATGTACGATAACGGTTTCGTAGACCTTATGGCCTGCGGAGATTTTGCGGACGTGGAAAAAGCTATGTTCGAGAAAGATCACTCACCATTCCCTGAAATCAAACCTGACATAAAGGAACGTTACGGTCTGCTACGCAAATGCACTACAGCGTCATCTCCACAAAGATAACGCTGATTGTCTGATCCGCAACCTTCCGCACGTGCTCAAGCACTTGTGACAAATCTTCTCTCATACTTGCAAAGAAAATAAGTTTCAATGAATATAGTGATTCCTAAAAAATAACTTGGTGCTTTTGTTCGTCTTTTTGGCCTAAATTTATTTGTTCATCAGTCATGTGCCACCGGCACACTCCTTCTTCTCAAACAAA
>CAVERO010000185.1:0-5407 GCA_963617915.1 Candidatus Methanomethylophilaceae archaeon | reverse complement strand
AGTACTGCCGGGGACCGAATATGGAGGTGCCGATGCGGACGATGGTGGCGCCGTGGCGGATGGCGAGAGGCCAGTCGTGGGACATTCCGATGGAGAGTTCGGTGAAATCGGTCAGCTGCGGGTAACGGGCATCCAAACTCTGCTTGAATGAGTGGATGCGGGCGAAATCGGCCTCGACAAGAGATTCGTCATCGGTGTGGGTGGCCATACCCATCAGACCTTGGATACGGACGTGCCGATAGGAACGTCCGCCGGCATATTCATCAAGAATTGACTCTATTTCCTGCTCGGTGAGACCGCCTTTGGTAAGTTCGGCTCCGAGGTGGAGTTCAAGAAGGACATTGACTGTCCGGGAATTGACAGAGGCCCAGTTGTCTATGAGGTCCAAAAGGTGACGGGAATCGACTGATTCGACCAATGAGGCATACGGCAGGACCAACTTCAATTTGTTGGTCTGGAGGTGGCCGATGAAATGCCACTCGATGTCCTGCGGAAGCTGGAGAGCCTTGGAGGCGAACTCCTGCGGACGGTTCTCTCCGAAACGGCGCTGGCCGGCCTGATAGGCGGTCAGGATGTCCGGGAACGGATGGAATTTGGAAACTGCCACCAGTTTTACCCCTGATGGCAGTTCCTTTTTGATGTTGTTGAGATTCTCTTCTATCATTCCGTAAAAGAATTATTCGGGAATCAAACTCTTGTCTAAATATTCATTGAGCCGGTTTAGCGACGTCCCTTCTGCTGCTCCCGCTGCATCTGGGCCTGCATCCTCTGTGCCTCCTCAAGACGCTGCTGCCACTTGCTCTTAGGCATCTTCTTGCCTTCGGTGGCCTTCAGTCTTGCGCGGATTTCATCCGGATTCACGAACCACTTTCTGATCACCCAGGTCTCAAGCATCGTGATGAGGTTGGACAGAAGGTAGTAGTAGCTCAGGCCGGCGGAGAGGCTGTTACATATGAAGAACATCATTATCGGCATCATCCACACGCTCATGAACCGCATCGACGCCATCTGAGGGTCATTGGCCCCCGGCTGGGACGCCGTCGTGATCTTCGAGTAGAAGAACATGGACACCGCCATAAGCAGGGCGAACAGCGAGAGGTGGTCACCAATCAGCGGAATCCTGGTCCCGAAGTTTACGATCGAATCGTAGGCGCTCAGGTCGTCGGCCCACAGGAATGACTGCTGACGCAGCTCGATGGATGCAGGGAAGAAGCGGAACATCGCCCACAGGATCGGGAACTGGAGGAGCATCGGCAGACAGCCGCCCATCGGGCTGATCCCGGCCCGCTTGTAGAGATCCATTTGCGCCTGCTGCTTCTTGAGGGCATCCTCCTGCCGCGGGTACTTCTCGCTCAACTTGTCAATCTCGGGCTTGATGGCCTGCATCTTGGCCGAAGACGAGTACGACTTGTAGGCGAACGGGAACACGACAATCTTGATGAAGATCGTCATCAGCAGGATGATGATTCCGAAGTTGGAGATGAACCTGTGCAGGAAGTCGAACAGAGGAATTATCACGAATCTTGTGAACCATCCCACGAGCCAGCCTCCCAGAGGGATGATCTTCTCGTACTTCCGGTCGAACGACTTGAGAGTCTTGAAGTGGTTGGGGCCGAAGTAGAACTCGAACGGAACCACGGTCTCATGCTGTCCCGGCTGGAAATCCATCCTAAGGCGCGCCTCTCCGGTCATCAGATTGCGGTTTTCATCCTCCTCCGGGAAATAGTTGAGCGCGAAATCAGCCGAGGCGAACTCCTGCGGAGCCATCATGATGGCCGAGAAGAACTGCTGCTGGAACGCGAACCAGGACACCCTGGCATCGACACGTTTCTGCGCGCTGCGACCCTTGGCGATGGCCTCGGGCTTCTTTTCCCCGTTGAAATAGTAGTCAAGTTTGGAGTACTGGACCTCACTCTTGTAGCCCTTCTCCATCCTCGGCATGGTCACGAAATAATCCACATCGAACGAGAACACATTCTTGGGAATGACATTCTCCATCCCGACGAACGAGAGGTAGTTCTTCACTGAATATGACCCCTCGGCGATCACGTACCGCTGCTCGATGTAGCCCCCTCCGGCGAACGGCAGACGCATAGCGAGCGAGGTGTCCGTCTTCTCGGCGACGGTGAAATTGAAATCAGACGTGTTGACCGTCTCCCCGGCATAGACCTGAATGTCATAGCGGCTCATCTCCGGCTTGAAGATGTAGAGCTCGCCGCCGCCGTAGGCGCTATATTCTTTGATTCTCACCGAATATGGCTGCGCGCCTTTCGTGGTGAAAGCCACCTCGAACTTGTCGTTGGACAAAGTTATGACCTCGGCCTCGCCCGAATGGGCAGCCTCAAGGAGGGAGTCTTTGTAGATGCTCACCGGCGCTGCCACCTGTGCTATCGCCGCCGTGTCGGAGGACATCCTCTGCGCCGCCTCGACGGCTGCGACGGAGTCTGCCCGCATCTGCTTGACCAGCGCTATGGAATCCAACTGTGCCTGATAGGCCGCCTGTTTCTGATACTGTTTGTTCTGGTAGAAGGTAAAGCCGAACAGGAGCAAGCCTATCAGGACAATACCTGTGATTGTGTTCTTATCCATTCTCTGATCTACTTCTCTTCTTCGCTCTCCTCTGCCTTGCGGATCTTTGCCTCAAGATCCTTCAACTCCTGCTTCGCGGCTTCAATCCTCTCCTGCATCTTCTGGATCAGAGGTGCCGAATTCTTCGAAGACGAGAAGAAACCGATGTTGTTCTCGTAGGTGTCAATGTCCTGCTGAAGTTTGTTGTACTGCTGCACAAGACGCTCTTTCTCGCTCTGAGGCTTCCTTGAGAATCCTCCGCTTCTGCCGCTGCCGGCGCCCTGTCTCGAAGCCCTCAACGAGAAGTCCGGGAACTTGGCCTGCATAGCCTCGTTGTAGGCTGACTGTATGGCCTCCTTCTCCTTGAACGGTACGAAGCCGATCCCCTGCCACTTCTCGACGAACACGCGGGCCGCCTCGCGGTCAGCCGCCGCATCGCCTGAAAGGACATATTCATTTATCTCATCTATCAGGGCCTTCTTGGCCTTGAGATTGCCGTGGAAGTCGTTCTCCGGCCTGACGTTCTTGTCGCGCTCGTTGAAGAACGCGTCGCAGGCGGCGCGGAACCTCTTCCAAATCTGTTCCGACTTCTTGCGCGGCACGGCCCCTATCTCCTTCCACTGCTTCTGCAGGGCGATCAGAGCCTCGGTGGTCTTTTTCCACTCCTTGCTGTCCTTCAGGGCCTCGGCCTGCTCGATCAGAGAAAGCTTCTTCTCAAGGTTCTCGTTCATGGAATCCTTGAACCGGGTGTAGTACTCCCTCTTGCGGGAGAAGAACTTGTCGCAGGCGGCGCGGAAGCGGTCGTAAATCTTCTGGTTCTCCTTTCTGGTGGCGAAACCGATGGTCCTCCAGGTCTTCTGGATCTCCTCGATCGCCGTGGAGAGAGCGTTCCATTCATTGGAAGACTTGACCTCCTTCTCGGCAATGGCCTCGACCTGCTCGCAGAGTTCGGTCTTCCGGGCAAGGTTATCCTGCTGCTTCTCTTTCTGGCCTTCGAAATAGGCCTGATATTTCTTGTTTATGACGGCTGTGGCGGCCTTGAAGCGGTCCCAGATGGAATCGCGGTACTCCTTTGCCACCGGGCCGAACTCCTTCCACTGCTCGTGGAGCTTCTGGAGCTCGCGGAAAGCCTCGACCACATTCTCGTTCTCGGAAAGCTTCTCGGCGGTCTGGCAGAACTTCTCCTTCGCCTCAAGGTTCTTTTTGAAGTCAAGGTCGCGCAAGTCCCTGTTGATCTTCACCATGTCGTAGAATTTCTCCACATAGAACTGGTAGGTGTCGTTCAGGTCACGGAACTTGGTGGCCGGGACCGGGCCGATCTCCCTCCAACGGTTCTGAAGCTCACGGAAAGCCGGGAACGTGGAGTTCACATCCTCCTGCTTCTCCACAAGGGTCTTAAGATCCTCGATGACAGCCTGCTTGCGGACGAAATTGTCCTCTCTCTGCGCATCCTGCTGGCGGTTATATTCAGCGCGTTCCTTCTTATAGTTGGCATAGACACCCTTGAAAGCGGTCTCCATAGCCTCGAACGGATTGTCCCTCACTTCCCCGGCCTGAACAACAGGAGCAACCTCCTCGATCACATCCTCCCTTGAGGACGGCTCGTCAACCTTCGCTCCAAGACCGGCATCCGCCTTTTCCTTGGAGAGCTTCCTGTAGAAAGCCGACTTGATGGCTTCCGCTTCCTTGTACCTTTTCATCCTGTCATCGGACTGGGAAAGCCTGTCGAACATGTCCGAAAGCTCGGCCAGCGAAAGGCTGCCAAGATCGGCCTTTGATTCTCCGGAGTCCCCGCCCTCGGCGGCTTCCGCCTCAGAGGCTTCCTCCGCACCGGAAACGGCTTCATCCCCTTCTTCACGCGCGGTCGCGGCTTCACCGGCGGCCTCCTCTACGTTCTCCGCCAGAGGGAGCTCCTCCGCGACGACTTCTACTTCCTCCGCCACAGGAGCTTCCGGCGCGACAGCGCACACTTCCTCCGCCACCGGGGCTTCCTCGGCGGCAACATCCTTAACCTCAGGGGTTTCCACATTCTCGGCGAGAGCCTTTGGGGCTTCCTCTACATCTGGGGTAACATTAACCTCAGGAATATTACCTTCACTCATAACGCAGTTTAATTATTAGAGTTTCTACTTCTCCGCAAATATACCTAAAAAAACAATTAAAAAGCCTAATTTTGCAGAAAGCAAAAAAAATATTCTATGCGAATTGACATTCTTACAGTCGTTCCGGAACTTCTGGAAAGCCCGCTCGGCCACTCCATAGTCGGCAGGGCAATCAAAAAAGGTCTGGTCGAAATACACGTCCACAACATCCGGAAATACGGTCTCGGGCCGCGCGCCGCTGTGGATGACTACTGCTACGGCGGCGACGCCGGCATGGTGATGATGGTCGAGCCTGTGGAAAAAATGATTGACGAGCTGAAGGCGGAGCGGGAATATGACGAGGTCATCTATATGTCTCCCGACGGCGAGCGTCTGAACCAAGGAATATCCAATGAGCTTTCCCTGATGGAAAACCTGATTCTCCTCTGCGGACATTATAAAGGAATAGACCACCGGATCCGGGAGCATCTGGTGACCCGCGAGATTTCCGTGGGCGACTATGTGGTCAGCGGCGGGGAGATCCCGGCCGCCCTGCTGGCGGACTCCATCGTGAGGCTGATTCCGGGAGCGTTGTCCGACGAGACCTCAGCCCTCAGCGACAGCTTTCAGGACGGTCTTCTCTCTCCTCCGGTCTATACAAGGCCGGCCGACTACAAAGGCTGGAAGGTTCCCGAGGTCCTGCTGAGCGGCAACCCGAAACTGATCCGCGAATGGCAGGACGAGCAGGCTCTGGAACG
>CAVERO010000184.1:0-5435 GCA_963617915.1 Candidatus Methanomethylophilaceae archaeon | reverse complement strand
CCTGAAGTTTTTCACTCTCAAACCTTCAAACAAACAAATCAAAACAGCTTCTAAGAAGCATGTTTTTTGCAGGGATTTCTGACCGCGTCAACAACCTTTGAAAGGATTACACATAACAGATAACATTTAAACATGAGAACCAATATGCTGATAATATCCGCCCTGATGGCGATTCTCTGCCTTGTGGCGATAACAACCTGCGCGTCTGTCAGAAAGGACAAGGATGCCAGGGCCGCGGGCGACGGCCTTGTGCTGACAGACCTTTGGAAGAAGTATTCCACCGCCCGGAAGGCAGACCTGCCGAAGGAGATGAGCGATGTGCTGGACACCATCATATCCAAAGCCAAAGCCGGCCGTCTGCACTACGACTTCTACACTGCCGCCTCCCGGAAGGTGGAGGTTATGGCCGGCCGCGACTGGAAGCGCCGCGGCGAGTACGAGGCCTGGCTCGACAAGGAGGTGTCTGAATATTCCGAACCGATCGTGACGTTCCACCACAGACACTCCGAGGAAGGGGCGGAGTCGTTGACGGACTATGTCCTTGTCAACAAATCCCGGCTTCAGGCTGCCAGAAACGGCGCTTTCTATGGCGACGGGCTGGATGACCTCTGGACCGGTATGGTCAAGGATGACTATGAATATACCCTCTGGATCCTGAGCGTCATCGGACATTCCGAAAAAGCGATGTCTCTTCTGAAAGATTATCTCGGCGGGGACTACCCGAAGGCCGCTTATCTGGAGTACCGTCAGATAATTGACCGGGGGTATCCCTATGACGGCAAGGGGCGGGCGGCAAGGACGGCTGCCCTGGGTTCATTCATTGACAAGTACGAAGGTAGAGCGGTTTCCCTGTACGGCAAGGCTGTTGTCCTGAGGGACAGGTTTGACAGCCTGTCCTGGGCCAAGGAATCATACTCGACCCTTGAAGCCTCTTACAAAGCCCTTTACAATGATTGCAGACTGACAGAAAAGGAGAGGCTGTCCTACAAAAGTGGCGTTGACAAGAGCATCGCAGGCAAGATTGAGGATTTCAAAACGCTGATGGAGTCCCTTGACAGAAAGGAGATTGGAATAGCCTTTGAGAAAGGTGTCGCGGTCCTGACACTCCGGAATCTGGACAAGGTCTCGGTGGAGTTCGTCCCAGACGCCGAAGGTGCGAAGCCTCTGGTCCGGAAAACCATGGAAAATCCCAGGCGTAGTTTTTACCTGCAGGACACCCTGAGGCTCGAACTTCCTGAATGCAATGACGGGCAATACGTGTTCACCGCCAGAAACGGGAAAGTGAAGTCGAAGGCTGAATGGACAAAGAACACCCTTTCCGTCGCACTTCGCGCTGACAGCGAAAAGCGACGCTTCTTCGTTGCTGACTACCTGACCGGCAAGCCTTTGGAAAAGGTTGACCTTAAACTGCTGCGTTCCGGCAAGGTTGTCGCCGAGGCCAAGGATGTGGCGCTTTCCGATGACGGTTTCACGCCTTTGCCGGATGTCATCGAGAAAGGTATAAAGGACGGAGCGGTCAATTTTCTCTCGGTTTCGTACCGTGACCCGGAAGGATTTCTTCACAAGGCCGCTGAGCTTTACATCAGCGGAGGCTCGTCCGGCGCATCAGTTCATGAGGATGCCGGGCGGTCATTCTGTGAGGTCTTCACGGACAAGTCGGCCTACAACCCGGGTGAGAAGGTCAACTTCAAGGCGGTTCTCTACAGGGGCGACCTCAGCAAGAGTCTGCACACCTTCGAAGCCGGAGTGGGCGTGGAGGCCGAACTGGTCTCTCCGGAAGGCGAGACAGTCGGAAGCAAGAAGCTGGCTACCAATGAATATGGATCCGTAGCCGGCTCGTTTGACATCCCGTCCGGCGAGCGGAACGGAAGGTTTCAGGTCAGGGTCTTCTGCGATGATGTGGACGCATCCAGGGAAATCACCGTCGATGAGTTCATCCTCCCGACCTATGACCTTGCCTTTGACGCAATTGACAGGCTCTACATAGCCGGTGACACCGTCCTTGTGAGCGGAAAGGTTTCTTCCTTCAGCGGTCATCCGCTGTCTTCCGCGGCCCTGTCCTATTCTGTCCGCGGAAGTGGCAAGACCGTTGCTTCGGGGCCGCTTCTTCCGGAAGGGGACGGCTCGTTCTCTCTGCGTTTCCCTACGGATGACAATGAGGGTCGCGGGAATCTCTACGAAGTGGAGGTCAAGGTCGTTGACTCGACCGGAGAGACCAAGGCCTTCTCGACGTATGTCTTGGTGCTGAACACTTTCAATCTTGAGGCGGAGGTCAGGAACGCATCCGACGGCGATGTCAATCTTTCGGCCGGAGACCAGCGCGGGACTCCGTTCATGGTCTCGGGAGACAAGGCTGTGGTCTTCTTCGCGTCTGAAGGACTGAACGGGAGCAAGATAAAGTCTCCGATAGAGATAAGATATTCATTGAAAAATATTTCCGGGGACACAATCGTTTCTGGCGAGACGGTTTCGGGCAAGACGGTCGATTTCGCTCTTCCGCAAGAGGGAGTCTATTGTCTGGAAGCCGATGCCGTGATAGCAAGGGAAGACGGCCGCGAGGTGCGGGTAAGAAAGCAGATTATGATCCTCCGGGTGGACGATTCGGCCACAGCGCTCGGATTCAGGGTCAAGAACCTTTTCAAACCGGTCGGCGACTGCGCAGACGGGTGTCTCCGCGACGGGGAGAAGATCCGGGTTCAGTTCGGCACCGGCGAGGGTCCCGTCTGGGCAGTCGTGGAATTGTTCGGGGACAGACGTCAGCTGCTTGAGCATAAGGTGGTTCACCTTGACGGCAAGGTTGGGGAACCGGGTTCCTTGACCGAGATTGTCTATGAGTACAGGAAGGAGTATCCTGACGCGGTGCGTCTTATGGTGTTCTATTTCCGCGACGGGTCGAGGTGGTCGTTCGACAAGGAGTTCAAGCGCGAGCGAAAGTCTCTTGAACTTCCCCTTGCGTTCACATCCTTCACTGACAAGGCCTTGCCCGGGCGGGAATATTCCTTGACCCTGAAGTCCGGCCCGGGCGTGGAGGCGGTGGCCGCGGTGTTCGACAAGAGCTCCGAGGTCATCTCTGCGAACGAGTGGCCCGTTGTCCGTCTTTCGGAGAGGGGAGCGGACGCTGTCTATCTCTCCGTGTCGTTTGGCGGCATCCGCGGGGATATGTGTAATGATATTGAGGTTGTCGGCTACGGTTCTCACGTTGCCAGGGTTCGGGGATTGGCCAGAGCCAAGACTGTCCGGAACATGTCTCTTACGGCAGACGCCGAGGATTCGGAGCCGGTTATGATGGGCGCGGCTTCGGGCGAAGATATTCCTGAAGTGGAAGTCCGTAAGGACTTCTCGTCGTCCTTGGCCTTCGAGCCGTTCCTGCGGTCTGACGCCAACGGGAACATTGTCCTTAAATTCCGGACTTCCGACAAGCTTTCGACTTTTGTCGCGCAGGTCTGGGCGCACACCAAGGACATGAGCAACGCCTGCGTGCGGAAGGACCTGGTCGTGACTGTCCCGGTCAAAGTGTCTGTGGCAGAGCCTGAATACCTCTATAAAGGTGACAGGTTCGTCCTGCATGCCACGGTGTCGAACAGTTCCGGGAAGGCTGTCAGCGGAGTGGCCGCTCTGCAGACATATTCATCGAAAGACTATGAAGGGACAAGGCCGTCCGCTTCGTCATCGAAGAAGGTGACGGTCCCGGCCGGCGGTTCGGTGGAGGTCTGCTTCAATGTGAATCCCAAGGAGTTTGACGAGCTTGGATTGAAGGTTGTCTTCGCCGACAATGCCAAGACATTCTCCGACGGTGTGTTTGTCAGTCTTCCTGTCCGCGAGGCGAAGCAGACCCTTACGGAATCCCACTCCGCCGTGCTCCTTGCCGGGGCTGACAAGGCAGCCCTTGTCCGCCGTCTGGAGTCGGAGTTCACCGGCACAACTTCCAAGGGTGCGGAGATTGATGAGATTGACATCCGCCGAATGGTTCTGGATGCGGTTCCGTCCAAGGTTGAGCCTGAGGGAAAGGACATTCTGTCGCTGACCGAGGCTTTGTACGTCCGCAGGGTTGCCGCCTCACTCGGCGCGAAGATTGAGCCGGAGATGTCGGACGAGAGCCTTGTCGGGAAAATCAAGGCTTGCCTGAACGCTGACGGAGGCTTCGGCTGGTTCGAGGGAATGCGCTCCTCACCGGTCGTGACCGCAGTCGTGCTGGAGCGTCTTGCCAAGATGCGGGAAGCGGGGCTTGATTCCGGCGGGATTGATTCGGCCGGTCCGGTCAAATGGCTTGACCGCAATCAGTTCCTTTATGGAACGGTTGTCCCTCGCTGGTGCGGACGGCTGACGATGGAGCAGTATGCGTTTGTGCGTTCGATGTACCCGTCCGTGCCGTTCGATGTCTCCGCGCAGACAAGAAATGAAAAGTCCGAATATGCCCGCAATTACAAGGAGTTCAGGAAAGCGGTGAAGGATTATCTCCTGCCTTCCGTGAAGGATGGCCGCGGACTGGACGGGCTTATCCTTGCCAAAGCACGCAGGATCAAGACCCTGGCCAATCTGGTCAATGGAGAGGAAGGTCTGGCTCTGGCGTCGGCCTGGGGACTCAGGTTCTCCGCCGCCTCGAAGATG
This sequence comes from Candidatus Methanomethylophilaceae archaeon, assembly GCA_963617915.1. GTDB lineage: Bacteria > Bacteroidota > Bacteroidia > Bacteroidales > UBA932 > Cryptobacteroides. The sequence continues at coordinate 827 of CAVERO010000184.1, read as the reverse complement.
AACCAGTCGCTTGCCGCTGACGTGAAGTCGCTGCTTGAATATGCCGTTCGGCATCCGGACGGCGGATGGTACTATCCTAACGCGGTTATGCCGTGGAGAGGTCTGCTGGAGAGCGAGGCCTATGCCCACGCCCTGCTTTGTGACCTGTTGTCATCTCCGGTCACTGAACCTTTCGAAGCTGGCGGGGGAGCCGGAGAGACCGGCGGACAGATTGCCGACGGCATCCGTCTCTGGCTGATGCTCCAGAAGGAGACCCAGAAATGGGACGGGGATCCGGCTTTCGTGGACGCCCTCAATTCTGTGCTGGCAGGCTCGGATGACATTCTTTCCACGAAGGTCGTGTCGTTGACGAAGAGTTATACTGTTCCGTTTGACAAGGTGAAGGCGGCAGGCAACGGCTTCACCATCGAACGGCATTTCTACAAGGAAGTGGCCGGAGAGGGAGGCAAGACCGGCCGTCTGGAAGTCTTCCCGGGAATGAAACTCAATGTCGGAGACAAGCTGACCGCCGAGTACCGGATCTGGAATCAGGAGAACCGCAGTTTCGTGAGACTGACCGCACCTCGCGAGGCGGCTTTCCGTCCTGTCAACCAGCTTTCCGGAGCCTATGGCTGGTGGCTTCGCCCTCTTTCCGTGGACGCTGGGTGGACTGTCACCCCTCAGGGCTACAGAAACGTGAAGACTGACCGTACCGAGTATTGGTTCGATGTCTATCCGGAGGAGAAAACAACCGTCACGGAGGAGTTCTTCATCACCCAGGAGGGCACGTTCACGGCTCCTGTGGTGACGATAGAGTCCCTCTATGCGCCTCATTACAGGGCCAATGC
>CAVERO010000183.1:4063-5480 GCA_963617915.1 Candidatus Methanomethylophilaceae archaeon | reverse complement strand
CATTGGATGACCGGTTGGAACTTCAACTTCAGCTACAAGGGATTCGACCTCTCGATGCTCTTCCAGGGCGCCTGGGGCTACACGCTGAACGTCAACTACGACACCAACACAGCCACCTACTGCGACCTCTACTACGACCCGGTTCACAACGCCGACGCCAATGCGATCGTGGCCCGTCCTAACGGAGCCCCTACGAACGGCTGGGCGACCGACTTCATGTACCGTGACGTCACCTACCTCCGACTCAAGAACGCTTCGCTGGGCTACAGCCTTCCGAAAAAGATCGTCAACAAGGTCGGCATCGAGAAATGCAGGATCTACGTCGCCGGCATGAACCTGTTCACGCTCAGCACCGTCTCCAAGTACGGAGTGGACCCTGAGGCCGGAGCCACCGTGGGATACGCCTATCCTCAACAGTACACGATAAGCGCCGGATTGAATATTGTTCTCTAAGATATTGATGAATTATGAAAAAGTTAAAATACAGTCTATTGTTGTCCGCCACTATTGTGGCAGCCGCCTGCTCGGACTATCTGGAGCAGACCCCGACAAGCCAGTACACCGACGCGCAGGTCTGGCAGGATGAGTTCCTTCTGGACAGCCACCTGGCCAACCTCTATGCGATGAGCGCGTACATGATCAACGACGCGGTGGCTCTCTACGGGAACTCCCCGGTGAACTGGGATTTCGCTTCGTCAGCCAGTTGGAGCTACAACCTCGGCGTCTCTGCGGAAGGCGAGGGCCCGATACATGCGATCACCATCGGTGACGAGTGCAAGTACAGCGGCCGCGGCGCCCAGGCGAACTACCTTTCCATCAAGCTGTACGGTTTCCAGTCAAACGGAAGCACACTTCGCTGGTGGAGCAACGGCTACTACCTCAACCGCCAGCTCAACCATTTCATCGAGAACATCGACAACTCCCCATTGAGCAACGCCACGGTACGGAAGTCCGAGGCACGCTTCCTGCGCGCCTTCAACTACTTCGCAATGGTGAAGCGCTACGGCGGAGTTCCGCTCATCACAAAAGAGACACCGCTCGACGCACCTGACGAGGAACTCTACCCGAAGCGTTCCACCGAGCAGGAGTGCTACGATTTCATCATCGACGAGCTGACCGACATCGCTGACAAGCTTGAGGAGAATCCTGTGGCCGGAAGAGCCGGCAAGGGAGCAGCCCTCACCCTGCTCAGCCGCGTCGCCCTCTACGCCGGAAGCATCCAGCAGTTCGGCACCGTCGAGAACAACGGTCTGAACGGAATAGCCAAGGGTACCACACGCAATTACTACCAGATCGCCGCCGACGCGGCCAAGCGCGTGATGACCGAATGCTCTTACTCCCTCTACTACGGCACGGCCGGCCAGTCAAAGGCTGACGTCCTGCGCGACGTGTTCCTTGTCAAGGACAACTGCGAGGC
>CAVERO010000183.1:0-3582 GCA_963617915.1 Candidatus Methanomethylophilaceae archaeon | reverse complement strand
GACAACATGACCTGGTTCATCTACTCGACGACTGACTACGAGATCTTCCGCTACGCAGAGGTGCTGCTGAACTACGCCGAGGCGCAGTTCGAGCTCGGCAACACGGGTGAGGCCCTGAGCGCCATAAACCAGATCCGCGACAGAGCCGGCGTCGCCGCTCTCGGCAGCATCGACCGCGAGAAGATCCGCCACGAGCGCAGGATCGAGCTTTGCTTCGAGGATCACCGCTACTGGGATCTCCGCCGCTGGAGAGAGGCCTACGGCGAACTGAACGGAGACCACACGGGACTCAACTATCTTCTTGACTGGGAGTCCTACAAAGCCGGCGAGCCTCGTTTCTGGCTTGAAGTCAAGGACAAGATCGACGACAACATCCTGACACCGTCATTCCCTGCAAACAACTACTACATGCCGATCGGAGACGGAACCGTCGCCCTCAACCCGAACCTCGTGGAGAATCCGGGATATTGATAGAACATTAATCAGCAAAATCATTCAACATGAAAAAAATATTACCAGCAATAGCCATGACGGCAGCCTTGTGTGCGGCCATGTCCTGCACCAAGGACGGAGGCCTCTTCGGCAGCGGCTCCGTCAAAGCGACCATCGCCGAGGAATATATCGACGGGTCCAACGCCCTGTACTGGGGCGAGGGCGCCACATTCGGACTGTTCAAAGGAACAACAGCCAATGAGAAGTACTATCTGTCATCAGGCTCCGACTCCAGACACGGCAAGTTCAAGTCCGACGGAGGAGAGAGCAAAGGGTCATCCGTTGACGGCAGAGTGGCCGTCGCTCCTTACAACAGCGGAGCGACCGTCTCGACAGACGGCGGCGTGGCGACAATCAAGACAGTCGTCCCTTCCACCATCACGTTCACCAAGGCTGGTGTCTATGACGCCGGGGTCTGTCCGTTGGTGTCAGTCTCCGGCAATAAGGGAGACCTCTCGTTTGTGACTCCTCTGGGCGGAGTCTCGGTCAAGCTCACCGGAGAGGTGGCGATCAAAAAAGTTGAGATCACTGCCAAAGGCGGCAAGATCATCAACGGCGACATGACAGTCACCGCGGACAGCGAAGGAGTCAGCTCAGTTGAGATGACAGGCGGTTCCTCCACGACAGTCATTGACTGCGGCGAGGGCATCCAGCTTACACAGGTTGCCAAGGATTTCGTAGTGTTCCTGCCTTACGGGACCTATGAGGAAGGATTCTCCATCAAGGTGGAGGCCGCTGACGGCGCCCTGAACTTCATCGAGGTGGACGGGCCTAAGAAGGTCGCAAAGGCAAGAGTCCTCAACATCTCCCGCCAGCAGTTCGTCAAGTACTCTGACCTCAACGAGGGCAGCAGCGAAAGAGCCAACTGCTACATGGTGAACACCGGAGGCGGCTACTACTTCGACGCGACAGTCAAGGGCAACGGACAGGACGGCATCCACCCGACATTCAAGGATCAGTCCGCCACCCTGTCTCCTGCCGGAGCCAAGCTTCTCTGGGAGGAAGTGACAGGACTTGTCACGGGTGTCTCCTACGAGAACGGCAAGATCTACTTCGCCTGCTCAGGAAAGGATGGCAACGCCCTCATCGGAGCCACCGACAGCAACGGCAACGTCATCTGGAGCTGGAACATCTGGAGCACAACCGCTCCGTCTGACCTGGCTCTTGGAGAATGGGAGTTCATGGACAGGAACCTCGGCGCCAAGTCAGCTGACGACCACGGCCTCTACTTCCAGTGGGGAAGGAAGGATCCGTTCTCATCGATCATCGACTTCGACAGCGGCAAGGGCGAGGGCAAGTACCATCCGGTAGCCGGAGGCCCAGGCGATGACGAGAACACGAAGAACACCGTCGAGTGGGCTGTAGCCCATCCTGAAACCTGGATCCGCGCTTCAAGCCGCAACAACGACTGGCTTCTCGAAGCTCCGCAGAGATACCTCTGGGGTCTCAACTTCGAGGCTGACGGTCGCCCTGCCAAAGCTCCGCTCAAGACTATCTACGACCCATGTCCTGCCGGCTACTCGGTAAGCACCGCAAGCGCTCTTGCGGCCGGCCTTAACGCCGGAAGAGCAAACCACGGCACTTACATCACCCTCTTCGACGGGCAGCTGAAGGTTCCTGCCAGCGGATTCATCTACACAGAAGGCTACGGATGGTATGGTCAGGACAGCTTCTGCGGACTGTGGTCCTGCTCTACATCATGGGGCAACCCGGAGAACGCGTTCAGACTCCGCGGAACCGACGATGCCTACGACAACTACAACCGCGCCACCGGACATCCTGTACGTTGCGTGAGGTTCTCGAAGTAAAGATTCTTTCAAGTGATCGATTGGACAATGAAGCGATTCAGCGGAATATTCATGACACTTGTCACTCTCGCGGTGATGGTTTCCTGCACAGGGAATGCCCGGTTCGTCACGACAGACGGGACCCGGTTCATCAAGGACGGAAAGCCCTATTACTACGTCGGAGCGAACTACTGGGCAGGCCCTCTGCTGGCCTCGCCGGGGAAAAGCGGCGACAGAGTGCGTCTTGCCAAAGACCTCGACGCGCTTCAGGCGGCCGGGGTGGACAACCTCAGGGTGCTTGTGGGCGCTGACGAGAACGGCAGGAACAACCGCTCGATAATCCCTTATCTCCAAAGCGAGCCTGGAGTTCTGGACGAGGATCTCCTCACAGGTCTGGACTACTTCATGGCCGAACTTGGCAAGAGGGGGATGACAGCCGTGCTGTACTTCAACAACCACTGTCCGTGGAGCGGCGGCTACACCTACTACGTGAAAAAAGTGACAGGCGAGGAGCCGCCGGCCTACGGCACTCCTGAATATTCCGACTTTGCCGGACGCTTCATCAGCATGGAGGAGACCAAGAATCTGTTCTACGATTATCTCAGGCAGATTGTAAGCCGCGTCAACTCCATCACCGGGATTGCGTACAAGGATGACCCCGCGATTTTCTCCTGGCAGATAGCCAACGAGCCGAGAGCGTTCAAGGACGAACTGCACCCTCTGTTCAAGGACTATCTCCACAAATCCGCCGAAATCATCAGGAGCATCGACTCCAATCACATGATTTCCACCGGATGCGAAGGACAGCAAGGATGTGAGAACATCCCGGAGGATTACGAGGCCATCCACGCCGACCCTCTCATCTCGTACTGCACTTTCCACATCTGGCCTGACAACTGGGGCTTCAAAGACCTCTACGGCGACAGCATGTCCCAGCTTCAGAACCACATTGACGTGGCCCGAAGACTGGGCAAGCCGCTTGTCGTGGAAGAGTTCGGGCTCTTGCGTGACCTTGTGGACGGCGAGAGGTCCTACGACATCGCCACCGGCACGACCCACCGCGAGGAGTACTATTCATGGCTCTTCGAGTTGGTGGCGAAGTCGGTCGCTGACGGGGATGTCCTGGCCGGAGCCAACTTCTGGGCTTTCGCGGGGGCCGGACGTCAGAGAGATGTCCTGTGGGAAGAGGGGGACGACTTCATCGGTGATCCGCCGTTCGAGCCGCAGGGGATGTTCTCGGTGTACGATTGTGACACGACCACGCTGGCAGTCATAAAGGCGGCCAACGAGAAAATCAGAGAAG
>CAVERO010000182.1:0-5496 GCA_963617915.1 Candidatus Methanomethylophilaceae archaeon | reverse complement strand
TCTTTAGTTGAAAGTTCCTAAAGAGAAACAGCTTATCGTCTTGTTTTCAAGCAGTTACTATTTACAAAAAAAATGCAGGAACGTATGGCTATTCGGCGAACGGAGCGAGGATGGAGGTCGGGGTCAGGGCTGAGCCGTCGGAGGTGAAGGCTCCCATGCCGTAGGCTCCCCAGTTCCGGCCAGGCTTCTCATAGATGGATGGTCTCCATTTGCCGTCAACCTGAGGCTCCCAGTAGAAGACTCCGGCACAGACGGACAGGGACTTCACGGAGTTCAGAAAATCGGACATGCACAGGGTCGAGGCTGAACGGTCAGATGCGGGGTTGTTCACGCCGACCTCGCAGACCATCACCCTGCAGCCGTACTTGGATGCCAGCGACTTGATGTTCAGGACGGCTGCAGAATTCATCGCCTTCCACGTCATCGAAGAGTTGTTCATCGGATAGTGGGAAAGCCCTATCATGTCGAACTTGCCGCCCTGGGCCTTGAGCTTGTCAAAGAACCAGGTGTTGTCCTGATAGGCGTTGTCGATGTGCACAATCACCTGGGCTTTAGGGAATATGGCCTTGACGGCGTCATAGCCGGCATTGGAGAGAGCCGCATAGTTCGACCACCCGCCAGCGATGTCGCCTTTGTCGTTGTACAGACGCCCGGTCTCCCAAAGCATCCCAGGACGGGTCTCGTTGCCGACCTGTACCCATAGAGGAGTCACTCCGGCGGATTTCAGGGCCGAGAGGACATCCTTTGTGTGCTCGGCCACCTTGGCGCAAAGGCCGTTCAGGTCAAGACCGGACCACTCGGACGGAGTGTCCTGACGACCCGGATCGGCGAAGAAATCGCTGTAATGAAAGTCAATCATCACAGACATCCCTGCCTCGGCAGCACGCTTGGCCATCCTCACGACATCGTCCTTGCCGCTCCAGCCATTAGGATCCTCCGGCTTCACCCAGACACGAAGACGGACGGCGTTGACACCCGTGGCTTTAAGCACAGGGAGCAGACCTGTGTTGCCTTTGGCATCCTTGAAAGCCGTCCCGTTGATTCTGGACGGATTGTGGGCCATGTCATATTCCATCTCCGAAGCCCAGCTGATGTCCGCGCCGCGGGCGAATGACACTTCCTCCTCAGGCACAACAGGCTCGTCCTTCTTCTCTTCGCCCGTGCCACCGCAGCCGGCAAACAACACAGAAACCGCAAGGACAGAAGCGGCCAACGTCATGAAACGGGAATATAAAGCACTCATAATCTACAGACTTTCAATGTTCTTATCGTTAAGGAGGTTCTTGCCCTCGGCGGTGTAGGCGTACTCGATTCGGTCGGCGTAGCGCTTCTCGACCTTGCCGCGCACGATCTTCATCGTGCTGTTCACAAGACCGTTCTGCTCGGTGAACGGTTCAGGCAGCACTGCCACGGCGGCCGGCAGCCACCTTTCCGGGAACATCCCCTCGTGAGAACCGCCCTTCCTGTAAGAGTCAATCTCCTCCTGAATCTTCCCGAGCATCGCCTCCTTACCCCCGCGCGAAGCCGGATCCAGACCCTTCGAGGAAACATATTCCTTGAGAGCGTCCTTCGCCGGGACTATCAGGACAATGGTGTAAGGATCCTGGTTGTTGTGCAGGATGACCTGCTCGATGAACTTTGAGCCGTCGGTCAGGGAGTCCTCGAATCCTTCCGGACTGTACTTCTCTCCGTCGGAGGAAATCAGCAGGGACTTGAATCGGCCGACAACGTAAAGATATTCAGAATCATACATATAGCCCATGTCTCCGGTGTGCAGCCAGCCGTCCCGCAGCGCCTCCGCCGTGCCCTGAGGATTCTTCCAGTAGCCGGCCATCACGTTCTCGCCGCGCACCACAATCTCACCCTTGCTGCGGAGCGGGACTTCCTTGCCGGCCTCGTCGCAAATCTTGATGTCAAGCGGCTTCACGACGCGTCCGGAAGAGCCGAACATGGCGTGGCCGGTGGAGTTGGCGGAGATGATAGGCGTAGCCTCGGACACCCCGTAGCCCTGAAACATAGGGATGCCGATGGCACAGAAATACCTCTGAAGCTCGATGTCCAGAAGGGCGCCGCCGCCGACAAAGAACTCCATCCTGCCACCGAAGCCCTCACGGACTTTCTTGAATATGATCTTGTCGAACAAGGCCATCAACGGCTTTTTCCAAAGCTGTAGGACACCGCCGCGGTTGTAATATTCCTTGTTATAGGAGATAGCGAGGTTCAGGGCGAAATTGTAGAGTTTCTCGACTTTCGGACCCTGCTTGTGTATGGTGGTCTCGACGTTCTTCCTGAAGTTTCGGGCGAGCGCCGGAACGGACAGCATCACGTGCGGACGGACTTCCTTGATCGCTATAGGAATATTCCTGAGCGTGGCGAGCGGATTGGCTCCGATGGGGACTGTGGCGATGCTGCCGCAGTAGGACATCATCGTGTAGAATCCGGCCACGTGCGCGAAGCAATGGTCAAGAGGCAGGATGATGAGCATCGTGGAGTCAGGCTTGACACTGATCACGGAATGGGCCTGCTCGACGTTGGCCGTGTAGTTGCGGTGCGTAAGCAGAACGCCTTTAGGGTCTGCTGTGGTGCCGGAAGTGTAGCTGATCGTGGCATAGTCGTCAGGCTGGACGGAGTTGTAACGTTCCTCGAACTCGGCCTTATGTCCGAACAGATAGCTGTCTCCGAGAGCCTGAACCCACTCCATAGAGACTTCCTTGGCGTTGGCGGCCGGAATGTCATCCAGGACAATCACTTTCTCGACGCAGTCCAGCTGCGAGATTATCCTGCGAATCTTCGGAAGCTGCTGTCCGGAGACTATCACGAACCTTGATTCGGAGTGCTGAATCCTGAAAGTCAAATCGTTGCTTTCCTCCAGCTTTATGGAGAGCGGAACGCTCACACCGCCGGCATAGAGGATGCCAAGCTCGGCGAGAATCCACATGTTCCTGCCCTCGGACAGAAGAGACACCCTGTCTCCCTTGGCCAGTCCCATGGCCATCAGTCCGGCTCCGATGCGGCAGCCTTCCTTGCGGGTCTGCTCGAATGTGGTCTCGGTCCATTTTCCGTCAACCTTTTCGCGGAGGAAGACGTGGGATGAGAACTCGCGGGTATATTTCTCCACGAATTCGATTATTGTCGGTCTTGCAGATGACATATTAAGAAGTGTTTATAATCTTTGTCAAAACCGCGGCAGGGAATGAACTTTTCCTGCCGCTCGCCAAGAAGTCATTATTCTTCAATCTGCCGGATTTCCGGGAAGAGTCCGAAGAGTTCGGCGTCTATCCTGTCGGTCACTGTCTGGAAGTCCTCCGGACGGTTCTCGAACTTGATGCTGTCCACATCGACTGTCAGAAGATGGCCGTCGTAGCCGGAAATCCACTCTTCATAGCGCTTGTTGAGGCCGGTGAGGTAGTCGATCCTGATGCTGCTTTCATATTCCCTGCCCCTCTTCTGGATCTGGGCCACCAGATTCGGGATGGACGACTTAAGGTAGATGAGCAGGTCGGGCTTGCTGACCAGCGACATCATCAGGTCGAAGAGGTCAGAGTAGTTCTCGAAATCCCTTGTGCTCATCAGACCCATGTCGTGAAGGTTCGGGGCGAATATGCGGGCATCCTCGTAGATTGTCCTGTCCTGAATGATGACATCGCTGCATCTTGAGATGTCCACGACATCCTTGAACCTCTTGTTCAGGAAATAAATCTGAAGATTGAACGACCAACGCTCCATGTCGGCGTAGAAATCGGAAAGATAAGGGTTGAAGTCAACCGATTCGAATTTGGGCGTCCAGCCGTAATGGGCCGCCAGCATCTTTGTCAGGGTGGTCTTGCCGCTGCCTATGTTGCCTGCTATCGCAATGTGCATATCCTTGATGTTTATTTTATTCCGTCATTCCGTACGGGAAGTGTTCATATTCAGAACAATCCCACCACAAAAATAACATTATTTTTCCAATGGGAAAAGTCCGTAGAGCTCGGCGTCGATCCGGTCGGTGACGGATGCGAAGTCCTCCGGACGGTTCTCGAAGTCGAGACTGTCGGTCTCAATGGTCAGAACCTTGCCGTCATATTCACTTATCCACTTGTCGTAGCGGTCGTTAAGGCCGCCGAGATATTCAAGGCTCATGCTTTGCTCGTAGTCGCGGCCGCGCTTCTGGATCTGCGCCACGAGGTGAGGCACCGATGACTTGAGGTAGATCAGAAGGTCGGGTCTGCGCACTGTCGCGGCCATCACGTTGAAGAGTTCCATGTAGGTCTCGTAGTCGCGCCTGGAGAGGTTGCCCATGGCGTAGTTGTTGGCCACGAAGATGTGCACGCCCTCGAAGAGCGTCCTGTCCTGGATGACCACGTCCTTGCTTTTGGCTATTTCCAGCACGTCCTTGAACCGCTGGGCGAGGAAATAGGTCTCCAGATTGTACGACCAGCGGGGGATGTCCTTGTAGTAGTCCTCCAAGTAGGGGTTGTAGGTCACCGACTCGTACTTCGGTGTCCATCCGTAATGGGCGGCCAGCATCCTTGTGAGGGTGGTCTTGCCGCTGCCTATGTTGCCTGCTATTCCTATGTGCATATATTTCTCCTTTTCTTCGGTCGCTGAGCCTGTCGAAGCGACCTCGTCAAGCTAAACTTTGAACAATCGGTGCGCTTCGACAAGCTCAGCGACCGATTCCCTCTATCTCAATTCCGTCACTGTCCCAGTCAGGCTCTTCCTCGGGCTCGTTGAACGGCTGGAGGAAAGGGTTGTGGGTCCGCTCGTCGGCGATTGTGGTGCGGTGTCCGTGACCCGGTAGCACATCCACATCGCCCGGCAAGCCCATCAGCTTGTCCATAACACTGATTATCAGCTGGTCATAATCTCCGCCCTGTAGATCCGACCGCCCGATGGTCCCGGCGAAAAGCGTGTCTCCGCTGAGCAGGACCTTGTCAGCCTCGCTGTAATAGCAAACCCCTCCAGGAGTGTGTCCCGGAGTGGTTATCACCTTGAAAGGCGAACCTTCCAGAGTGTTCAGAATCTCTCCGTCCCGGATGTCAACCGTCCGGATCTCGGAGGAGTCGCGCGCCGTGAGCCCGAACTCTCTGACCGCAGCCGGATTGTTGTCCAGAATTATCTTGTCCTCGGGCGACATCAGCGCCGGCACGGAATATTCCTGAACTATCCTCAGCACCCCGTGCACGTGGTCGAAATGCCCGTGCGTCAGCCACACCGCCCTCGGGGTCAGCCTTTCGGTCTCAACCAATTCTTTCAGCCTGGCGAACTCCTCAGGCCAGTAGCACCCCGGATCCACGAAAACACAGTTCCCGGACTCATCCCAAAGCACATAGCAATTCTCCCGGAACGAATTGAACACAAATGTCTTGATATTCAGTTGATGATTCATATTCATAGAACTAAACGAAGTTCAAACTTTGTTTAGAAACAAAGATACATATTTTCGTTAAATTTGCGGAATAAAGCGGAAACGATGGGAAAGAAAGAATATATCGAGATACGGGGGGCGGCGGC
>CAVERO010000181.1:0-5503 GCA_963617915.1 Candidatus Methanomethylophilaceae archaeon | reverse complement strand
CAATTTATGAAAAAGTAGGCGGAGGAGTACGTATCATCTCTTTAAATTGAGACTGCGCAGATTATTCAGTATTTTTTAATTTTCATTCGAGCGCTCTCGTTTATCAATTTATTCAGAATTATTCCGGATTCACAAACTCCGTTGAATCATAAAGTGTAAAGATGTAATCCTCTCGAACTCTAAAACCACTGCCGTGGTCGTGTGGCATACCATATTTATCACCAGACTGGTAACTACCTATTCTAATATCATACTGGACTCGGCCATCATCGAGGATTTTAAGGAAACGCTCAAAAGATGGATTTGTGTATATAATTGCATTTGTAAACCGAAATTCTTCTACTCCATTTATGAATCTCCTTTCCGCGCTAACACTGAAGAGGTTATTCAACTTTTTGAACAATTTTTCTCTTAACTTGTCGTATGTATAGCCGGCTGTATCGTCAATTAATTGCCCAGAGTGAAGGTCGTATACGCCAATCTTCAAGACTTCCGCCTCCCTATCATTTATAAGCTGAAATGCATATTTCCCGATGTAAGAGTTTTTCCTGTCCGCGAAAATCGACGTATGCAATTTCTTTAAAGATGTACTTCCGGGATAGAACTCGCCAAATCTGTCTTTTAGATAGCGATTTGCCTGTTTAGGGAAGGTCGGGGCCAATGTGAATAAAGTAATAGGAGAATTTGCTTCATCACGATGCGCTTTAATCTCGAATTCCTCAAAATCTGGACCCTGACTATTGTTTTCTTCTACGCCAGCTAAATCCTCAAACGTCTTCCCGATTCCAGTATTATTGCTACGGTGGCTTTGAACCCACCCTCTATCGTGAATTTCCTCAAAAATCTCGATAAGCCTTTCTTTGTTACTTTTCATATTCAATAATGCTATTAATTAACCGTTTAACCAGTTCATCTTGCTTTAAACTATCTGGATCATCAAGGAATAAATCCTGTATTCTTATTTCAAATTCATCGCAAATGATTGATAACTGCTCCAATGTATATTTATGAGGTCTTGCCGGAGTCTCTATATTGCCAATCTGCCCAGTACTAATTCCAATTGCAGTAGCAAGTCGATACTGACTAATGCTTTTTGCCAAGCGTAACTTCCTTATCTTATCAATAATAGCATTTTGATAATCCGTTTTCATAAGAAAATGCGTAAATTTGTTGCACAAATGTAGAAAATGAACTACTTTTGCCCACTCTCAAAATGAGAGTATTTTTATTGTTCATAGTTGTTTATAGTAGACTATAATTTATAATGAAGATCTATAATAGAGTGTTTGATGACAGATGGAGTTTCTGGGATGCAGACACAAAGGAATACACTCACGGATATCACGCATATCCCGCAATGATGATTCCTCAAGTATGTAGGTCGTTAATAAATGAACATAAGCCAGAAGGACATTTTGACCTTGTGTTTGACCCTTATATGGGAAGTGGAACCACCTTAGTTGAGTCGGCCGTTGCCGGCGTCAATTCAATAGGTACTGACTTGAATCCACTTGCCAGAATGATGTCAAGAGTGAAAACCACTCATTATGACGAGGACGAGATTTCAAGTCAAATACAAAACATATGCTTTAACTGTGCATTTTATTCAGCGGATAAAGTCTTAGATACAAATTTCGATAGAATATCCAATTATTCTTTTTGGTACACTGAGGAAGTTCTATACAAATTATCATTTCTCTCGCAGGAAATCAACCATCTTACTTCAAATACGGATTTTTTTAACCTCGTTCTTGCTGAAACCGTGCGAGAAACGTCTTTTACGCGTAATGGCGAATTCAAACGCTTCCGTATGAAAGAAGAGAGTATCAAAAAATTCAAGCCTGATGTATTCAAGATTTTCGCCCAGAAAGCAGAACGAAATCTAAAAGGTCTTAAAAGTTTTAATAGTGTACAGTCCCATACTACAGCAACAATCTGTGAATTTAACTCCACAACCGGGATTCCTCAAGATTTGATTGGAAATGGTTCTGTTGATATGGTGGTGACATCTCCCCCTTATGGTGATAGTCGTACAACCGTCGCTTATGGACAGTTCTCAAGGTGGGCAAACGAATGGTTTGGGTTTGAAAATGCCGGTAAACTTGATTCCTTGTTAATGGGAGGGAGGAAAACAAATCAGGAGTTGTTTCAAACTGATTCCATTCATGATGTTCTTGACGAAATTCACATATTGGATAACAAACGATACTGCGAAGTCATCGCATTCTTAAATGACTATTGGCTGTCAATACAAAATGTCGCAAAAACCGTCCGTATTGGTGGTACCGTATGTTATGTCGTGGGAAATAGAACAGTAAAAGGTATTCAGATCCCTCTTGATTATTTCACAGCCGAAATGTTTGAGAAGTGCGGCTTTGAGCATGAGACCACGATTGTAAGGTGCATTCCAAATAAGAGGATGCCTTCAAAGACTTCGCCAACCAATAAACCCGGTGACAAGGTAAGCACGATGACAAATGAGTTCATTGTTATTCTTAGAAAAGTGCGGTAATTGACGGAATAAACAGATTGTAAATTTCTAATTCTTCCGATATTTTCTTATATCGCCGGATGGTGCAGGGACTGTCATCCTCCCCACTCCAACCACCTCCAACTCTAACTCCTCAATCAGCGCAAGTACATTGTCGTGGTGTTTCAGGGAGATGTACTTATGAATCTGGAGAAAGACCGGATCGGGAGCATTGCCGGAAGTGTCATCGGCAGTGCCTGTTGTAGTGTCTGCCGAGTTGCCGGATGTACGACCGGCTTGTCTCCATCGTATGAGCAAATCGGCGATGTCGATGTGGGCGGCGTGGTCGGAGGGGGTGGCGTTGCGGAGGACGAGGTCGGAGACGGTGATGGCGAGGTGCGGACGTTCGGCGGCTTTGTGGCGCCAGGCTTCGATGCCGTCGATGTCGGGGAAGGCTACGATATTGCGTCCCCGGAGGACTTCGATGCGGTCGTTCATCTGGGCTTTGCCGCCGGTGGCGAGCCAGAGGAAGTCGGGACAGAAGATGGAGGCGATGACGGCGGTTTTCTCTGACTCCACGAGGGCGACGGGCTTGTCCGGGCATCGTGGAAGGAGGTGTTCTCCGAAAAGGCATTGGCTGAGTGTCCAGCCGGAAGGGAGCATCCCCTGCCTGCTGAGCAGGGAGTGCACCCAGGTGATGGGCGTGACGGCATCCGGGTCTTTGATGCGGTGGCCGGTGAGTGGGTCGTATTTCATCACCTTGCCTGTGCGGCAGCGGCCGAGGGTGTCTATCTGGTAGAAGACCACGGCTCCGCCTCTGGCGAGTCCGAGCTGATATTCATTGACGGCTCGGATGATGTCCTCTTCGGAGGCTATGGTGCTAAGGAACATCAGAAAATCGCTGCGGGGGTGGAGACGGACGGTGCGGCTGACTATGTCGGCAGGGATGGTGCAGACATCTGGGGCGGATTGGACGTGCGCCGGCACGGCCGCAACGGATTTGGGACGGAATGATTGCCGGGCGGCGTATTCGTTCCAGGACTCGCGCCAGTCCTTTTCGCTCGGAGGGTAGAGGCAGTAGCCGCAGGAGGATTCGTGGTCGCAGCGGCCGTATTTCTCTATATTCACAGGGCGGTCATCGGCATCGACATAGGGGGCGAAGCAGTGCTTGCGTCCGCAGGAGGGACAGGTGAAGCGGGTGCGGATGCCGGCGTATTTGAGAAGGTGGTAGCGGTAGTTCATACTCTGTCCTCCTCTGAAAACGGGAGCCGCTGTTCCGGGTGTTCCACTTGTTCCGCGAGTGGAACAGGCGGAACGGATGGAACAGGGTCGGGAGTGTCGGCAGGAATGGTGATGTTGTTCTCTTTTGCCTTTTTGAGGCGGCGAAAGACGGTGGTACTCGCCATATCGAGGGCGGAGGCTATCTCGCGGACGGATTTGCCGTCGCGCTGGAGCTTGAGGATTTCGATGATCTCGTCGTAGTCGTCGGCTGCGCCGTCGCGACCTCGGAGGTGGTCGGATTCGTGGGCATAGCCCTGAATCTCGAAGCGGAGGCAGCCGTCGGTCTTGGCAATGTCGAGGATGATAACGTTGTCGGAGTCGTACCGGTATTCGCCTGTGCGGACTTTGACCTGCTTGAGGTAGCGGAGGCGGTCGTCTTTGGCGCTGCGTGCGAGGGCTATGCCGGCGTCGAAGAAGTTGATGAGCTTGGCGCTGCCGGCGAGGTCGTTCTGGGTGATGGGTTCCCAGCCACGGCGCTTGGGCGTGTGGGCTATGACTACGGTGGTGAGGGCGTAGAGTTTCTTGAGGCTGATGAGTTTCATCATAAAGCTGCCGGCGGTGGAGCCTTTCTCGGAGTCGTTGCAGATGAAGGTGATGTTGTCGATGACGAAGAAGCGTGTGCCCTGTCTGGCGGCTTCTTCGATGGAGGAGAGGATTTCCTGCTCGAGGTCGGCCCCGACTATGAGTTCGGGGGCGATCTCGGCGCGGGTGAAGTTGGCCGGGAAGATGTGACGGTAGCCGGTGGTGGGGTCGGTGTAGCGCATCTGGAACTGCTTGGCGGAAAGTTCGAGGTCCACGTACATTATCTTCTCGCTCCGGGCGATGTCCTCGGCTATCTGGATGGCGAGGATGGACTTGCCTACATTGCTGGAGGCGAAGATGACGGTGTTCTCGTACTGGACGATGAGGTCGTGGAAGTAGGTCTTGGGGTCGGGCGCGAGGAGGGATTCTTCTATCCAGTCGTTGGCGGCCTTGACGGAGAGCAGACCTATGTGTCTGGGGGCTTTGCGCGCCTTGCCGGCTTCGGCGGCGATGGCGGGACGCGGGTCGAGTGGCTTGTTATTTTCCGGCATTGTCTTTCCTCCTTCCGAAGAGTTCCACTGCGTAGTCGGCATCGACTATGATCTTGCGGCCGTTCTGGCGCACTGCGTCCTTGATGAGTCCGTCCTTGTATTCCTGCGCAGTCTTGTGGCTCACGCCGAAAAGCTGCTGGATGCCGCGGAGCCCGTAAACATAGCGGACGTGAGTGCGGGTGTCGTCGGTTACGGAGGCGGCTGAGGTCTCGCGTATCAGTTGCCTGAGATCTGCAACCGTGAGGGCTGCGATGGGTGTTGTGTCATCGTATAACATAACTTTTTCATTTTACATTTAACATCTGGCACAACCGGTTGTGTCCATAGTGGACCTTGATATATCGACAGCAAAGGAAAAGAAATTACTTTGAAGCTACAATAGTGTAACAGATAGCACTTTACAGGTTTCGTGCGGAATCCGGAGGATGACGAAACGATGTAAATCAAACGATATTTAAAGACAAAATCCATTGGACACTTTTTTGTGGAAGTGTCCAATGGATTATGCATTTTGGCCCTGTTTGGTTTTATTTGGTTACGGAATAGCCCGAAAAAACCTGAACAGTGTCAAATGATTTTGATGAAAAGTTCCCAGAGTTCGATGGTACGAGGTAGATGAACCTTGCCTTCATCCATCACGAGCCAGCCCTCGTCTCTCCAGTTGTAAAGTGTCTGGCGC